>JAQZBG010000375.1 GCA_029239165.1 Microbacterium sp. | reverse complement strand
CCATCAGGATCCGGGTTGGCGAGCGTGACGCCATGGCTGGCTGCAAGAGCATCAGCGAGATGGAAGGGCATTCCGACGACGTTCGGCACGCTAACTGGGTCACCTACGTGTTCCCACATGCGACCGACCCTACGCGGCAGGCGCTCGAAAGTCCGCGTTCGCTTCGCGACCGTGGTCCGTGCGGCTGGGCGGAGCCGGCCGTCATCTCTCCTCGGTCCTTTGGGCTAGAGGGTCATGCTCAAGACGATTCGGCGTGCACCGCTTGCCGCGTGGGCGTCCTCGACGCGACGCATCCCGATCTTCTCGGCCACTCGCTCGGAGGCGCGATTGTCTGGGTGGATGATCGCGATCAGTTCCCGCGTGCCGACGTGTTCGCGTACAAAGTCGCGGCACGCCGCCGCCGCCTCGGTCGCGACGCCGTGGCCTTGCCATCGCGGAGTGACGTGGTACCCCACCTCGAGTTTGCTGACTCCGTCGACTTCTTGCCATGTCAGACCGCAGTCTCCGACAAATTCGCCCGCGTGCGTCTCGATGATCCAGAGCCCGTAGCCGTGTTCGTCGTAGTTCCGTTCGTTCCATGCGATCCACGCAGCCGCCTGTTCGCGGGTCTTCGGCTCCGGGTAGAACTGCATGACTTGGGGATCACCCAACAGACCCGCCATCTCATCGAGGTCCGCTGGCGTCATCGGACGGAAACGAATTCTCGCCGCATCTCGGGGAAGCACGTCAGCACGATAGCGGACGGTTTGTCGTGCGCTGTGGGTATACGCGAGAAGATCGAAGCGTGGACGCGCACCTCGAACCCCAAGCTCTCGCAGATCTCATTTGCGCTGAGCTAAATCCACTGATGATCGCCAACGGATTCCAAGCAGGTCAATCCGGGGTCGGCGACGACATCGGGATCATCTACTGCGCGCCGCATGTCGAGTTCCGCCAACGGTTTCCGGGGCTGGCTCCGACAATTCAATACGACGATGATGGCGCCTGCACCGATCTGAACATTTACGCCGGCACAGGAGTAGGTGCAAGGCTCCACGAAATCCGCTTCGACGGCGTCACGCTTCAGGAACTGCTTGCTGAGGAGGGCATCGATTTCGCGAGCGAGGCGGACGCCATTACAGCCCTGCCGGCAGATGAGGGGGTTGTGCGGCTGCGGTCGGTGCTAAACGCGCTGTTCGCTCGCCACACAGCGGCCTGATCGATACCCGTGCAACAGCGGGTCCAGCAGGTCGGTGTTGGCGTGGCAGCCGGCCCGTGCCCTGTGGTTTGCGGAGCAACATCCTGGGCCCGCAGTCGACGGCCTTCGTCTAGTTGAACCGCGCGGAGGGACCGGCTTGCGGCCCACACGCGACCTGATCTTCCATGAGGCCTAACGATTCGGCGCACTGAGCGACCGATCCACGCGCACTCCTCCTGGTCGCCTTGGCTACGCGCGTGCTGACCGAGCCCCATGGGAGATACTCCATTCCGTCGTCGGATCGTCGGGTCTATGGTCGGTCCTGGCGGTGACCATGCGCACGGCCTTTCGGCTTGATCTCCATGGGGGTGGTGCGGTGTGTTCCGAGCCTTCGACAGTCGTTACACATTCCGCGAGCAGTTGCGCCCACTTGTGGTCGTCGAACGGGGTTCAGCGCTCGGTGGGAAGGTACAGATTGACGCGTTCAGCGCGACAGCGGACGACGACGTAGAGATAGTCGACAGGGAGGCGATCGCGTCAGATCGGTCAAACCTGGCTTACCTGAACCCGCCCTTGTGGGCGCATCTCGTGCACGATGCTGAGACATCCGATCTATTCCTTGGCGAGACTCCAGAGACCTGGAGCCCGCTCGGCTCGACTGATCTCGCCTCCGCAGGCGGCCTCGTCGCCACCCTGGAAGGGATGCAGCGGCTTCTGCGGGAGAGGACATCCCATGCTCTCTTCCCCGAGGAGCCCGTTGATAGCGAGGTCGAGTTCACGGTTGATGCTGGTGTCGCTGTCTTGGGGGTGCGGGAGTCCGGGCGTGTTCGCGCCGCAGCCACGTTCACCGCGTTCTCACTGATCGTCCCGATTCCGCCTGGTTCGTCGGGGCTCGACCTGGACGAATACCCCGTCGGGATCGTTGAAGACGACATTGTTCTGCGCTCATCTCAGCTCGAGGCGCGAACGGGTACCCTTCGAATTCGCCGACTCCTCGTGTGGCGACTGTATCGAGGCGGCGGCTCCAGCGTGGTCGACGGTGTGACCGAGCTTCGCGATGGTGGCATGCGAGTGCAGTTCCCCACCGTCGAGCGTGGCGCGTATATGGTCGGCAGGCTCGCTCTGTCAGCGGGAAAGATCCGCACTCGGAACGACCCCTTCCGGCGGCTTAGGATGGCGAAGGCCGAGGCCGAGGATGGGTTCAGGGTCGTCAGCGAGATCCCTCGGATCGAGCACGCGTGGCCGGAACACCTGCCGACTGTCATCGCCGTCCACGGCACAATGAGCACGGCCATCCCGATGGCAAGGGAGCTCGCTAGCCTCGTCCCTCAGCACCGCATCGTCCGGTTCGAACACGACACCTGGCACAGCATCGTTCAGAACTCCGACCTCCTGGCCTACCAGATCAGTCGACTCGGCGCGGAGCGGGTCTCGCTGGTCGCTCATTCCCGCGGTGGACTGGTCGCGAGGCGAGCCGCGGAGATCCTCAGCAACCACCACGCCGGGGACGATCTCCGGGTCATCGCACTCGGGACACCATTCGGCGGCACCGAACTCGTCGATCAGGCCCGCGGTGGCCTACTCGGAGGTCGAGTAGCACTGGGGGCCCTGCGCGTCCTCACAGGTGGCATGATCGATCCGATCAGCCGCATCGCATCCCTCCTGTTCCGAAAGCTACCCCCCGGCCTTGAGGAGATGAGCCCGACATCGCTGTTCCGAACCGCGTACACAGGACGAAAGGCGACAGCCGATCTCTGGGCTGCGGCAGGCGATGTCGACGCAGAAGGAGCCCCCGAAGTTGCCGGCATCGCCCTCAGCGCTTTGCACGGACTCGCGCGAGCCGGATACGGCCACCGCGGAGTGCGAGGCGACCTGGTCGTCTCAGTCGACTCCGCGACCACCGACGTCCCGCCTCAGAACAGCCGCCTCGTCGCATCTGACCACTTCTCCTACCTCCTGCACGACGACGTCAAGCAGCTCATCCCCGAACGTGCGGACGACCACATCCATCGCGGCCCGCGACCTAGCCCCGGCGCCAACCAGCAAGGGGCGAGCCCTTGCATGAAACGCCCGGAGCGGGACCGGCCACCGGCGCGGCTGGGCCGCTGCCGCCCGTCGCGCACCGTAATCCCATGGGGGCCAGACTCACGCTCCGGTGCTACAGGTGCTCGAAGACCATCGTCGCCGGGGGTGCGGTCGCCGCCACCGAAACAGTCGGCTCCGTGCGGGATCGACGTGAGTGTGACTTGGTCGGGTCCGCCGCAGGAGCGCCCCGGCTGGGGGATTGGTATCGTCGCCGCGTGAGTTCCGCGAACGTCCTGATCCTGCACGGCTCACCCGGCTCAGGAAAGACCACGCTGGCTCGGACGATCTCCGAGCACCTCCGGGCCGACGGCGTCCCACATGCCGTCATCGATGTTGACGAGCTGAACCTCATCTTCCCGTCGCCCCGTCGTGATTTCTGGCTCACCAACCTGGCGGCGATTTGGCCGAACTACGCGCAGGTGCCCGACATCCGCGTGATCATCCCCACCGTCATCGCCGACGCTGAGCGGCTCGAAGAGCTACGCGCCGCGGTGCCGGCAGCGTCCTTCGTCGTCTGCGAGTTGACTGCCCCCATCGACGTGCTCAAGGCGAGGGTCACCGAGCGGGAACCGACGGACGAGTGGCGGGCGTCACTTCGCGCTTGGGTCGACCACCATGCTGCACGCACGGATCTGGAGCAGATCCGCGACGTCCTGGTCTCCACGTATGACCGGAGCGAGCAGGATGCAGCGCGCGAGGTACTGCGGGTCATCGGCTGGACCGTGTCCTGACACGATCCCGCTTCACCAACGGGCGCTTCGCGAACCGTGTCGAGCCCGCCGCCACAAGCCGCAGCCTGCTCACGATGCCCCCGCCCGCAAGCGCCCCCGATCAACGGTCAGACGCAGTTGGGACCGTGACGGTTAGGCGCTCTAGCGGCCTCTAGGAACGGCCCTGACACCGAGGTCCGCGACATCGCCGTGGCACCGTCGCGATCGTTGGACCAGGGACGGCAGCAGCCGCGAGGTTCGGGAAGCGCATGCGGAGCTTGCACCGGCGTAGCCGCACGCCGTCGGAACGCGCGACGAGACCTCACCTCGAAGCCCTGAACTCACTCAATCGGGTCAAAACGCGAGCGCTGCAATCATCACTGCTACGCCGCGTGCAGCACGCCGAACTCGCAATCGGCGATTCGGTGGTCATGCTTTTCGATAGCCGCCGGACACTGCCCACCCACCTGCGCGTGTACGTAGATGACGTCCATGAGGTGCTCGCCAGGGGGGAATCTGCCGGGCGCTCGCGTGGTCACTCAACCCGCCGCGCTCGCCTGGGGGGACATCGTGTCTAGATTCCGCGATCCGCTAGGGCACCCGTGGTGGGCTTTCCAGAAGCTGGACGTCGACGCGGGCGACATCGAGAAGCGCGCACAAGATCCGCAATTCCACCAGGCGATGGAATACGTGCAGTCATCTTTGGTCGACGAGATCCCGTCAGAGTAGCTGGAGCCCTAGCTCGGAGGTGGCAAAGCAGGAGGAGCACGCGACCCGATCCGCAGCCGTGCGGAAATGAGACGCGCATCGTCGGTGTGCGCGATTGAGATGTTGGGCCGGGCCAGCGCCGTGACGCTCCGGTGTGGGTTCAAGCCAGGGAGAGTACGAAGGAGAGGACGAATCCCGCCGCGGTGGAGAGCGCCACCGCAGGGCCGCCGTGTTCGAACGCTTCGGGCATCAACGTGTCGGCCAGCGACGCGATGACCGCGCCCGCTGCGAATGCCAGTGGCAGCGACACGACCGCGGGATCCGAGTCGGCCAACCATGCGGCTCCCGCCAGCACGGCGAACGTCAGCAAGACGGCGCATGCCGTCCAAAGACCGATGACCTGAACCGCCGATCGACCTTGTTCACGCATCGACGCCGCGCCCACGAGTGCCTCCGGGAAGTTGGAGACGAAGATCGCCGCCAGCAGGGCTATGCCTCCGGTCCCCTCCGTTAGCGAGATGCCCAACGCCAGATTCTCCGGCACCCCGTCGAGTGTCACTGCCGCCAGCAACGCCAGCCCGGCCGCGCCCCGGGTCGTCGCTGCCGCAGGGGCGCGCTGTTGGGCGGCCGCATCCGTATCCAGCTTGGCACTGCCTTGATACTCGTCCGCCGGCTTCGGATGTGCAGCAGGCTGGGCCCAACGGTCGAGCAGAGCGCTCAACACCGTGAAGACGACCGCGCCGACGAAGAGTCCGATCGCCGCCAGCCAGATGCCTCCCCGCTCGTACGAATCCTCGAACAGCTCGAAACTCAGCGCGGTGATCAGAGCACCCGCCGCGAAGGCGAGCAACATCGCGAGGAGTCGTTTCGGGAGCTCGAACCGCACCCCGATCGCAGCGCCCATGACGAGAGCGCTCGATGCCACCGCACCGAACAGCAGAGTGGCCCACATCGCATCTGCTCCTCCCAC
>JAQZBG010000021.1 GCA_029239165.1 Microbacterium sp. | reverse complement strand
CGAGATCCCGGATGCGGCCACCAGGAAGGTCACGACCGCGGGGACGCGCTCACCCGGATCGTCGATCGCCTGCTGCACGGAAGCCCCGAACGCGGCGAACAGTGCGAGGCCGGCGACCGCGGGGATCACCGCGGCAGGGGCGAGCGCGACGAGCGCGGCGAAGGCGGCGGAGAACGCGCCGAGCACGAGGTACGACACACCGGTCGAGACCCCTGCGACCCACCGCCGCTTCGGGTCGGGGTCGGCATCCGGCGAAGCGGCCAGGGCGGCACTGATCACGTTCTGCGAGGCCATCGTCACGATGAACAGCGGCAGTGCGAGACCGACCAACGCGCCCACCGTGAACGTCGGGGCGGTGAACTCCAGCCGGGGCAGCAGCACGGCGGGATCGAACGGCTCCGCATCGCCGACGGATCCGCCGGTGAGCGACACCGCGACCACCACGGCGGCCGCGACGAACGCGAACGGGACCGCCCACCGCGGTGCGAGACGCGCGAACACCAGCCACGTGAGCACGACCGGCACCACGCCCCAGGGGTTCGCGACGATACCCGTGATCGGGGCCAGGCACAGCGGCAGCAGGACCCCGGCCAGCATCGCCTGCGCGATCGAGGGCGGGATGCGGGCGATCAGTGCCCCGAGCGCCGGCCACAGGGCTGTGAGCAGGATCAGTGCGGCCGTGATGAGGAAGGCGCCGACCGCCGCCGACCACCCGCCTTCGACGGTGCCGGTCGCGACGAGGAGAGCCGCGCCCGGGGTGGACCACGCCACGGTGATCGGCATCCGGTACCGCCACGCCAGCACGACGCACGCGAGACCCATCGTCGCACTCGCGGCGAGCAGCCCGCTCGCGGCCTGCGCCGCGTTCGCCCCGACGGCATCGAGCCCGGTCAGCACGACCGCGAACGAGCTCGTGAACCCGACCAGTGCCGTCACGACGCCCGCCAGGATCGGGCGGGACAGCGGCACGGTTTCGGGCATGGCTCCGAGGCTAGCGCGCAGGCGCACCGGTCCGTCTACGCGAGGCCCATGCGGTGCGCGAGCACGACCGCCTGCACGCGATCCCGGGCCCCGAGCTTCTGCAGGATGCGCGAGACATGCGTCTTCACCGTCGCCTCGCCGATGTACAGCGCCCGCGCGATCTCGGCGTTGCTCCGCGCATCGGCGAGCAGCGTCAGCACCTCGGCCTCGCGGTCGGTGAGCGGCTCGACGAGCGTGCCCTTGCGGGCGGTGCTGCGCTCCACCGACGTCGAGGTGGGCACGGGGGTGGCGGCGGGGGATGCGGCAGCGAACCGTGCGAGTACCCGGCGAGTCACCTCGGGCGCGAGCATCCCGTCGCCGGCCGCCAGAGCTCGGACGGCGGCGATCAGATCCTCCGCGCCGGCGTTCTTGAGCAGGAAGCCGCTCGCCCCGGCGTCCAGCGCCTGATACAGGTAGTCGTCCCTGTCGAAGGTCGTGACGATCGCGATGGCCGCCTCGATCGTAGGGTCGGCGACGATGCGGCGGGTGGCCTCGATGCCGTCCATGTCGGGCATCTGCACGTCCATCGTGATCACGTCGGGATGGAGCGCGGATGCCTGCGCCACGGCCTCCGCCCCCGATGAGGCCTCGCCGACCACCGTGATGTCGGGCTGGGTGTCGAGGATGGTACGGAAGCCGGCGCGCAGCAGTGCGTGGTCGTCGACCAGGAGCACGCGGATGGGATCGCTCATCGGGCTGCGCTCGTTCCTGCCGGGGCGGGAACCGGCACCCGCGCGCGCACCCGCATCCCGCCGAGCGGTCGCGGCGACACTTCGAGCGTGCCTCCGGAGGCGGCGGCGCGCTCCCGCATCCCGAGCTGGCCGAGACCGGGGCGGAGCTGGGTGACCGCGCGTCCGGTGTTGACGATCTCGAGCTCCACCCCGTCGTCGTCGTACCGGACGCGGACGTCGGCGGTGGCTCCGCTGCCGGCATGGCGGCGGGCATTCGTGAGCGACTCCTGCGCGATGCGGTACAGGTTCACGGCCACCAGTGACGGGACGGGAACCGGATCGCCGATCACGGTGTACTCGGTCGGCAGCCCCGCCTCGGTGGACGCTTCGACGAGCTCGGCGATGTCGTCGAGGGCGAGCGTGGACGCCGCATCCGTCGTCTCGCCGCCGGGGGTGCGCAGCGTCTCCAACAGCTGCCGCAGCTCATGGATGGCCTCGCGCGCCGAGCCCTCCACGCCGGAGAGGATGCGTGCGGCTTCCGCGGGATCGCGCTCGAGCACCAGGCGCGCGGCCCCTGCTTGCACGCCCATCACCGACACGTGGTGGGCCACGACGTCGTGCAGCTCGCGCGCGATGCGCACCCGGTCGAGGGCGACGGCCTGTGCTGCGGTGACCTCGCGCTCCCGTTCGAGCTCGGCCGTGCGCTGCTCGAGCACCGCCATCTGTGCAGCCGCTGCCCACGAGCGCTCGCCGAAGTAGTACGCGCCGCCGAAGTACAGCACGTTCAACAGCAGCTGGATGAGCATGAAGGCCACGTACGGCGACATTGCTCCGGCGGCGACATCCGCCTTGTCGGCCTCGCTGATGGCGTCGCGGTACATCGTGATGATCAGCCAGACGAACATGCCGACGATGATCCCGACGCGCACGAGCATCGCTCGACGACGATCGTTCATCCACGCGCCCACCGTGTACAGCGTGAGGAACATCACGATGTTGCCGACATAGATCTCGGGGACGCGGATCGTGACGGCCGTGAAGTACGCCGCAGCCACGATGACGGCGGCTGTTCCGGGCCAGCGGCGACGGAAGGCCAGGGGAGCGGTGGCGACGACGGCGTAGACCAGGGCCCACCACAGGGGCGCTTGCTCGTCGCCGTAGATCTCCGCGATCGAGGACAGGCCGGCACTCAGTACCGCGCCGACGAACATGACGGCGGCGAGGATCACGTCGGCTCGTCGTTCTCGCTCGGTCGGCGTGCGGGTGAACACGGTGGCAGGCATCCCTCCACCGTAGGGCGGCGACCGCGCCGGAGCATCCCCCGTGCGGTGGATCGGAAGCCGGCGAGCCATCGACTGCTTGCTATTGACAAGCAAGGTTGTTATTTGCAAGTATCGTGTCATCTCATCGACAAAGGAGTCATCATGACCAAGGTCTTCGTCAACCTGCCCACCAGTGATCTCGAGCGTGCCAAGGCGTTCTACACGGCTCTCGGCTGCGAGATCAGCCCGCAGTTCACCGACGAGAACGCCGCCTGCATCGTGTGGAGCGACGACATCTACTTCATGGTCCTGAAGCGCGAGTTCTTCGCCACCTTCACCGACAAGACCATCGCCGACCCGAAGGAAGTCGCCCAGGTGTCCGTCGCTTTCAGCCAGGACTCCCGCGAAGAGGTCGATGCGATCCTCGCCAAGGGCCTGGCCGCCGGAGGGGTCGAGCCGAAGCCGGTGCAGGACTACGGGTTCATGTACTCGCGCGACCTCGACGACCCCGACGGCAACTCGCTCGGCTTCCTGTACATGACCCCCGAGGCCATCGCGAACGGTCCGGATCACGTGGCCGACGCCGCCGCCTCGGCCTGACATGGCGGCGCGCAGCTACGGCCAATACTGCGGCGTGACGACGGCCGTCGAGCTGATCGGGGAACGGTGGAGCCTGCTCATCGTCCGCGATCTGCTCGTCGGACCCCGCCGCTACACCGACCTCAAGCAGGGCCTGCCGCGCATCCCGACCAACATCCTCTCCACGCGTCTGAAGGAGCTGCAGGAGGGCGGGGTCGTCCGCCGCGTCCCCTTGCTGAACTGCGGACTCGTGTACGAGTTGACGCCGTACGGGCGATCCTTCGAGCCGGTCATGCTCGCCCTCGGACGCTGGGGTTTCCAGGCGATGGGCGATCCCGAAGACGGCGATGTCGTCACCCCGGACTCGCTCACCATGGCCTTGCGTACCGCGTTCCAGGCGGAGGATGCGACCGATGCCGATTACGAGCTGCACGTGGGCGACGTCGCGCTGCGTGCCTCGGTGCGCGACGGCGAGCTGCGGGTCGCGCAGCTCGCGCCTCCCGCCCCGCCCGTCGGTGGGCGGATGCCCGAGGGGGAGGCAGATGCCGTGATCGTGGCCGGCCCCGGAATCCGGCGACTGATCGGCGGCGAGATCACGCCCGCCGAGGCCCTTGCCCAGGACGTCGTCGCGGTGGTCCGCGGAGACGCGTCCTGGCTCGACTCGTTCGCGGCCACCTTCCACATCGCTCGAATGACCGTAGGGAGCACGACATGAGTACTGCTGACCTGCAGGATGCCACCCAGGGTCGCATCCTGATCGACCTCTTCATGACGTTGGACGGCGTGGCCCAGGGGCCGGGCGGCGTCGATGAAGACACCTCGGGCGGCTTCCGCTTCAGCGGCTGGCAGGCGGGATACCCGTCGCCGGGGATGGGCGCAGAAGTCGACAACGGCATGCGGGGCCTCGATGCCCTGCTGCTCGGCCGCCGCACGTACGACATCTTCGCCTCGTACTGGCCGCATCACACCGACGGTCCCGAGGGGCACATCGGCCGGCTCTTCGACCGCGTCCCGAAGTATGTGGCGACCCGGAACGCCGACGTCGCACTCGACTGGCAGGGCAGCGCCCGGGTCGGGGCCGACCTGGCGGCAGAGGTCGCGGCGCTGCGGGCGGCGCACCGCGAGGTGCACGTGATCGGCAGCATCGACTTCGTGCACACGCTTCTCGCCGAGGGGCTCTTCGACGAACTGAACCTCTGGGTCTATCCGATCCTGCTCGGCGCCGGAAAGAAGGTGTTCGACGACAACGCCGTGCCGTCGGTGCTGCGGCTCATCGAGCCGCCGGCCACCGACGAGGCCGGCGTGATCTTCCTCCGCTACGGGCGCACCGACCGCATGCCGGAGGTCGGCACCTTCGGGTGAGGTGTTGATACAGGGAATCGACTATTCCCTTCCGCGGCGGTGACCCTCTAAGTTCGAGTTGGACGCTGCCGCATGATCGGCACGGAATTCGAGGCCGCCGCGACAGCATGATCGTCGCCGTGTGGACTCCTTCACGGGGTGGGACGATGACGCGACGACGCGGGACGATCAGGGCTGTAATCGGTGGGATGGCGGCGCTCGCGCTCGCCCTGGGCGGTGCGACCGCGGCGGTCGCGGCGGACGATCCGATGGTCGGTGCCGGAACGATCTCCGGAACCGTGACCGCAGCCGCGGGAGGCGCAGCCCTCGCGGGCATCGACGTTCACGCAGAGAGCGATGATGGACTCGGTTCTGCGGACGCCGTGACGAACGCCACCGGCGCATACACGCTCGCCGGCCTGGTCGACGGCGACTACGTCGTGCGATTCTCGGCACCGGACGACAGCCTGGTGACCGAGTACTGGAACGACACGCGAGAATCCTGGCGAGCCGAGCGGATCACCGTGGCCGACGGATCCGCCTCGACAGGGATCGATGCGGCACTCGCGGCCCAGCCGTCCGCATCGATCACCGGAACGGTGACGCGAGAGGACGACGGATCGCCCGTGTCCGGGGTGACGGTCTCCGTGTCCGGCCCTGGTGGGGCGTGGGCGTCGACCCTCACCGAGGCGGACGGCACCTACACGCTGGATGCGCTCGCCGCCGGCTCCTACGTGGTGAGCTTCTTCCCCGAAGGAACCGACTTGAAGCGCGAGTACTGGCAGGGGACGTTCGACTACGTCCAGGCGACCCCGATCGTCATCGACGACGGGGAGACGAGATCCGAGATCGATGCGTCGCTCGTCCAGGGCGGCGCCATCCAGGGCGTCGTGACCCGCGAGGACGACGGCTCACCGATAGCGGGCGCCGACGTGCAGGCTCTCGACGGCAACAACGAGATCGTGGCGGCGACGACGGCAGGAGAGTCAGGTGAATACACTCTCGCCGGTCTCCCCGCCGGTTCGTACCGGCTGCGGTTCGCCTCGTCGGATGCCGATGTGGCGGCGGAGTACTGGAAGGACACCTATGACTGGAACGCTGCGACGCTCATCACTGTCACAGAGCTGCAGACGATTGCCGATGTCGACGCCTCCCTCGCCGGCATCGGCTACATCAGCGGCACGGTGACCCGAAGCGTCGGCGACGAGCCGTTGAGCGCGGCGGTGGCGTTCTATGCCGCCGGCAGCGGGGTCGACGTGTTCTTCGTCGACACGAACCCCGACGGCACGTTCCGCGTTCCTGTCGTGGCGGGCACCTACCGGGTGCTCTTCCATTCGAACGAGCGGGGGCTCATGGAGGAGTACTGGAAGGATGCCTTCCTGTGGGAGAACGCGACGCTCCTGACGGTCGCACCAGGTGAGGAGATCGTCGGCATCGATGCGGCGCTCGGCAAGCCGGCCGGGATCGCCGGCACGGTGACGCTCGACTCCGACGTCGTGGACGAGGTCCGCGTGGAGGCGTGGAGCGATGGTGCGATGGTCAACGACACCCGCGCCGACCCCCTCACCGGCGCATACTCGCTGGCGGTTCCCCAGGGGACCTACATCCTGAAGGCCAGCGCCACATTCACCGATGGGACGACGACCGCGAAGCCGCAGTTCTTCGACGGGGTCGCTACGGCAGGTGAGGCGACGCCGGTATCTGTGCCCGAGGGAGAGGCGGTTTCCGGAATCGACTTCGCACTCACGGTCGACACGGCACCCGAACCGAAGCCGGCACTGACCCTGTCCGCCGGCTCGGTCCGCGCGGGCAAGGACATCACCGTCTCGGGCACCGGGTTCACGCCGGGCGCGACCATCGCGTTCGAGCTGCGCTCCGACCCGATCGCGCTCGGAGCGTTGAGGGCGGACGCTGATGGCGCGCTCCAGGGCACGCTGCGCATTCCGGCCGGTGCACCTGCTGGTGCGCACACCCTGGTGGCGCTGTCGGGTTCCACGGTGATCGCCAGCGCCACGCTGACGGTGACCGCGGCTGCGGCAACAGGTGCTCAGACCGGTGGTGCCACGGCTCCGGGCGGCGGACTGGCCAGCACCGGTGCCGATGCTCCGGTCGCGATCGTCGCGCTCGGCGTTCTCCTGGCCGTGATGGGTGGACTGCTCGTGCGGCGCCGCCGCGTGGAGAGCTGAGGCGAAGGCGTCAGCCGAGCAGGCGCTCGATCACCTGCGCCACGCCGTCGTCGTCGTTCGAGGCGGTCGTCTCGTCGGCGGCGTCCTGAACCACGGGTTCCGCGTGGGCCATCGCGACCCCGTGACCTGCCCAGCGCAGCATCTCGACGTCGTTGAGTGCATCGCCGAAGGCGACCACGTCGGCACGGTCGATGCCGAGGTGCTCGCAGAGGCGCGCGAGCCCGGTGGCCTTGGTGACCCCCTCGGCCATGACCTCGACGAACGGGGCACCCGACAGCGTCGCTTCGAACCCGGTCAGCCCGAGGCTGCGCAGCGTGTCGAAAAGCGCGGCAGGGGCGAGTTCCGGATGCCGGATGACGAGCTTCAGGCTCGGCGCCGCGAGCACCTGCTCCAGCGGCACGCCGCCCATCGTGCGGGGGTCGCGCTTGTGGTCGGAGAGCTGCGCGATCTCCGCGTAGCCGTGCTGGGCCACGAAGGACTCTCCGCCCTCGCGCACGCTCGCGAACAGGAGGCCGGGGATGCTGGCGCGCAGGGCCTCGACCAGCACTCGGATCGTGTCGGCGGGAAGCTCTTCGGCGAACAGCATCCGTCCGTCGTCCAGGCGCACGGCATAGGCGCCGTTGCTGCACAGCGCCCAACCCTCGAAACCCGCATCGCCCGCGATCGCCCGCAGCCCGATCGGTTGACGTGCCGTGACGGGGACGACATGGATGTCGCGGGCGCGAGCCGCATCGAGGGCTGCACGCGTGCGGGGTGTGACCGTGGACGAGGAGTCGAGCAGCGTGCCGTCGAGATCGGTGGCGATCAGCCGGACGGTCACCGGGGCGGCCGTCAGGAGAAGATCATCGGGAGGTCGTCGTCTTCTGCAGCCCCGCCTGTTCCCAGACGGCGAACGTCGAGGTCGACGACGACCGGAACATGATCGCTGGGCTGTTCGCCCTTGCGCTCGTTCCGGTGGATCGAGGCGCCCGTCACGGCCTCGGCGAGCGTGCGCGAACCCAGGACGAAGTCGATGCGGATTCCCTCGTTGCGGGGGAACTTCAGGCGCTGGTAGTCCCAGTACGTGAAACCCTCGGGCAGCAGCGGGCGCACCACGTCGGTCACCCCGGCATCGGCGAAGGCGAAGAACGCGTCGCGCTCGGGCTGGGAGACGTGTGTCGAGCGGCCGACGACGATATCGGGATCGCCGTTGTCTTCATCGAACGGGATGATGTTGAAGTCGCCGACCAGGGCGAGCGGCAGGTCGGGGTTCGCCGACAGCTCGGCCGCCGTCGACTTCTTCAGCTCTTCGAGCCAGTGCAGCTTGTAGAGGTAGTGCGGGTCGTCGAGCGAACGGCCGTTCGGCACGTACAGGCTCCACACCCGGACACCGTCGACCATCACGCCGAGCGCACGGGCCTCGAGCGGAGCATCCGGGCCCTCGTGCCCCTTCGCGAACCCCGGCATCCCGTCGAACGCGGTGCGCACATCGGTGATCGGCAGGCGGCTCGCGATCGCGACGCCGTTCCACTGATTCAGGCCGTGCACCTCGACGTGGTAACCGGCCTCTTCGAACGGGCCGTAGGGGAACTGCTCGGGCTTGCACTTGATCTCCTGCATCGCCAGCACGTCGATGTCTTCTCGGACGGCGAACTCGACGGTACGGGTGACGCGGGTGCGGATGGAGTTGACGTTCCAGGTGGCCAAGCGCATGCGTCAAGCCTAGAGCCCACCTCCTACACTGGATGCCGTGACCGCACTCGACGCAGACCGCCAGACCCTCCTCGACCTGATCAAGGACGAGGCGGTGTTCCACGGCGACTTCACCCTCTCCAGTGGCAAGAAGGCGACGTACTACGTCGACATGCGCAAGCTCACGCTCGACCACAGGGCGGCCCCGGCGATCGGCCGGATCATGCTCGACCTGATCGGCGATCTCGACGTCGTGGCCGTCGGCGGGCTCACGCTCGGCGCCGACCCGATCGCGAACTCCGTGCTGCACGCCTCCGTCGCCACCGACCGCCCGCTCGACGCGTTCGTCGTGCGCAAGGAGCCCAAGGACCACGGCCGCGGCCGCCAGATCGAGGGCGCCGACGTCACGGGCAAGCGGGTGGTCGTGCTCGAAGACACCTCGACCACCGGCCAGTCCGCGCTCAAGGCCGTCGAGGCGCTGCGCAAGGCAGGGGCCGAGATCGTCGCCGTCGCCGTGATCGTCGACCGCAAGACCGGCGCGCAGGCCGCGATCGAAGCCGAAGGCCTGGAATGGCGTGCGGCCTTCGACCTCGACGACCTCGGGCTCGACCCCCAGTGACGCGCTACGCGTTGGCCGTCGACGTCGGCGGCACGAAGATGGAGGCCGCGCTCGTCGCGGAAGACGGGGTGCTCGTCGCGGGAAGCCGCAGTCGACAGACGACGGGGCGCGAAGCCACGTTCGAGTCGTTGAACGCCGCTGTGGTCGCGATCGTCGAGCACGCGCTCGCCGCGCTGCCTGGGGACGCCGAGTTCGTCGGTGCGGGTGCGGGAAGCGCCGGACCCGTCGACCGGATCCTCGGCACGATCATGCCGGTCAACATGCCGCTCGCGCGCGGCTTCGCACTCGCTGAGGCGGTTCACGCGGCGGCATCCACGGTCGTGGGGCGCGACGTGCCCACCGTCCTCGGTCATGACGGCGGTGCGCTCGCGCTCGCCGAGTCCTGGCTCGGCGCCACTCAGGGTGCCGGCGCTTCGCTGTCGATCGTCGTCTCGACCGGTGTCGGCGGCGGCTTCGTCGCGAACGGGACGTACATCCCCGGGGCCACCGGCAACGCCGGACACCTCGGTCAGATCCGCCGCGAGGGCGGGCTGACCCTCGAGGAGATCGCCTCGGGTCCGGCGAGTGCGGCCTGGGCGCAGCAGCAGGGATGGGCCGGTGCCACCGGCGAAGATCTTGCGCGTGACGCGGCGGCCGGCGACACCGTCGCTCGCGCGGCGATCGAACGATCGGCCAAAGCGGTGGGTGAGGCGTTGGCGGACGCCGCGACGCTGGTCGACCTCGACGTGGTCGCCATCGGCGGGGGCTTCTCGCGGGTGTCCTCGGACTACATCGACCTCGTGCAGCAGGCGCTCACCGCGAGTGCGGTGCATGAGTATTCGCGTCGCACCCGCGTCGTGCGCTCGGGGCTGGGCGACGAGGGGCCGCTCATCGGCGCCGCCGCCCTCGTGCTGCGGTAGGTCGTCGAGAGACGGGTCGCACGGGAACGCTGCTCAACGGCTCGCCGTGAGGAGGTGCCGCGGCGGTCCTTCGAGGCGGGCGACGGAGATCTTGAGGTCGGTGACGTCGGCCGCGACGGCGTCGATGCGCGAACTGAGTTTCTCGTCGACCGCGTCGATGCGGTCGTCGATGCGGCGGATCATCCACGCGCCTGCGGCGAAGAGGCTCGCGCCGAGGGTGAGCACGATGCCGACGGCACTGATGATGATCGCGAGGATCTCGGTGGACACGGGTGCTCTCCTTGCCGTGGTGCGGGTGCAGAAGCGACGTTACGCCGCTTCTCCGGCGGCGACCTGCGGTATTCCGGCATCCGTGGAAGGATCTTCGACACTCGGAATGGGGGAGGAGAAGTCAGCCGGTCGCCGGCGCCGTGGCGCGGGTTCGCGCGGCGATCAGCACCAGCATCGGGACGAGTGCGCACAGGGCCGCAGACGCGAAGAACGTCGTGCTGGATGCCGGGTCGCGGCCGACCAACAGGATCAGCGCGGGCACGAAAGTGCCGCCGACCGCGCCGCACGCGACGAGCGCACCGGTCACCGCAGCGCTGCGGGCTGGATCGAGGCGGTCCAGCGCGAGACCGAGGATGAGGCCGTAGCTGGGAGCGAGGAGCACGACCACTGCGGCCAGCGCGAGGAGCGCCCACACCGGCTCGGACCCCACCAGAATCCCCGCTGCGGCCATCAGCGCCGCGGCCCCACTCGTCGCCGTGGCGAGGATCACGATCGGAGAAACGGACGCCCGACGCAGGGCGGCCGCGCCGAAACGTCCGACGGCCATCAGCGTCCAGAACGCCGAGGTTCCCAGGGCGGCGAGGGCCGGATCGACCTCGAGCATCCGCTCCGGGATCACGGCCGACCAGCCGGACAGGACGGTCTCGACGCCGACGTAGAGCGGCAGCGCCACCGCGAACGGCAGCAGCACGAGCAGCCCGCGCACATCGCGATGCGCAGGAGCCTCGGCCACGGAGACCGCAGGAGTCGGACCGGCGAGCATGACGACCGTGACGAGCGGCACGAGCGCCAGCGCCCCGAGGGCAGGACGCACGTCGGAGCCGAGGGCGACCAGCAGCGGGGTGACGGCAGCGCACACCGCGACGGTTCCCAGCAGTGCGCTGAGCAGCCCCGTCGCACTCCCGACCGCCACGGACTTCGCCGCCACGGAACCCGAGGCCTCGACCAGCCCGAAGCCGAACCCGGCGACGGCCGCCGCGGCGATGAACAGCGCGGGCGTGGCAGCCATGGCCACCGCGATGATGGCGGCAGCCTGGAGCGCGCTGCCGAGGACGAGCGCGGTTCGCGGCGGCCGGCGCGTCAGGAGCGGCCCGGACGCCAGCACCCCGACGAGCAGTCCCGCGAACAGCGCGGGCACGGCGGCGCTGAGATCGGCCCCGATGGCGCGCTCGGCTGAGGGGAGGATCGCGGGGACGAACGCGGCCGTGACGCCGAGCCCCGCGAACGCGGAGAACAGCCCCTTCCGTGCGCGCCGGACGTCGTCGGTCATGCCCCGGTGGTCCGCACGCGGTGCACGGCGGCGAAGGTGTCGCGCAGCGCCTCCATCGAGCGGTCGTAGTTCGACTGGGCCACGCCGATGAAGATGCAGTCGACCACCATGAGCTGGGCGATCCGGCTTCCGAGTGCGCCCGAGCGGAACCCGGTCTCCCTCGCGGCGGTCGTGAGCACGATGTCGGCCTGGTCGGCCAGTGGCGCCCCGGCGTGGTTGGTGATCGCGATGGTCGTGGCGCCCGCTCGACGGGCGAGCAACAGGAACTCGATCGTGTCGGTCGTCGCGCCGCTGTGCGACACGGCGATCGCGACGTTCCCCGGTCCGAGCGTGGCCGCCGAGGTCCAGGCGGCGTGCGGATCGGACCAGTCCAGCGCGGTGCGCCCGATGCGGGTGAGCTTGCGCTGCAGGTCGAGCCCGACGATGGAGCTCGCACCGACGCCGAAGATGTCGACCCTGGTCGAGGACGTGATGGCCTCGACCGACGACCGCAGCGACTCGGTGTCGAGCACCTTCGCGGTGTCGGCGAGCGAGAGCGTCTCGGCGAGCGAGACCTTCGCGACGATGTCGGCGAGGGTGTCGTTGCGGTCGATGTCGCCGGAGACGGCGGGGAGGGCCGCCGTGTCGAAGGTCTCCCTCTCGACATCGCGCAGCACGTGGTTGCGCAGCTCCCGCACATGCTCGTAACCGAGCCGCTTGCAGAACCGCACGACCGAGGTGGTCGACGTGTCGCAGCGTTGTGCGAGCTCGGCGACGGAGAGCCCTGCCGTGCCGGCGGGGTCGGCGAGGAAGAGGTCGGCGATGCGCTGCTCGCTCGGACGCAGCTCCGGACGGATCGCGCGCATGCGGACGAGGACGGGGTGTGCGCCGGCTTCTTCGCGGGCAGCTTCATTGGACATGGCGGTCTCCGATCGCTGTTCATAACAGTAGAGGAACTTCTGGTACATCTGTAGTGACCTTCGTGTACTTTTAGTACCAACCAAGACCGACGACGTTCACGGGGCGGCAGGCAACAGCGCCTGACCCGACGCCACGGTGACGCGTCCCAGCCAGGAGGAATCTGCAATGAGCACAGCACGGCGAGCGTCATTCGGCGCTCTCACCGCCACGGCCGCCGCATTGGCGCTCGTGATCACCGGTTGTTCCGCACCGGCATCCAATTCCGACTCCTCCGAGGGCGCAGCCGGCGGCGACCTCGTCATCGGCGTCACCAGCGACCCGGACACCCTTTTCCCCTGGAAGGCGACGCAGTTCCAGGCCGTCAACGTCCTGCAGAACCTGTACGGCACGCTGACCGAGTTCGACGAGGACCTCAACGTCGTCCCCGGACTGGCCGAGTCCTGGGATGTCTCCGACGACGGTCTCACGGTGACCTTCCACCTGCGTGAGGGCGTCACCTTCGCCGACGGCAGCACGTTCGGCTCCGAAGACGTCAAGTACTCGCTCGACGCGATCGCCGCCGAGGCCACGGCCGCTGTCGCCGCCACCTCGCTCGCCTCCGTCACCGCCGTCGAGGCCACCGACGAGACGACCGTCACCCTCACGCTGAGCGCTCCCGATGCCGCTCTCCCCGCGAACCTCGCCGTGATCAACATGGCCATGCTCTCCTCCGAAGACACCGAGGAGGCGCTGAACACCACCCCCAACGGCACCGGTCCCTTCATCCTCGACAGCCGCAAGGCGAGCCAGTCGATCACGCTCGCCAAGAACGAGGACTACTGGGGCGACGCCGCGCTGCTCGACACCGTGGAGTTCCGCGTGATCCCCGACGAGTCGTCGATCGTCTCGGCGATGCAGTCCGGCAACGTGCAACTCGCGGTGTTCGATGACCCGCTGGTCGCGCAGACCGCCGAGGGAGCCAACGTCGAGGTCGCGACGACCCCGCAGCTGAGCTACCACGCGCTGCAGCTGAACGCCACGCGCGGCGACCTCGCCGACGTCAACGTGCGCCTCGCCATCCAGTGCGCGATCGACCGCCAGGAGGTGCTCGACACCGCTGCTCTCGGCGAGGGCGAGGTCACCGGCCCGATCACCTCTCCGGCGTACAAGTCCGACCCCGAGGCACGGCCGTGCCCCGAACGCGACCTCGACAAGGCCGCCGACTACCTGAAGAAGGCCGGAAAGGAAGACGGCGTCACCGTCAAGACGATCGTCTCGCAGGGCGAGTACGCCACGTCCGTGAACGAGGCGCAGAACCTCAAGGCCCAGCTCGCGGACGCGAAGATCACGCTCGACATCGAGGTCCTCGAATCCGGTGCGTTCGTCGACCGCTGGATCGCGGCCGACTTCGACGCCGCCGTCGCGCTCAACGGCGGCCGTCCCGACCCCGACGGCATGTACGGCCGCTACTTCACCAGCACGGGAAACCTGAACCAGGTCGCCGGCTACTCCTCGCCCGAGCTCGACGCCCTGTTCGCCGAAGGACGCCAGACGGCCGACCCGGAGAAGCGCAAGGACATCTACGCCCAGGTCTCCGAGAACCTCGAGGACAACGCGGCGTGGATCTGGCTGTTCACGAGCTACACCTACACGGCGACGGCCTCGACCGTCGACGGCTTCGTCCCCATGGTGAACGGCTCGCTGCAGTACCTGCGGACCACCTCCATCAAGTAGCGGATCGAGGGGGCGCGGCCACCCCGCGCCCCCTCCCTCCCCGACGACAGGCACCCCCACACGCGCATGTTCAGACAGCTCCTCCGCAACAGCGTGCTGCGACGCATCCTCGCAGCCCTCGGCACGCTCCTCGGCGTCGCCATCTTCGTCTTCCTGATGCTGCGCGCCATCCCCGGCGACCAGATCAGTTCCGGCCTCGGCACCGAGGCGGCCGCCCTCACGCCTTCGCAGCGTGCGGCCCTCGAGGCGTACTACGGCCTCGACCAGCCCCTCTTCGTGCAGTTCTTCTCGTGGCTGGGCAACATCTTCACCGGCAACCTCGGCTTCTCCTCCCGGGCGCAGACCAGCGTGCTCGAACTGACAGCCGCGGCTCTGCCCGTCACGTTCGAGCTCGCGATCTTCTCGATCGTGATCGCTCTCGCCATCGGCATCCCGCTCGGCATGCTCTCGGCCTCGAAGCCCGACTCGGTCCGCGACGGCTTCGGCCAGGTCGTCGGTCTCGCCGGGCTCTCCATCCCGGCGTTCCTGCTCGGCACGGCGCTGCTGGCGGTGCTCGCCTCGTCGTTCGGCTTCAACCCGAACGGCCAGGCCTACGCCACGCTCTTCGAGAACCCGCTGCTGAACCTCCAGCAGATGCTGCTGCCCTCGATCGTGCTCGGCTTCGGCATCGCCGCGCCCATCATGCGCACGACCCGCACCGCGGTGCTCGAGATCCGCGCGAACGACTTCATCCGCACGGCGAGGGCGAAGGGCGTCCCGCCCCGCCGCTTGCAGGTGCGCCACGTGCTCGGAAACGCGCTCGTGCCGATCGTCACGATGACCGGCCTGCAATTCGGCTACCTCCTCGGCGGCGCCGTGGTGGTGGAGCAGATCTTCTCGCTCCCCGGCATCGGGCGGCAGGTGCTGCTCGGCATCCAGCAGAAGGAGTACGCGCTGGTGCAGAGCACCGTCCTCGTGATCGCGCTCGCCTTCGTCATCGTCAATCTGCTCACCGACCTGCTGTACCGGGTCATCGATCCTCGGGTGCGTGCCGCATGACCGACATCTCACAGACATCCGCCCTCGCCCCCGGCGGCGGGCGCACCGGAGAGCGCGTGCGCCTCCTGCTGCGCAGCCGCAGCGGACTCACCGGGCTCATCATCGTGGTGCTGCTCGCGGTGCTCAGCCTCGTCTCGGCGTTCGGGCTGCTGCCGTTCGATCCGCTCGCGCAGGACCCGCCGTCCCGTCTGCAGCCCCCCTCGGCCGTGCACTGGTTCGGCACCGATCAGTTCGGTCGCGACGTGTTCTCGCGCGTCGCCGCCGGCGTCGCGAACTCGGCGCTCATCTCGGTCGTCGCGGTCGCCTTCGCCACCGTGGTCGGCACCGTGTGCGGACTCATCGCCGGCTTCTATCGCGGCTTCTCCGACGGGGCGATCACCGCCGTCACCAATGTGCTGTTCGCCTTCCCGCCGCTGCTGCTCGCCCTGTCGTTGGCGTCGGTGTTCGAGCGCAACTGGTTCACCATCGCCGTCGCCATCGCGATCGTCTACGTGCCGATCTTCATCCGCGTCACCCGCGGTCCCGTGCTGTCGCTGCGCGAGGTCGAGTACGTCAAGGCGGCCAAGAGCACGGGGCAGAGCCGCATGGCGACCATGTTCCGGCACGTGCTGCCGAACATCACGTCGATCATCATCGTGCAGGTCACACTGTCGCTGTCGTGGGCCGTGCTCACCGAGGCCTCGCTGAGCTTCCTCGGACTCGGCACGCCTCCACCCGCGCCCTCGCTCGGCTCGATGATCTTCGAGGCGCGCACCCTCGTCACGATCGCCCCCTGGACGATGATCGCACCCGGCGTGATCGTGGTGCTCCTCGTCGTCGGGCTGAACCTGCTCGGCGACGGCCTGCGCGACAGTCTCGACCCCCGGAACAGAGGAAAGCGATGACCATGGAGGACCTCGGCGGACT
>JAQZBG010000374.1 GCA_029239165.1 Microbacterium sp. | reverse complement strand
GAGATCCTGCGGCTGGCGGTCCCGGCGCTCGGCGCGCTGATCGCGGAACCCGCGTTCCTGATCGTGGACGCTGCGCTGGTCGGGCACCTCGGCACCACTCCCCTGGCCGGCCTCGGCATCGCGGGAGCGGTGCTGCAGACCATCGTCGGGCTCATGGTGTTCCTCGCCTACTCGACCACCCCGGCGGTCGCGCGTCGCTTCGGTGCGGGGCAGCCGGGCGAGGCCGTGTCGGTCGGCATCAACGGGATGTGGCTCGCACTCGGCCTCGGAGCCGTGCTCGCCGTGGTCGGCGCCGTCTCCTCACCGTGGCTCGTGTCGTTGTTCGGCGCGAGCGATGCGGTCGCCCAGCAGGCCAACGAGTACCTGGTGATCTCGATGTGGGGGTTGCCGGCGATGCTCATCGTGTTCGCCGCGACCGGACTGCTGCGAGGTATGCAGGACACGATGACGCCGCTCTGGATCGCGGGGCTCGGTTTCGGCGCGAACGCCGTGCTCAACTGGCTCTTCATCTATGGGCTCGGGTGGGGCATCGCGGGTTCCGCCGCAGGCACCGTGACGGCGCAGTGGGGCATGGTCGCCGCCTACGCGCTCGTCGTCCGCCGTCTGGCCACCCGCCACAGCGCCTCGCTCCGCGCAGAGCGCGCCGGCCTGCGCAACACGGCGACCTCGGGCGGGTGGTTGTTCCTGCGCACCGTGAGTCTGCGCGTCGCGCTGCTGGCGACCGTGGGCGTCGCGACGGGCATCGGCACCGAAGAGCTCGCGGGATGGCAGATCGTCTTCACGATCTTCTCCGCCGCGGCCTTCGCGCTCGACGCCCTGGCGATCGCCGCGCAGGCGCTGATCGGCAAGGAGCTCGGTGCCGGCGACGAGAAGCAGGTGCATCGAGTGCTCGGACGCACCGTGGCCTGGGGCGCCTGGTTCGGGGTGATCGTCGGCGCTCTCATAGCCGCGCTGTCCGGCGTGCTCGGCATCGTCTTCACGGGTTCGGCGGAGATCGCCGCCCTCGTGCAACCGGCGCTGCTGGTGCTCGCCGTCGCCCAGCCGATCGCGGGCGTCGTCTTCGTGCTCGACGGAGTGCTCATGGGAGCGAACGACGCCCGCTACCTCGCGATCGCCGGTGGTCTGAACCTGGTGCCGTTCCTGCCTGCCCTGTGGATCATCGCCGTGACCGGTGTCGACGGCATGGCGGGCCTCATCTGGCTCGCGGTCGCGTTCTTCGGCGTGTATCTGCTCGCGCGTCTGGGGACCCTGGGCTGGCGCGTGCGATCCGGTCGCTGGCTCTCGGCGACAGCCTGAAGCCGCGGTCTCGCACTGCGCCGACCCGCTCCACTACGCGTTGAAACCCTCTACCGCCACCTCTTCGGCATCGACCGGGGCTGACCGGCACCGACCAGCTCAGGCGATCTCGAGCTCCGAGATCACGATCTTCTTCATGTGCATGAACGCCTGGATCTGTTCGGGCCGCTGCTGCAGGATGTCCAGACCGGCGGGGACGACCTGCCAGCTGACGCCGAACCGGTCTTTGCACCAGCCGCATGCCTCCGCCTCCGGTACCGCGGAGAGCGCCTGCCAGTAGTGATCGATCTCGGCCTGATCGGCGCACTCGATCACGAAGGAGATCGACTCGTTGAAGGTGAACTCCGGACCGCCGTCGAGGCAGGCGAACCGCGTCCCGTTCAGAGTGAACTCGCCGTTGATGACCTTCCCGGACATGCCCTCGAAGTGCTCGCTGAGGCTCTCATCCGGATAGAAGGTCACGCTGTCGATCGACGAGTTCGGGAACACCGAGACGTAGTACTCCATCGCCTCCTGCGCCCTGTCGACGAACCAGAGGAACGGGCGGATGGGTGTGACGACTGCCATGTCGACCTCCTTGGTCGGCACTCACGCTACGCCCGCGGTGACGGCCTGTCGAGGGGTTCCGGCGGCGGTCAGCCGGCGTATCTCCGACACCACTCGTACATGATCACGGCAGCCGCGGCACTGGCGTTGATGGAGCGCGTCGAGCCGTACTGGGTGATCTCGATGTGGGCGGTTGCTGCAGCGAGCGCTTCGGCGGAGAGCCCCGGCCCTTCCTGACCGAACAGCAGCACGCAGCGCTGCGGGAGTTCGGCGCGGTCCACGGGCACGGCACCCTCGACGTTGTCGACCGCGATGATCGGGATGCCCTCCGCCGCAGCCCAGGCGGCGAAGGTCTCGACGTCTTCGTGGTGCACGACGTGCTGGTAGCGGTCGGTGACCATCGCCCCGCGCTTGTTCCAGCGGCGGCGCCCGATGATGTGCACCGTGTCGGCGAGGAATGCGTTGGCGCTGCGCACGATCGAGCCGATGTTCATGTCGTGCTGCCAGTTCTCGATCGCGACGTGGAACGGATGCCGCTGCGTGTCGAGGTCGGCGACGATCGCCTCCATCCGCCAGTAGCGGTAGCGGTCGATCACGTTGCGTGTGTCGCCGGCGGCGAGGAGTTCCGGGTCGTACTGCTCCCCCTCGGGCCACGCCTCTTCACCGCCCGGCCAGGGCCCGACACCGTAGCCCGGCTGGGCAGTCGAGCCGCCGGCTGCAGACCCCGCATCGAGGTCGGCGAGCGTGCGGTCCGAAGCGGCGTCATCCATCCCGCCAGGTTATCGCCGTGCGTCGCGCCTTCGCCTCGCGCACCGGGGTGCAGGGAGACCTCGAATGCCACCATTCACGCGATCCGAAAGATATTTAGGTGCGCCGAAAAATGCGATACGGTTTCGGTGTGCCGAAAAATTCCTCTCTCCCGATGACGAGCCCGACCGCGCCCCCGGCCACTGCGCCGCGAAGCCTCTGGCTGCTGGGCCCCGCCTTGGTCGCCGGCGTCGCGTACCTCGACCCCGGCAACGTCGCCAGCAACATGACCGCGGGCGCCCAATACGGCTACCTGCTGGTGTGGGTGGTCCTCGCGGGCAACATCATGGCGTGGCTGATCCAGTACCTCTCCGCGAAGCTCGGCGTCGTCACCGGGCAGAGCCTCCCCGAGGTGCTGGGTGCACGGCTGAAGCGGCCGTGGGCCCGCCGCGCGTACTGGCTGCAGGCGGAGCTCGTGGCGATGGCCACCGACCTCGCCGAGGTGATCGGCGGCGCGGTGGCCCTGAACCTGCTGTTCGACGTGCCGCTGCTGCTGGGCGGGCTCATCACCGGCGCCGTGTCGATGATCCTGCTCACGGTGCAGTCCCGGCGCGGCGCCCGCCCGTTCGAGTTCGTGATCATGGGGCTCATGGCCATCATCACGATCGGCTTCGTGGCCGGCGTCTTCGTGGCGCCGCCGGACCCCGCAGGGGTGCTCGGTGGGATGGTCCCGCGCTTCGAG
>JAQZBG010000373.1 GCA_029239165.1 Microbacterium sp. | reverse complement strand
GTCGACATCGTCATCGAGTCGACCGGCTTCTTCACCAAGGCCGAGCTCGCCAAGAAGCACATCGAGGCCGGCGCGAAGAAGGTCCTCATCTCGGCTCCGGGCACCGGTGTCGACGGCACGTTCGTCATGGGCGTGAACGAGGACACGTACAACCCGGAGACGGATCACATCATCTCCAACGCGTCCTGCACCACCAACTGCCTCGCGCCGCTGGCGCAGGTCTTCAACGACGCGTTCGGCATCGACCGCGGCTTCATGATGACCGCGCACGCGTACACCGCCGACCAGAACCTGCAGGACGGCCCGCACAGCGACCTCCGCCGTGCGCGCGCGGCCGCGATCAACATCACGCCCGCATCGACCGGTGCCGCCAAGGCCATCGGCGAGGTGCTCCCGGAGCTTCAGGGAAAGCTGAGCGGTTCGTCGTACCGTGTTCCGGTTCCCACCGGCTCGATCGTCGACCTCACCCTCATCACGGACCGCGAGAACCTGACGGTCGACGAGGTCAACGAGGCCTACAAGAAGGCCGCTGCCGACGGTCGCCTGGCCGGCTACCTGCAGTACAACGAGGACCCGATCGTCTCGAGCGACATCGTGCACAACCCGCACTCGTCGATCTTCGACTCGACCCTCACCAACGTGAGCGGCAACCTGATCAAGGTCTCCAGCTGGTACGACAACGAGTGGGGCTACTCCAACCGTCTCGTCGACCTGACCGAGTACGTGGCCGAGCGCCTCTAAGCTCAGACACATGACTCTGCGCACCCTGGACACTCTGGGGTCGCTCGAGGGCAAGCGCGTCATCGTCCGTTGTGATCTCAACGTCCCTTTGCGGGATGGGATCATCACGGACGATGGCCGTGTCCGCGCCTCGTTGCCGACCCTCAACGCACTCATCAACGCGGGCGCCCGCGTGGTCGTGTGTTCTCACCTCGGGCGGCCGGATGGCGCTCCCGACCCGCAGTACAGCCTGGAGCCGGTGGCTCAGCGGCTGTCCGAGCTGCTCGGCGCTCCGGTCGCGTTCGCCCGCGACACCGTCGGCGAGTCGGCGAAGGAGGCCGTGGCCTCCCTCGAGGACGGCGGAGTCGTCGTCATCGAGAACCTGCGGTTCAACGCGGGGGAGACCTCGAAGGATGACGCCACCCGTGCCGCGTTCGCGGCCGAGCTTGCGGAACTCGGCGACGTGCTCGTCTCCGATGGGTTCGGGGTCGTGCACCGCAAGCAGGCGAGCGTCTACGAGCTCGCCGAATTGCTCCCGTCGGCGGCAGGGCTGCTGATCGCGGCCGAGCTCGATGTGCTCGACCGTCTGACCGAGAACCCGGAGCCTCCGTACGCGGTCGTGCTCGGCGGCTCGAAGGTCAGTGACAAGCTCGGCGTCATCTCGCACCTGCTGCCGCGCGTGGACAGGATCCTCGTCGGTGGCGGAATGCTCTTCACCTTCCTGAAGGCGCAGGGTCACGCAGTGGCCTCCAGCCTTCTGGAAGAAGATCAGCTCGAGACCGTTCGCGGCTACATCGCGGAAGCGGCGGAACGCGGCGTGGAGCTCGTACTCCCCACCGATGTCGTCGTCGCTGCCTCCTTCGGCGCGGACGCCGCTCATGAGATCGCCGCGGCTGACGCGATCGAGTCGACGCCGTTCGGTGCGTCCGGCATCGGGCTCGACATCGGTCCGGAGACGGCAGCGCGCTTCGCCGAGGTCATCCGTGAGTCGAAGACCGTGTTCTGGAACGGCCCGATGGGCGTGTTCGAGTTCCCGGCTTTCGCTGCCGGGACCAAGACGGTGGCGCAGGCACTCACCGAAGTCGACGGTCTCAGCGTCGTCGGCGGTGGCGATTCCGCTGCGGCCGTGCGCCAGCTCGGATTCAGCGACGACCAGTTCGGTCACATCTCGACCGGCGGCGGCGCGAGCCTCGAATTCCTCGAGGGCAAGAAACTACCTGGGCTGGAGGTCCTCGGATGGGCGTGAACTCCCGTACCCCGCTGATCGCGGGAAACTGGAAGATGAACCTCGACCACCTTCAGGCGGTCGCGTTCGTGCAGAAGCTGCACTGGACGTTGAAGGATGCCAAGCACGAAGACGGATCCGTCGAGGTCGCGGTGTTCCCGCCCTTCACGGACATCCGTAGCGTGCAGACGCTCATCGATGCGGACAAGATCCCGTTCGCTCTCGGTGCGCAGGACGTCTCGGCGCACGACTCCGGTGCATACACCGGCGAGATCTCGGGCGCCTTCCTGGCGAAGCTCGACGCGAAGTACGTCATCATCGGCCACTCGGAGCGTCGTGAGTACCACGCCGAAGGCGACGACGTCGTGGCGGCCAAGGTACAGGCATCGCTCAAGCACGGTCTCGTGCCGGTGATCTGCGTGGGCGAGACCGCGGGCGACCTGGAGAAGTTCGGCGCCAGCGCCGTTCCGGTGTCGCAGCTCGAGGCCGCGCTCCAGGGCGTGTCGCCGAAGGCGGACATCGTCGTGGCGTACGAGCCGGTGTGGGCGATCGGCTCCGGCCAGGCCGCGACGCCGCAGCAGGCGCAGGACGTCTGCGCGGCTCTGCGTGCGGTCGTCGCGAAGGTCCTGGGTGATGAGGCCGCTGCGCGCACGCGGGTCCTCTACGGCGGATCCGTGAAGGCGGCGAACATCGCCAGCTTCATGCGCGAGCCCGATGTGGACGGCGCGCTCGTCGGCGGGGCGAGCCTCGTCGTGGACGAGTTCGCCGCGATCATCCGCTTCGAGAAGCACGTCGGAGTGTGAGTGCAGCGGGGCTGCGGCCCCGCTGCACCGTATACTTGACCGTTACGGGGGCGCTCCGGCCCCAGCGAAAGGCTCTTTCTCGTGGCAATTCTCGAGTTCGTCCTGCAGGTCGTGCTGGGCATCACCAGCGTTCTGCTGACCCTCCTCATCCTCTTGCACAAAGGTCGTGGCGGGGGACTGTCCGACATGTTCGGTGGCGGCATGACCTCCGCGGTCGGCTCCTCCGGTCTCGCGGAGCGGAACCTGAACCGCTTCACCGTCGTCCTGGCACTGACATGGTTCGTCGCCATCGTCGCGCTGGGCCTCATCACGAAATTCGAGGTCATCTGATGGCTACCGGTGGAAACGCCATCCGCGGCACCCGTGTGGGATCCGGCCCGATGGGCGAACAGGACCACGGCTATCACGCCGATCGCATCGCCGTCTCGTACTGGGACGGTCTCGGCAACGAGACTGTGCGCTACTTCGCGGCGGGACTCCCCGAAGAGGAGATCCCCGAGACGATCGACCACCCGCAGTCGGGTCTCCCGGCCGGGCGCGACAAGGAGAACCCTCCTGCTCTCGCGAAGGCGGAGCCGTACAAGAC
>JAQZBG010000020.1 GCA_029239165.1 Microbacterium sp. | reverse complement strand
CGAGTGCACCTCGACCGCGTGCTCTACACGACCTTCGGCTACCCGGCTGACTACGGCTACTTCGACAACACGCTCGGCGAGGACGGCGACCCGCTCGACGTGCTCGTGCTCCTCGACCACGCCATCTACCCGGGCGTCGTCGTCGAGGTCCGTCCCGTGGCGGTGCTGAAGATGAGCGACGAGGCCGGCGGAGACGACAAGCTCGTCGCCGTGCTGTCGAAGGACCCGCGCTGGGCGCACATCCAGGACATCGACGACGTCGCGGACTACACCAAGAAGGAGATCGAGCACTTCTTCGAGCACTACAAGGACCTCGAGCCCAACAAGTGGGTCAAGGTCGACGAGTGGGGGAACGCCGCTGAGGCGCAGCGCATCCTCGACGAGGCGATCGTCCGTTTCGGCGAGCAGGGTCACTGACCCGCGGAGTCGACAGATACGAAAAGACCCCCGGCCCCGCAGAAGCGGGTCGGGGGTCTTTCGTCTGCGGAGCGCTCGGGCTCAGGCCGACACGCCACGCTGCGCGAGGAAGTGCACGGGATTGACGGCGTTTCCGCCGACGTATACCTCGAAATGCAGATGGCACCCGAACGAGCGTCCCGTATTGCCGGCATAGGCGATGACCTGACCGGAGCGGACCCACTGACCGGACCGTACGACGATCCCGCCGTCGCGGATGTGGGCGTAGCCGGTGCCGACGCCGCCGCCGTGCTGGATGCGGATGTAGTTGCCGTAGCCGCCGTTGTAGCCGGCGTAGTCGACGGTGCCGGACTGCGCGGCGTAGATCGCGGCGCCGCAGCCGTTCGCGAAGTCGGTGCCGTAGTGGAAGCTCGACGAGCAGCCCTGCGGACCGCACTGCTGCGAGCGGGGACCGTAACCGGAGCTCTTGCCGCCCCCGTGCGGGCGGCACCAGCCGCCGCTGCCCTGGGTTCCGCCACCGCCACCGCCGCCGCCGCCACCGCCACCGTTGCCGGCGGCGGCCGCTGCTCGCTCGCGAGCCTCGCGCTCCTTGCGCTTCTTTTCTTCGATGGCCACGCCGACCTTGTAGCCCTCGACCGTCTTCGCCGTCGCGTCCTTGAGCGCCGCGAGCTGCGCCTGCATGGTGGCAAGGTTCGCGGACTGCTCGTCGAGCGCGGCCTGAGCGGCGTCGGCAGCCTGCTGGGCCACCACCATCTTCTCTTCGGCGATCTTCTGCAGCCGATCTCGCTCGTCCCGAGCCACCACGGCCTGATCGCTCATCGACTGGGCGGAGTTGCGAGCGGCGACAGCGTCGTCATACACCGACTGGTTGTATTCGAGGAGCTTGTCCATCGTGCCGAGCCGGGCGAGCAGCTCGTCAGCGTTGTCGGCCGAACCGGTGAAGAGCAGCTCGAGGGAGGTGTCGTCACCACCGTTGCGGTAGAGCTGCGCGGCGACCTGGCCGGCCTTCTTCGCGGACTCGTCGGCCTTCGCCGACTGTTCGTCGGCCTTGGCCTGGAGGGAGTCCGCTTCCGTCGCCGCAGCGAAGTACTTCTGCTGGGCCTCGTAGAACTCGTCCGCCGTGGCCTTCGCGACTGCTTGCGTCTCGGCGACCTTCTGGGTCAGCGACTGGATGAGCCCCTCGATGCGCGTGACCTGGGCAGCCTTTGCCGCTTCGCTCTTCTTCGCACGCTGGACGTCGTCCCAACTCGGGTACGAGGCGGCGTAGGCGGCGGAAACTCCTTGGGAGACGCCGAAGGCGCTGAGCGCGACGACGCTGAGCGCGCCGAGGCCCAGAGCGCCACGGCGACTGATGCCGTTCTTGCCGAACGCGCGGCGTTCGGTCGGGCTGGGCGCGCAGCCGCAATCATCTGAAGCCGCGGCAACCGCAGCGTCCAGAGTGTTCTGGTCGTCGTTCACACGGACCCTTCCGCCGGTTTCACAAATGCCACACTAACAACAACCTTCACATCTGCACCAGGCTGACCGCGGGGTCGGCCTCGCACGCGTCACAGGCCTATCGTCCTCCCGAAACACGCCCGGGGATAGGCGCCGCGCCCTCGATTCGCGATTTGCCCAGAACATCCCTTATGCTTGAGCGTCGGCAAGGAAGTCCCCCGGGACTGACTCGGCCCCATCGTTTAGCGGCCTAGGACGCCGCCCTTTCACGGCGGTAGCACGGGTTCGAATCCCGTTGGGGTCACACCTTCCGATACAATTGAAAACAAGTATGGCCCTGTAGCGCAGTTGGTTAGCGTGCCGCCCTGTCACGGCGGAGGTCGACGCGACAGGTTCGCCGGTCGCGCGGCTCTGTAGCTCAGTTGGTAGAGCGTTCGACTGAAAATCGAGAGGTCACGGGATCGACGCCCGTCGGAGCCACAGGGTGATCATTACAATCACCTTAGAAACCCTCGCCTAGCTTCTACATGGCGGGGGTTTTGCCTTTCCCTGGTGAGGCTTCTGCTCATGCGTGGCTTCCTCTTGGCGTCCGCTCGAGTCCGGGCGCTCGTTTCCCCTTTAGGCTTCGAGCATCATGGATGACGCCCGCACGAAGGACCGAAGGAACGTCCGCCGGATCGAGCTCACGATGCGACGCCCACGGTTCGCGCTCTACGCGGGGGTCAAGCCGACTCTCGTCATCGGCGAGCGCGGCCAGCCGACCCAGTGGGGACGCGGCACGTGGCAGGTTCCCGCCGACCGATCGGTGGTCATCGGCGTCTACCTCTTCAACCGCATGTGGCGGTTCGGACAGGCAGAGGCCACCCTCGACCCCGAGGACACCGCTGCGTGGGAGTACCGAGCGCCGATGCTGCCATTCCTGCCCGGACGCCTCGCTCACAGCAGCAACTGAGTCGTCCGTCGGAGCACGCTACAGCTCGTCCAGCGCCTTTCGGGCGCGTGTGACGGCATCCGCCGCAACATCCACCTTCTGTGCAGCTTCGGCCTGCCGATCCGTCGCCTGCGGCAGCTCCTCCCCCACGCGATCCGCCTCCGCGCGGGTGCGCGCGAGTTGAGCCTCGAGTTCCGCCACGCTCTCGGCGAGCTCCGCCGCCCTGGTCTGCAGCTTCTGCAGTGCCGCGTCATGCGTGGCGAGTTCGCGCTCCGCCGCCGTGTGCTCCTTCTCTGCGTTCGCAAGCTGGCGCTCCGCGTCCCGGCGGAGGCGTCTCGCCTGCAACTCATCCGGCGGACGTTGCGGAGCCGGCTCGAGCTCTGGAATCTCACCCGCCACCGCATCACGGATGTCGTCGGCCGACGCCGAAGGCTCGATCGTCCGCACCAGCCGACCGGAGGCGACCGCGCCCGCCGCAGCGGGGTCGAAGAAGGCGGCTGAGATGCTCGCCTCCACCGCCTCCCGCGTCGCCGACGTGATCCGTTCCCCGCGGGAGCCCGCCAGCTCGGCCGCCATCTCGGCGAGCCGTCTGGTGAGCGCGCGGCGCTCCCTGCCGAGCTTCGCCAACGCCGCCGCGTCGAGGTCTTCCTGCGCCTCGCGAAGCTCAGCGGCCAGCTGCAGCGCCTCCCCCAGTTGCCCGGCGCGCTCCTGCGCGAACACGTTCACCACCCATGCTGCGACGGACGGCTTTCGCAGTGCGAGGATACGGGACGCGAGTTCGCGCTCATCGACGCCCGCCGCCTGATCCTTCCGCGAGGATACGAACGTGTCCGGCGGGCCGGCGTAAAGAGCGGCCGCGATCTCTTCGAACGTAGGGTCGGCCATGCGCCAACGATACGCCGAGCGTTTCCCGACGACGTGGCGGAGCCGCGGCTGCGCTACTCGATGGCGAGGTCGTCCGCCCAGGCCGCGCTGACCAGAGTGCGTGCACCGAGCGTGCCGGTTCCCTGGCCGGGGTATAGGTACAGCTGCCCGGACGCGGTGCGGGCGAGCAGGTCGGCATGGCCGTCGCCGTTGTAGTCGACACCCCCCGTGAGAGCGGTGAACTCGACCCACCCCGACCCCACCACGCGCATCGGACCGAAACGTCCGGGGAGACCCGGGTAGAACCTGAGTGTGCCGGCGGCATCCACGGCCATGATGTCGCCACTGCCGTCGTTGTCGAAGTCGCCGCCGACGAGGAAATGGAATCCCGCCCATCCGCCGCCGCTGGCGATGTTCGGGGACCCGAGGCCCCCGGAGCCGTTCCCCCGATAGATCGCCAGAGTTCCGGTCGGGGACACTCCGAGCACGTCCTGCTTCCCGTCGCCGGTGTAGTCGGCGCCGGACGTCACGTGAAGCAGCCCGTACCAGCCCTTGCCGATGGTGGTAGCCGGCGCGAACCCGCCTGCACCGTTACCGGCATAGAATTCCAGGCTGCCGTCGGACCTGGTGGCGAGGATATCGGCCTTGCCGTCGTTGTTGAAGTCCGCATGGGTGACATGTCTGCGGGATCCGCCCCAAGCACTGAAGACGGTCTTCGCCGCACCGAAGCTTCCGGTACCCGTGCCCGCGCGCAGCCGCAGGTCGCCGTTCCCCGAGACCGTCAGAAGATCGGCCTTCTTGTCGCCGGAGTAGTCGGCCGAGGCGACGCCCGGAGGCTTGCCGCTAGCGAGGCCGGGGAAGAAAAGCGGAAGAACGCCGCCACGAGTGACGTTCGACAGGCAGGTGAACCCGTTGTTGATCGCGGTGTACACCGCGCCCTTCAACCGCACCTCGAAGTGCAGGTGGTACGCGGGAGAGTTCCCGGTATTGCCCACGACGCCGATCTGCTGCCCGCGAGCCACCTTGGTCCCGGGCGCATACTTGCCGGGCGAGGCCATGTGCGCATACCGGGTGACGTAGCCGCCGGGATGCTCGACGTCGGTGTAGTTGCCGTAACCGCTGTTGGCGGTGCGGGACTTGATCACTCCTCCGTACGAGGCCACGATCGGAGTTCCGCCACCACCACCGATGTCGATTCCGTCGTGCGCGCGGTAGTTCCCACGACAGCCGTCACCGACCTTCGATTGGATGTTGCCCGAGGACGGATACACCATCTGGCCGTTGACGGCAGCGGTCGCGGCGGTGCTCGCCGACAGCGACGGCGCCACTGCTCCGATCACGACCGCCAGCACGGTGGCGATCCCGATGCGGGCGAGGCGCACGCGGGACGGTCGCTTCATCTCGAAGTTTTCTCTCTTGCTCGGCGGCCCCAGGGACGTGATGCCCTCCGCCGTCACCGTACCAGTGCTGCGGAATCCATCCGGGAACGCCGCCGCGGAACGGTCGGATCCGTCACCTTCGACGGTGTACCGTGCATTCATGGGCAGACTCAGATACGACGGGACGTCGGAGCCGATCCTGATCGAGGATGAGACACTCGCGCACTTGAAGATCGTGATCGCGACGAAGCTCCGCCGCCAGGAGAGCTTCATGATGACGTGGCGCCCCTCGAGCGGCACGGACAAGCGGGCGACCGTGTGGATCCATCCGGCGATCCCCTTGCAGTTCGGGTTCGAGAACGCCGATCCGCCGCCCGTCGACGCCCGGCTGGTCGCCGAGATGATGAAGGCTCTCAACGCCTCAGGTGAACTGGTCCTGGACCACCTGGTCGCTCCACGCTGACGGGTATTCCGCACAAACCGAGCACACAATATCGGGCCTCCGCAACTAGGCTGGGAGGCGCGCCTCGCCCTGCCGGACCTCCGCCGGGTCACGGTCGTGGCGTGAGCCCAGACGACCTCTTCCTCCGGTCACACGATCCCGTCCATCGGGATGGAGCCGCAGCTCCGCCGTGTGGCCACGCCAGAAAGGCATGAACCTCATGAGCGAATCCCCCGGAACTGCCGACCGCGACGGCGAGCGCTCGCCGGACTTCTTCGACCAGTTGATCGAGACCGCGCCCAAGGACCAGCAAGGTGCGTTCACCGTCGGCTTCCGTGGATATGACAAGGGCGAGGTCGATGCGGCGCTCACGACGCTTCGCACGCAGCTCAAGCAGGCCGCTGCCGATCTCGCTGAGGCGCAAGCCCGCGAGGCGGAGGCGGTCGAGGCGGTGCGGGAAGAGGAGCGGAAGGCGCGCGAAGCCCTGGAGAGCGAGCTCACCGCCGCCACCGCGAAGGCCAGCGACGCGGAACAGCAGGTCGCGACCCTCACCTCCGAGCTCGTCGACGCGCCGCAGGCCGAAGGCGAAGAGGGACCGTCGCGTCAGCAGTTCGAGGCGATCCTGCGCGTGGCCGAGGAGCAGGCGAACGTCCTCATCCAGAACGCCGCCGTGCAGGCCGACCGTCTCATGACGTCTGCTCGCGAAGAGGTGACGGCTCAGCGCGCGGAAGCTGCGGCCGACGCGGAGCGCATCACCGCCCAGGCGCAGCGCGATGCCGACCAGGTTCGCCTGAAGATGGACACCGAGTACACGGCACACGAGGCCCGCATCGAGCGCGAAGCGGCACACGCTGCCGAGAAGGTCAATCAGGCCGCGCAGGAGGCGACCGCGATCCGCACCGAGGCCGAGAAGGGCGCGGCCGCCCTGCGTTCCCTCGTCACCCGCGAGACCACGCAGCTGCGCGCAGACGCCGAGCGCGAGGTCCGCGAGATGAACGCTCGCGTGCTGGAGTTCGAGGAGACGCTCACCCGCCGACAGGACGACGCACAGCAGGAGTTCCTCGTGCTGCACAACCAGGCTGTGGCGCACGCCGAGCGCATCACGAACGACGCCAACGAGCAGGTTGCGGCGTCGCTCGAGCATGCCCAGCGCATCTCCGCGCGGGCGGAGGACTACGAGCGCCTGACCCGGTCCCAGGCACAGTCCATCGAGGCCGACGCGCAGGTCCGCGCCCGCGAGACGCTCGAACGCGCCCGCGCGAAGGCGCAGAAGATCGTCGATTCCGTCACCGGCCACACCAGCGCCGTGCTGCGCGATGCCGAGGACCGCACTCGGCAGCTGCGGTGGCAGCAGCAGCAGCTGACGAGCTTCATGGCAGAGGTGAAGGAACTCATCCGTCCCGATGGCATCTTCTCGGATGAGACACTGCCCGCCGAGATCGCCGCGGTGGACAGCCCCTTCACCGGCGAGGCATCGCCCGAGGCCGTGTCGGACTCACCCGAGGAGACGTTCCTCGGCGATGAGGTCCTCGAAGACGAACTCGACGACGACCGCCCGCTCGAGAAGATCACGATCGACGTCGTGGAGACCAAGAAGAAGTCCTCCAAGTAGACACACGAACGACAGAGGCGCGAGCAGGAATTCCTGCTCGCGCCTCTGTCGTTCCCGGACTGATCGGGTCCGGTGATGCCTAGGGCTCTAGGGGCGACCGAACTGCGCGACCGCGGGGCAGTCAAACGGATCAGCGCCGGCGGAGAGTCCGACGCGGTTCAGATACTCGATCACGATCATGTACGAGCGGCCGAGGCTGGTCTCCGTGTACGGCACGTCGTTCGCCGCGCAATAGTCGCGAACGATCTCGCGCGCCTTGGCCAGGTGCGGTCGCGGCATGCTGGGGAAGAGGTGGTGCTCCACCTGGTAGTTGAGGCCACCCATGAGCCAGGACGTCCACCATCCGCCGCTGATGTTGCGGGAGGTGCGGACCTGCTTGGTGAAGAAGTCGAGGCGGGCGCCCGGCTCGATGATCGGCATGCCCTTGTGGTTCGGTGCGAACGCGGCCCCCATGTAGACGCCGAAGACGGCCATCTGCACGCCCATGAAGGCGAATGCCATTCCGAGCGGAAGCATCATGAAGACCGGCACGAGGATGAGGGCGAATCGCAGCGTGATGATACTGAGCTCGGTCCAGCGCCCCTTCACGTTCTTCGTGGTCAGGAGGTACTTCAGGCCGAGGAAGTGGAGGTTCAGTCCCTCGAGCGTGAGCAGCGGGAAGAAGAGCCAGCCCTGTTTGCGGGTGATCAGCTTGATCAGGCCCTTCGCCTTCGCAGCGTCTTCCTCGAGGAAAGAGATCGTGTCGACCTCGATATCGGGGTCCTTGCCGACCTGGTTCGGGTTTCCGTGGTGTTTGGTGTGCTTCGAGTCCCACCACGAGTAGCTCATGCCGATGCTGGCGATGACGATGCGGGCGAGCTTGAAGTTCGCCGGCCCCGTGGTCAGGATCTGGCGGTGCGCCGCCTCGTGACCGAGGAACGCGATCTGCGTCAGGACGATCCCGAGTCCGGCGGCGATGAGCAGCTGGAACCAGCTGTCTCCCAGAAGGATGAAGCCCGTGATGAGGCCGCCGAGAGCGACGGCGAGCCCGGCGGCGACGAAGACGTAGAACCACTGCGTGCGGCCGAGGAGTCCCGTCTCCTTGACGACCTGCGACACCTGCTTGTACGCCTTGGCCATCGGGGGGAAATCCGCGTTGCCGGAGTACGTCTGACGAATCGGACCCAGCGTTGCCGCGGCCGGTTCGATCTGTGTGATGGAGATGATCTTCTCCTGACGATCGGAGCCCTTGAGCTGTGAAAGCCCAAGGCGGGTGCCCAACGCTTACCTCACAGTAGCCCCGTCCGCATGCGCCTTCGGGAATACATTCACACCCCTTGACGGACCGCGTTCAGTGTGTGTAAAGCCCGTTCTCAGGCGCGCGCGCGGCGCGTCTTTCGACGCCATGCCCGCGGAAGAATCGGAGCGAAGGCGGATCCCCGCCCGGCCGGCGCGTGCGCATCTTCGAGCGCACGGAATGCGTCGTCGAGGTCGTCGAAGGCACCGAGCTCGGTGCCGCGGTTATCGCGCACGAGGTGCGTGGTGCCGTCGAACTCGACGAAACCGGCGAATTCGCCGGCACGGGTCGCGACGTGCACGTCGGTGTCGGCCTGCTTCCAGGTCAACGGATCTGATGGCGGAAAGGTGGTCGTGCTCATGGTGATGCTCATTGCTGTGTGGCGGACACGCGTCGGCGCTCCGCAAGATGTGAGATCGAGGCGGATACCGCACGCATCGATGTGCGCGGTCCGTGATGGCCCTGATCAGTGGCGACGTGGCGGCCGAGAGGGGGCGAGCACACACGTTGCATCATCAGCATAACAGATGCCCCGGACTACGTCCTGTCCGTGTCGGCGCGCACCACCGGCGGACGGACCACGAGTACCACGACGATGCACACGAGGACCAGCGCGGGCAGTGTCACGGGAGTCGGCAGCAAGGGGTCGAGCAGCACCAGCAGAGCGCCCAGCGGGATGACCGTGTTCACGACGCGGTCGGCGTTCTCGCGAATCGCGATCCACCAGATGCCGATGAGGAAGACGGCGATCGGGATGGTGACCGTGAAAGAGGCTGCGACATGGGACAGATGACTCTCCCCCGTCAGGACGTCGATCTCCACTTCGATCCCCGCGGAGAAGGCCGCCGCGGCCGCGAACACGAAGTAGTGCGTGTAGCCGTAGCGGAGCGAGCGGCGGAAGGTCGTGATGGCGCGGTGATGCGGCGGCCAGAAGTAGATCCACCAGAGGGATGCCGTCACCACGAGCGTGAGCACAGCGATCGCGATCAGCGGACCGAGGGATTCGACCTCGTCGAGCGCATCGATGATGGCGTTGGCCGATGCCAGCAGGCTCTCGCCGAGCACGATCAGGGTGAACAGCCCATACCGCTCGGTGATGTGATGCGGATGCCACGGCGTCTGCTGACGGTACTCGGCGAAAACAGGAACACCGATCTCGATGAGCGCGAACACGACGAAGGCGATCAGCTGCGGGGGCCCGCTCGGAATGAGGAGGAAGAGCACCCACAGCACCTGCACCGCACCGATGCCGAAGGCGTACCGTCGCGTCGCCGATCGCAGCGGACCGGCCGAGCGTGAGGCGCGCAGCCATTGCGCGACCATCGCGACGCGCATCACGACGTAGCCGAGCACGGCGACGGTGAAGTCCCCTTCCGCGAACGCACGGGGAACACCGGCTGCGAGAACCAGGACGCCACCCATCTGGACGAAGGTCGTCACCCGGTAGAGCCAGTCATCGGTGTCGAACGACGTGGCGAACCACGTGAAGTTCATCCACGCCCACCAGATCGCGAAGAACACCATCGCATAGGAGGTGACGCCGTGCACGAAGTCACCGTGGCCGAGCGCGTGATGCAGCTCGGCAGATGCGATGCTCACCGCCACGACGAACACCAGGTCGAAGAAAAGCTCGAGGGTGCTCGCGGTGCGATGCGGCTGCGAGGGGTCCCGCGGCGACATCCGGCGGAGCAGAAGGCGAGGAGCGATCGGGTCGGCGGTCACAGCGAAACCATAGCGTTCCTGGGGGCAATCAATTCGTCCATTCGAGAGAAATACCTTCCCCTCACCGGCGTGTTCCGCTACAGTGAAGAAGTCTGCAGTGCCTGCTGTCAGCGATCGCCGTGTGGGACGGTGAAAAACGCACTCCGTGATGTGGGAATCATGGAGAGTTTCAGCAGGACCCGAGGGGTCGGGACGCAGACGAATGCCGTGAACGTGGGGTTCATGGTCTGGGGAAATCTGGGGATACTAATGACGCACTGGGGAATTCTGCGTACGTTCACGGCTCAAGGGGCCTCGGCATGACTTCCGTCGAGGATGCTTTGAGCATCGCTCGTACGGGCTTCGTGCCGGTTGCGGCTCCGCGAGCCACCAAGTCGGTGACGCGCACGGTGGTCACACCGCGCACTTCGGCGACCTTGGAAAGGCGTCGGCAGTGGGAGCGCCGCTATCGGATCCGCCTGCGGTTGACGGATGCAGCTGTCATCCTGTTCGCCGTGGGTCTGGCAGCGGCAGTTCAACTGGCCAGCGGGCTCTCCTCGATCGAGGTGCTGAGTGGCGCGGTCTCGCTGGCCGCTCTCTGGTACCTCATGCTGAGCGGACTGCACACGCGGGACGCCGCGCTGTTCCGCGCCAGCGCCACCGAGTACCGTGGCGTGGTCCACGCCAGCGGACTCGCCTTCGGGATCATCGCCATCGTGGCGGTGCTGCTCGCATGGAAGTCGATGCAACCGATGCTGCTGCTGGGGCTGCCCATCGGAGTGCTGACTCTTCTGGTGACCAGATGGATGTGGCGCCACTGGCTGCAGACGCAGCGTTCGCACGGACGGTTCGCCTCGCGGACGCTCGTGGTGGGCAATCGGGACGACGTCGAGTACGTGGTGCGCACTCTGCACCCGATCGGCGCTTCCGGTTACCAGGTGGTCGGCGCGACGCTGCTCGACGGCAACGCGCGCGACATCGAGGTCGGTGACACGAAGTTCCCGGTTCTGGGGAACGTGAACTCCGTGTCGTCGGTCGCGGCCGAGGTGGGGGCCGACACGATCATCGTGGCGAGTCGTCCCGAAGGCGAGCCGGAGTTCGTGAAGCAGTTGAGCTGGCAGCTCGAGGGCACCGCCTCTGAGCTCGTGCTGTCGAGCCGGCTCACCGACGTGGCGGGTCCGCGCATCTCCTTCGCACCCGTCGAGGGGCTGCCTCTGATCCAGGTGCAGATTCCGCGGTACGAGGGCGGTCGGCACGTACTCAAGCGCGCGCTGGACGCCGCAGTGGCGACCATGGCGCTCATCCCGATCGCTCTGATCGCCCCTGTGCTGGCGCTGCTGATCAAGCTCGACTCGCCCGGTCCGGTCTTCTTCTTCCAGGAGCGAGTCGGTCGCGACGGACGTCGTTTCAAGATGGTCAAGTTCCGCTCCATGAAGACCGATGCCGAGCAGCAGCTCGCGGCACTCAAGGCGCAGAACGAAGGCGCCGGTCTTCTTTTCAAGATGAAGGACGACCCGCGCGTCACCCGCGTCGGCCGAGTGCTGCGCAAGCTCTCACTCGACGAGCTGCCGCAGTTCTGGAACGTCCTCGTGGGCGACATGAGTGTCGTGGGTCCCCGTCCGCCGCTGCCTAGCGAAGTCACCGCGTACGACGGCACAGTGTTCCGCCGTCTCTACATCAAGCCCGGGATCACCGGCCTGTGGCAGGTCTCGGGACGCAGTGACCTCTCTTGGGACGAGAGTGTGCGCCTTGATCTGCGGTACGTGGAGAACTGGTCCGTGATGAATGACCTGCAGATCATGTGGCGCACCGCCAAGGTCATGGTGCAGCCCAGCGGGGCATACTGATCGGATGAGCAATTCGAACCGCCTCACCATCGCGATGGTGGGGACCAGGGGAGTGCCCGCGGCCTACGGGGGATTCGAGACGGCGGTCGAGGAAGTCGGCCGACGCCTCGCGGACCGCGGCCACAACGTCGTCGTCTACACCCGCGGGTCGGAGCGACGAGAGAAGGAATACCTCGGCATGAAGGTGGTACACCTTCCCGCGGTGCCGGTGAAGCAGATCGAGACCCTCAGTCACACCGGGCTCTCGGCGCTGCACCTGTGCTTCCGGCGTCGACCGGACGCGACCTTCGTGTTCAACGCCGCCAACTCGCCGTTCCTCCCGCTGCTGCGCCTGCGCCGAGCTCCCGTCGCGCTGCACATGGACGGACTCGAATGGCGCCGCTCGAAGTGGGGCCCGCGTGGCCGGGCCTACTATCGCTGGGCTGAGCAGTTCGGCGTCCGCACCGCCGACGCGCTGATCGCAGACGCGCCGGGAATCGCCGACTACTACCGTCATCAGTTCGATGTTCCGACCGAGATGATCCGCTACGGCGCCCCGATCCTCGACGAGCTGCCTGAGCGCGGTGTCGCCGAGATGGGACTCACCCCGGGCGGCTACCACCTCGTCGTCGCCCGGTTCGAGCCCGAGAACCACGTTCTCGAGATCGTCGAAGGCTACCGCGACAGCGACGCGAGACTCCCGCTCGTCGTCGTTGGATCGGCGCCGTACAGCGCGGGGTACATCCAGCAGATCCAGCGCGTGGCCGACGGGGATGAACGGATCCGTCTCGTCGGCGGGGTGTACGACCAGGAGTTGCTCGATGCCCTCTATGCGAACGCGCTGACGTACTTGCACGGCCATTCGGTGGGTGGCACGAATCCTTCGCTCCTGCGAGCCATGGGCGCCGGAACGGCCGTGATCGGCTTCGATGTCCCCTTCAACCGCGAAGTGCTCGACGGCAACGGCTGGTTCTTCGCCGATGCCGCCGACGTCGCGGCTCAGGTCGTCGCCGCCGAGGCCGACCCGGAACTCACCGCGTCCCGCGGGACCATCGTGCAGGAGATCGCGCGCACCCGGTTCCGTTGGGACGATGTCGCGGACGAGTACGAAGCCCTCGCATACAGAATCGCCGAGGGCTCGAGCATCCACACATCGGCTCGACGTGCACGGCGGCGTACCACCGATTGGGCCCCTGCGCCCGCTGGCCCGGCAGTGCGATGAGCGGCGACGTAAGCCGGCGCACGGTCCTTCTCGTGCACCCCGGCGCAGAGATGTTCGGCTCGGACCGCATGCTGCTCGAGAGCGCGACCGGTCTCGTGGAAGCCGGCGCGCGGGTCGTGGTCGCATTGCCGAGCTCGGGGCTTCTCGTCCCGGAGCTCCGCGCGGCCGGAGCCGAAGTCGTCATCCTCCCGATGCTCGTCCTACGAAAGGTCCTGCTGACGCCGCGCGGGTTGCCCCGCCTCTTCCGCGACACCTTCCGAGGACTCGGTGCGGCCTGGCGGCTGATCGGTCGCCTTCGCCCCGACGTCGTATACGTCTCGACGATCATCATCCCTCAGTGGCCGCTGGTCGCCCGACTGCGGCGGACGCGCTCGGTGAGCCACGTGCATGAGGCCGAGGCCTCGGGCAACCGGCTCGTGAACAGCGTCCTGTACTCACCCCATCTCGCCTCTCAGCGCACGATCGTGAACAGCCGATTCAGCCTCGACACGATCCGCGCCGCACTACCGGCTCTGGCAAGACGCGCACACGTGGTCTACAACGGGGTCGCCTCTCCTCCGCACCCGATCTCTCCTCGCCCGCGCATCGAGCACGCTCTGCGCGTGCTCTTCATCGGCCGGCTTTCCCCCCGCAAGGGCCCCGACCTCGTCATCGAGGCAGCATCCTTGCTGCGTGCCACAGGGCGGGAGGTCGAGGTCACGCTCCTCGGCGCGGTCTTCGAAGGCTACGAGTGGTTCGAGCGCGAACTCCGCGACCAGGCGGCCGCCGCTGGTATCTCCGTCGACTTCGCCGGCTTCCACTCCGAGATCTGGCCCTTCCTCGCGGAAGCCGATGTGCTCCTCGTCCCCTCGCGCGTCGACGAGCCGTTCGGGAACACCGCAGTCGAGGGCGTCCTCGCTCTGCGGCCGGTGATCGCGAGCGACAGCAGCGGGCTTCGAGAGGCTGCGGGCGGGTACGCCACCGCCCACCTGGTCACCGCCGATGACGCGCAATCGATCGCCGACGCGCTGATCGACGTCCATGCACGGTGGAACGACATCGTCTCGACCGTCGCGGACAGCCGCGCCGAGGCTCTCCGGCGTCACGCTCCCGACGTGTATCGCTCGAGCATCACCGCACACGTCCTCGACTGACCCTGGCCGCGACGGGCGGCGCGAGGCTGTGCGCGTCTAGGTGGCTTTGTTGCTCGGCGCCGGCGCAGACTCCTGGCTGCCTGCCGTGAGACGCGACTTATGCCGCACGATGTAGATCGAGAACGGGATCAGCTGACACACCAGCAGCGCGAACGCGACGCCGATCAGAGGTCCGGCGATGCCCAGAACGGGTGTCAGAACGAAGGAGAGTCCGATTCCCACGGCCGCCATGCTCAACGTGGGGATCACCTGGAAGCGAATGCCGGGCTTGTCCATGATGAACATGCCCAATGGGTACACGGCTGCGGTCATCATGATCATAAGGCCGAAGGCGAAGATCGTGCTCGGGCGCACCGTCAGCTCCCCTTGAGTGATGAACCCGAAGAGCCACGGACCGACCAGCCACACCATGAAGGTCGCGATGGCGATGGCGATGGCGAACAGTGCGGAGAGCAGGAACGGGCCCCGCTGGAGGCCGCCGTCGTGCCGCATTCGGGCGAAATGCGGCCACAGCGCCAAGCCGCCGGCCATCACCAGCCCGTTGAGGGCGAAGAAGACCTGCCCGGCGACGCCGTATTCGGCCACGTCGGTCGGCCCGCCGAGCTGTGCGATCACGTAACGCTGGGATCCCACGGCGATGGGATAGGTCACCATCTGGGCCAGCATCGGCCAGCCGACGTCCATCACCCGCACGCCGGGGAAGCGCCGCGGGCGCAAGACCATCCGGACGGCCGACGGAATCAGAGGTGAGGTCGTGCGCGCCGTGATCAGAACGCCGAGGACCGATACGAGGAAGGAAGCCGCGAAGGAGGCGATCGCGACGAACGAATGGAGGTTCTCCCCACCGAAGGTGAGAATCAACCACACGCCCAGCAACGTGAGCGGCGAGATCAGGCCCTGCAGCAGGATCACGACGTGGTTGCGCCGCTGCCCGAGCATGATGCGCGCCCAGATGCCGAGCGGAATCCCGAGGCAGAAGATCGTCACGCAGTAGAAGGCCGCCAGCGATGCACCAGGGCGTCCGCCTGCTTCTCCGAACACCAGCTCCCAGGTGCCGGTGAGGACGAGGACGGTGTTGATCGCCATCGCGGTGCCGGCGAACATGAGTAGCACGCGGCCCACGGAGGTGAGCTGATATCTGAGCTTCTCATCGGTGCGCACGTCGTCGCTCGTCGCGACGGCGTTGACCAGGACCGCCCCGCTGCCGAGGTCCGTGAACGTCAGCAGCGAGGGGATCGTGATCAGCAGCGTGTAGAGGGCGAAGCTGTCGACGCCCGCGTCGCCGATGATCATGCGCGTCGTGAGAACGCCACAGACAAGCGCGATGACCATCGTCAGCGCGCGGGCGCCGACAGCGAGAAGTGAACCCATACCTACATCGTCACCGCTGCTGGGCTCCCCGTGTCGCGCTGTTGGCGGGGAGTCGCGATACCGAGGCGATATCCGCCGGTACCGGGACCCCTGCGGACGCCGTCCGGGTGGCCAGCAGCGCGTAGCCGCCGTTGACGACGCTCGCCCCTTCCGTGAACTGCGACCGCCGGTCATGCCCGGTCGCCGCAGTGAACGCCGCGAGAGTGTCGGTGACTGCGGGGTCTCTCGACACCGCGCCCCTGGACCACGCTGAGAACCATCTCGGTGTGCCGGGCGCCGCACGGTGATACAGGTTGCCGTCGATGCTCGACACCATCTGCGCGCCGGTGAACCTCAGGGAGTAATCCTGCACGCACACGAGGCAGTTACCTGCGCTCTCCGCGATGACGTTGTTCGAGATCACGGTGTTGCGCACTGTCCACGGAGCCAACGGGGCGTACCTCGTGCGGGGATCGTGACCCGCGGCGTTCGGATCGGAGGCGCTGCGCGCGTCCTGCCCGATGCTGATGTTGCGGTTGGCGTTGCCGACGAAGGTGTTGTTCCAGATCTTCACGTTTCCGGAGTTGAGGACGAAGAGGCCGAAGTCGCCGTTGCGCGCGATCACGTTGTCGGCGACGACCGCGCGTTCGGACAGCTCGACCATGACGCCATGGCCGGTGTTGCCGATCACATCGTTGCCGGTGAAGACGATGTCGATGACGGACTCATCGAACCACGGTCCTCGCCCGTTGTTCGCGGTGAACGCGCTGTCGGCCACCGTCACCTTTTGAGTTCGCGTGACCTTGAAGGCGCCCGAGACCGGAGAGTGGTTGAAGCCCTCGGCGTTGTTACCGGTGGACAGCATCTGCGTCACCTTGAGCCCGTCGGCCTGCGAGGCGCCTCCGCCGAGCAGTCCGTTGTCGATCAACGACACCCGGGTCAGCGTTGTCCGGGGAGACCAGGAATAGAAGCCCGTGGTCGAGTTGTCGCGGATCGTCACGTCGGTGAGCGAAACGTCGGCGGCTGCCGCGATCACCGTGCCCATCTCGGGGACGGTGGTGGCGTATCGCCGGACGCCGATCCCGCGGACGACCGAACCGGCCGACCGGATCGAGAGCGCCTGAGTGAGGACGCTCGCCTCGACCGGCTTACCGGCGGGATTCGTCCCGATCACGAGTCGCTTCGCCGCGTCGTCCACGAAGAAGGTTCCCGCCTTCACCTGTGCCGCAGTGGCGACCTGGCGCAGTTGCACACCCGCCACCCAGATCTGATCCGGGTGCGCCGCCATCGGACGCTCCGGGTTGACGAAGCGCCACTCGGCCTGAGTGTTGTCGGGAGCGCCCTTGGTGTAGGTCGGGCTCGAGTCGAGATCCGTCGTCCAGCCGTCGACCACCCAGGTGCTTCCGGATGCCTTCCAGCCGGTGACGGTCTTCGCTCCGTCGAGCCAGACCGCCTCGTTCGACGCCGGCTGGATGGTCACCTTCTTCTGCGGCGGGATCACGACCTGCTCGTGATACGTACCGCCGCGCAGAATGATGGTGCCGCCGTTCGGGACGAGACGCAGCGCCGCTCCGATCGTTCTGACCGGTGAGTTCTTGGTGCCGGCAGCGCCATCCGATCCCGTCGGAGCAGCGTAGACCGCCGTGGCGGGAGCATCGTAGGAGAGCGAACCCGGAACCCGTGCACCGGGTTCGCCGCGCACGCCGGCCGGCGTCGCGGGAGTGACGGGGCCGGGAACGGGGACCGGTGCCGGCACGGGTGCAGGGGCCGGTGCAGGCGCAGGGGCCGGTGCAGGTGCGGGGGCCGGTGCAGGGGCCGGGGCGGGCGGGCGCGTGGGGGCCGGAGCAGGTACCGGTACCGCGGTGGCGGTGGCGCGGATGTCGTCGATGCCCACGGGTACCGCCGACTTCGCCCCGGAAGAGGTGTACAGCGCGAAGGCCAGGCCACCCGGCTTCTGCAGACGCGCAGACGACGCGTCCGTGTGCGTGACCTGCCAGGCCGACGGCTCTGCCGCACCGGTGACCCATGCCTTCGCCGAGAGAGCGACCGGGTTGGTGCCTGCCACGCGAAGAGCCACGTCCAGCGAGGTGCCGCTCTTCACTGTCACCGGAAGGCGACGCTCAGCAAGGCTCTTGACCCCGGTGAGGTCGGTGAGCCGGACGAGGGACACATAGGCCGAGCCGTCAGGGTGCACGCGGACGCGCACTCCGTAGGAGTCCTTCCCCGAGACCCGGACCGCCTGCGCCAGATAGAGGGGCCCGCCGACGGGAAGCTTCGGGATGGAGAGCGAGAACCGGCTGTCGACGTCGGCAGCCGAGACGCCGCCCACGGTCGCCCGCGCAGTGATGCCCGGCTTGCGGCTCGAGAGCAGAGCCACATCTCCGGTGACGCTGGAGGAGCCTTCGACGATGCGCCACGCTCCGACGGTCGAAGATCCCCAGCCGGAGCGGACGGTGCGGTCCATGTTGTCGTCGATGACGGGGACAGGAGCTGTCGCCGCCGGACGCGCCGCTCCCTGAGCGACGTCGGCCGATGCCGCAGGAACGGAAAGGACATGATGTCACCGTTTTCTGGGGCAGGTTCAACGATCAACCAGCACCTCGCCGCTGTTTACACCCCGGCGGTGAAGTGCGAGTCCCCCTCGCAACTCATGAAGAGTAACCGGCTCGAGAGGCAAAGACAAACGGACGACACCTTTCGACCGATATACGCCATGATGGCGTCAACCCGGCCAGCGGTCAATCGCTGTAGTACTCGCTGCGATGCCGATCGGGACGAGCCCTGTTCAGAACCGTTCCGAGGATGCGGGCTCCTCCGGACTCGAGCGACCGGATGCTCTTCGTCAGTGCGGCACGGCGCGTCTTGGTCGCATCGACCACGAGGATGACCCCGTCGGTCTGGGTGGCGAACAGGTTCGCATCCGCGACGCTCAGCGTCGGCGGCGAGTCGATCACGACGTAGTCGTACTCGGCTGCGGCGAAATCGAGCAGCTGCGCCATGCGCGACGACGTGAGCAGTTCTGCCGGGTTGGGAGGCACGGTACCGGCAGGCAGGATATCCAGAGTGCTGTCGGCGACGCTGTGCTTGGCCACCTCGAACTCGACCTCGTCGAGCAGCACGCTGGTGAGCCCGATCGAGCCATCGATGCCCGCGTGCTCGTGCGCACGCGGGCGACGCATGTCGGCGTCGATCAGCAGCACGGAGTTGCGGAGGCCCGCGAGCGTCATGGCCAGGTTCACCGACACCGTCGACTTGCCCTCGGCCGGCATGCCCGACGTGACCAGGAGAACCTTCACGCGAGACGACACGTTCGCATACGCCAGAGCGGAACGGATGCGGCGGAACTCCTCCGAGGTATGCCCGAGCGGTTCCTGCGCCACGGCGATACCGCGCGTCGCCAGCAGCGGCGACTTCGAGACGACACCCAGCACCGGGTCGCCACCTGCCTGCGTGAGCGTCTCCTCGTTGCGTACCCGGGTGTCGAGCACCCCGACCAGGATCGCGACAGCCAGGCCGAGCACCCCGCCCAGAAAGCCGCCGAGGAGGGCATCACGAGGCTTGCTCGGTGTGAACTGGAACTCGGGCACCACCGCGTCGTCGATGACCTGCGCAGTGATCGTGGACTCACCCTGCGGGTCCTTGGGCGCGACGTCTTTGACCGCGACGATGAGCTGGTCCGCGACAGCGTTCGCCAATTCGGCGGATTCTTCCGCGCCGTCGGCGATGCCCGTGACCCGGAGGGTGACGGTGCTCTGCGGGATGGAGACCTCGATGTCGCGCGCCAGGGCACGCGACGTGGTGTCGAGGTCGAGCTCTTCGATGACGGGGTCGAGGACGCGAGAGCTGGTGGCGAGCTGCGCGAATGACAGCATCTGGCTCTGCGTGTACACCGATCCCTGGTTGAGGTCGGAAGCGCTCGTCCCCTGATTGAGCGCGAAGTACAAAGAAGTCGTCGCCTGGAAGAGCGGCGTCTGCAGCGATGCATATCCGTAAGATCCCGCTGCCCCGAGAACGGCGGTCAACACGATCAGCCACCAGAACTTGCGCAACGAACTCGCGATGACGCGCAGACTGACCCGGCTCTCGCCCATGGTTCCCCATTCCCCCTGAGATTTCGATTGTAGTTGAGTCAACGTTTCCGCAGCCTCACGCTTGTGGATGGGCCGGACGTGCGGCGCTCGGCAGCCGCAGCCCTTCCGGCGCGCCGATATCGACCCGCGCGGCTTGTTCGCCGGACTCCCGCAGCCTGGGCGAGTCTCTCGCCCAGGTGATCGCGAGGCCGACACAGAACCAGAGGAACATGCTGTACTGCGTGATGAGGGCGACCACGACGAGACTCGGAAGCTGTCCGACGACCGCGAGCGCCGCCGGGCTTCGCGTGGAACGTCGCAGCGCCATCCATGCAGCGCACACGACGGCGGCCATGATGAGGAAGGTCGGCACGTAGCCGTAGCGCAACAGCGTGAGGACGAGAGCATTGTCGACGGACCTGGCGAAGTAGCCGAGGTAGTAGTCGCCCGAGACGAGAGAGTGCCAGTCGCCCGGGTTGCCGAAGACCTGCACCTGTTCGAGGAGCACGAGCAGATCGGTTCGGTAGTCCGCGCTTCCGCCCGCCTCCTCCCCCGCTGCCCCGAAGACCGTGTCGATGATGGGGATGACGATGGCCGTTCCGATCGCGCCGGCCACGGCGACCGTGGCCCGGAAACGAGTGGAGACGCCGGCGATCAGGAACGTGGACAGGATCAGCGTGAGCACGAGCGTGAGCAGACCCACCCGGCTGAAGGTGAGCACCGTCGCCACCGCGATGATCACCACCCCACTGATCTTCGGGAGGAGCCGCCACCTCGTCGCGACGACGAATGCGGACGACATGGCCAGGGCAGCACCGAGCGCGATCGAGTGCCCGAAAGCGCCCTCCGCCCTCAACACGCCACCGCGCTCCTGCAGCGGGCTCCAGGTGTCGAAGATGACCCCCGAACCCGGTACGAGCACGAACGGATTGAACGACGTGAAGAACTCCACGACAGCGAGGGCCGCTGCGATGACAGCGACGATCGCGATGGTCGAGGTCACCCAGGCGGCTCCGACTCGGGCGAGCACCACACGGCCCCAGATGTACGGGATCACCCATTCGAGCAGCGCGGCGACAAGAGACGCGAGGTCCACCGAACCGAAGCCGTAGAGGCCGACGATGACGAGGACGAACACCGCCACCCACGCGTCGGCCGCCCGCAGCGGGACGATCGACCAGTTGACGAGGATCAGCAGCGCGGTGAGGAGGGTGATCGCGGCCCAGTAGAAGCCGATGTTCACCCCGACCCAGAGGGGGACGAAGAAGAGCACGCACGCCCAGATGACGAATGCCGCTCGGGGCATCATTCGGAGAACGAGAACGACGAGGGCCAGTGCGGCGAGACCTCCGACCGCGAGGAGCACTATCGGAACAGCAGTGGCCATGCGTCAGGATCCTACTCGGGGGCGCTGACGAGGAACGAATTCGGCCGGCATGATCGGCATCGCGGTCCCCCTTCTTCCCCCGGAGGGACGGTCAATGTGTAACACGCCAGCGCGCATCAGGAAGCGAGGCGCGCCCTCGAGCGCCGACGCGTGAGCGCCGACGGACGAGAACGCACCTCGCGTGCGCGGGGCCGCCTGCTACGGGGCGGTCACCCGGAACGAATCGAACGAGACGCCGAGCGCCGCCGTCGCGCTCCCCGAGCGATTGCCGCTCAGTCCGACCGAGCCCCCCGCCGCCAACGGCGTCGCATCCGTGGTGTTGAGCTGCCAGTTCGCCGGCTCTGTGGCCCCCGATGCCCAGATCTTCGCCGAGATCGCCGTCGGCGACGTGCCGGTGACGGAGACCTTGAGCGTGTACGAGGTGTTCGCCGTGAAGGCGAGCCCCGCCACGGGTTGGGCGAGCAGCACGGTTCCTTCGCGATGAGCCACGAGCCAGACGGTTCCGTCGGGACGCAGCCACGCACGAACCAGGTATTTGCCCGCGGCCGACTGCCGCGCGATCACGCCGATGTACGCGCCACCCGCTGCCGGCGCCTGATCGACGCGGAACTGCGTCTGTAGAACGGCGTCGGTGATCGAGGTCGTGTTGAGCGTGGCGTGGCGAGTGTCCCCGGCGATCAGAGCCATCTTGCCCTGACCGTCCGCGACCGTCGCCGCCGCCTGCGAGCCGCCGGCGATCGTCCATGCGCCGCCAACGACCGCGCTGCCCCAGCCAGGACCGGAGGTCCGGTCGAACTCATCGCTCGCCAACGGAGCCGGCTCGGGCTCGGGATCCGGGTCGACAGGAGCAGCGGTGACCGTGACCTGTTTGGTGGCGGTGTGCGTCGCCCCCTTGTTGTCGGTCACCGTGAGCGTCACCGTGTAGGTTCCGGCCGCAGCATACGTGCGGGAACTCTTCGCCCCGGTACCCGTGGAGCCGTCGCCGAAGTTCCAGGCGTACGTTGCGATGGTGCCGTCCGAATCGGTGGATGCATTGCCGTCGACGTTGACCGTCAGCGCCGCCGCAGTCGCCGAGAAGGATGCCGTGGGCGCCACGTTGGTGGGCTCCGGCTCAGGATCCGGCACCGGCGCACCGAGGTTCTTCAGCGTGAAGTTGTCGAAGCGTGCGACGTTGCTTCCCGTCGCCGTGCCAGAACGGTACGAGTACACCGTGGATGCTCCCGCGACCTGGAGGGCCGCCGTCGCGTCGGTCGTCGACAACTGCCAGCTGGCGGGTTCGGCTGCTCCGCCTGCCCACAGCTTGGCGCGGATGGTGGTGGTCGTGGAACCGGTCGTCTCCATCGCCAGATTGAAGGTGCTGCCGGCGGTCCAGGTCAGTCCCGCCACGGCGGTGCTGGCGATCGCCGTTCCGTTGCGCTGGATCACGAGCCAGGAGCTGCCGTCCGCACGGTGCCACGCGAGTGCGCGGTAGCCGTTGGATCCGGACCGACGCGCACCGAGCCCCTCATAGGCCACTCCCGTCGAAGGCCCGGAGGACAGAGAGTACGTGATCCGCCCCGAGGTATCGAGGAGGGACGTGCCCTGGAGGAGCATCTCGCGGGTCTCGCTCGGCCCGATGTTGATCTTGCCCACTCCGTCGACGACGGACGCGGCGGCGGCGGAACCGCTCATGGGCGCCCACGTGCCACCCACGTCAGCTGCACCCCAACCGCTCGAGACGACGCGACCGAACGAGTCGGATGCCGCGAAGACCTGGGCCTGCACCGTCACGGACTCGGTGACGCTCGCCGATCCACCGAGACTGTCGGTCACGGTGAGGGTGATGTCCTTCGCACCCGCCTGACTGTAGGTATGGCCTGCCGTTGCTCCCGAGCCGGCGGGCGTACCGTCGCCCCAATTCCAGGAGTAGGACAGCGTCGCTCCGTCGGAGGCACTCGACCCCGCGGCCGAGACGTTCACGGTCATGCCCGAAGCTGTCGACGTGAACGTCGCGACCGGGTCTGCGTGCGTGGTGACGGCCTGACGCGTGGTCGAAGCGGTGCCGCCTCGGTTGTCGGTGACGGTCAGCGTCACCGTCCGTGTGCCCGCCGTGGCGTACACGTGGCTGGCGACCTGACCGGTCGACGTCGCTCCGTCACCCCAGTTCCACTCGTACGACGAGATCGTGCCATCCGAATCGGCGGATGCGGACGCGTCGGCAGAGACCGAGAGCCCCGTTCCGCTGACCTCGAAGGACGCTGTCGGCAGCACGTTCGCCGCCTGGACCACGACCTGCTTCTCCGCCGTCGCGGCCAGCCCGTTGCTGTCCGTGACCGTGAGCTTCACCGTGTAGGTTCCGGAAGCCGCATACGTGTGCGAAGGCGTCGCCCCGGAGCCCGCCGACGACTCGTCGCCGAAGTCCCACTGGTAGCCGGTGATCGTCGCAGAGCCTGCCGGAGCCGAGGCACCGGCATCGAAGGCCACATCGAGATCCGTCGCGGTCGCCGAGAAGGAGGCGGTCGGCGCTTGGAAGCCCTTGCCGACGCCGTAGTGCGTCTGCACCTGGGCCGACGTCAGCGCGTACGGGTAGACAGCGACCTCATCGAGCGCTCCCTTGAAGTACTTGGAGCTCGGCGCCGAAGGCCAGCTGCTGAGGTTGTCTCCGCCGATGCGCCAGTACCCGAGGTAGTTCTCCGCGCTGGTGCCGGAGGCGTCGGACGCCGCGAGCGTGCCGTCGATGTACAGCTTCATCCCCGCAGAGCTCTGCGTCGCCACGGCGTGGTGCCAGGCGTTGTTGTTCAGGGCCGTGCTGTTCTGGATCGTCCGGGTGCTCCCGTCATAGGCGCCGAAGACGAGTCGACCGTTGTTGGTCATGTACAGATGACGGTCGTAGCTGGTGGAGTCGCCGGAAGCGGCGCTCCCATAGCCGATGAGCTTTCCCCCTGTGGTGGAGTTGGTCTTGAACCACAGCTCGGTCGAGTACTCGGCGGGTGCGGCCACCTTGTTCGTGGTCGCCACACGTCCGGTGGATGTACCGGTGAATGTCGACGCTCCTGTCGCGGTGTTCGCGACGCCCGACGTGGACGTCGTGACACCCGAGCCGAAGACGGGGGTGTTCGCGCCCGCCCAGTCCTGCCTGGAGTCTCCCAGGGGGTAGTAGAGCTGCGGCGCGTCCGCGGTCACGGCGTCCACGTACGTGGAGGCCGCGCCTGCCATCACCGTCGCGCTGACGGCCTGGCTGCTCACCGCGTTCCCGTTGCCGTCCTTCGCGACGACGGTGTATTCCTGCTGCGTGCCAGGAGGCGCCGTCTTGTCTTCCAGAGTGATCGTCGGGCGGTTCCACCATGTCGCGTCTGCTGTCAGAGTGGCGACCGGCGTCGCGGTGCCCGCGCGGCGCAGCTCGTATGTGAGCGTCAGGTCGTCACGATCCCAGTTCGAGGGGATCGAGACACGCACGCGTCCCGGGATGAAGGACTGCGCCGTGGCGGTCCAGTTCGCTCCCGAGAGACGCGGTCCGTCCTTCGCTCCGGCCGGAGGTGTCGTCGAGAAGCGGACGAGTCCCTCGAAGCGGCCGTTGTTGACCGAGCGGAACTCTCCGCCGATCGAGATCATGTTGCCCGCTCCGGTGATGGAGAGGCCGGCCTGCCCCATACCCGTCGTCACACCGACAGCCCAGTCGGGCGTCCAGGCGTATGCGGACGGCGCCGGCGTGCCGACCCAGTTCTTGTAGGTGCTGCCAGCCGCGGGCTGGTTGCCGAGCGTGCCTCGCGCGTCGGCCGTGTAGGCCTCCGAGTAGCGGTGCGTGCGCGGGTTCTGCTCGGGGTGCATGCCCTGCGTGCTGCAGGCGTGCGTGTGGCTCGTCGTGTAGACGACCTTGCCCGTGGAATAGACGCCGTAGTGATCGCCGAGGCAATCGGAGATCCAGCGCACCTGGCCGGTCCCGGCCTCTGCCGAGAAGGTCCCCTCCAAGTTTCCGGTGGCGGCATCGGCGTACACCCAACCGGTGCCGTACACGGCGTTGGCATCAGCGGCCAGGCCGAAGATGCCGGCCTTACCGGAGCTCGTTCCCGTGTTCGAGCCGTTCTTGACGGTCTGCGGGAGCGCCCACCCCGTGTCGAGAGCACCGGTGGTCTTGTCGAGCGCGGCGGTGCCTCGCATCGTCAGGTCGCCGTTGACCTGCGAGAAGCGACCCGCGGCGATGACGTTCTGCCCCGCCGGATCCATCACCATGGCGTCGACCTGGAGATCGGTCTGCGGCGCCCAGCTCAGCAGCGCGCCGTTGGCGGCGTTGAAGGCGGCGAGATTCTTGCGTGCCGTGCCGTTGCCCTGCGTGAACAGGCCGCCGACATACACACTCGACCCGGAGGTGGCCATCGCATAGACGCCGCTGCCGCCGATCGACGGGTTGAACCCCGGCACCAGCTGACCGGTCACCGCGTCCAGCGCCGCGAAGTTCCAGCGCGCCTGTCCGTTGACCGAGTTGAAGGACCCGCCGATGTAGATGCGACTGCCGTCGGGAGAGGCCGCGACCGCCTTGATCACACCGTTCACCTGCGGGGCGAACGACAGCAGCTGGCCCGTGTTGATGTCATAGGCGAGCACGTTCGACCGCGCCGTGAGACTCGTCCCCGGCACGGCCAACGGCGCACGTGCGTTGTCGAACTTGCCCACCGCGTACACGGTCGAGCCGATCGTCGTCTGCGACCAGACATATCCGTTGTCGATCTGAACCGTCGGAATCGGATCCGACGTCACGACGTTGTCGTCCCGCTGGAGAAGCGGCGGCGGTGACACGTCGGCAGCAGAAGCCGCCTGCGCCCCCAGCGTCGTCATCCCCGCGACCAGCAACGCTGCTGTCACGACAGAAGCCAGCGCTCCCAGCGCCCGCCTCGTGGTTGTTGTGTTCCCCATTAGTGACTCCCCAGCCGCAGAACGTTCTCGAGTATGAAATTGCGAAAGTGCGATGACAGGACGGTGCACGAAAACGCGCGCACCTCAGGACAGAGTGCCGGCGAAGGTCGCCACCGGCTCGCCCGCGGCGTAGTTGACGCTGATCTTCACCGAGCGTCCCTTTGTCGGGTCGAGCATGAAGACGTAAGTCCCGGAGGACTCCGCGCCGGCGGCCAGATCGCCCGTCAGGGGCTTGTTCGGCCCTGCGGTCGTGGCCACTCCGATGTCTCCATCGTCTGTCGTCAGGCTGACGACAGCCGATTCCAGGCTCTGCGCCTGCTTCGAATCATTGGATACGGAGACTTCGACCACGACAGCCGGACCGGCGTATTCGCCCGGCGTCTCCGGCTTGACGGTCATGGTCGAGATCTTGTCGATGGTGACGACCATGTCGGTCGACAGAGCGATCGGCGCGTCGAGCGCTCCGCTCTCCTCGGTCACCGCCGGGGCCTCGGTCGGACCTGCGGTCTCTTCCTCGGCGGGTGGCGTCCAATCCGTGGTGCTGGTGCCCTCGGGTGTCGGCGCCTCGGAGGCTTCGGGGGCTGCCGTGCAGCCTGCCGTCACGAGCGCCAGCGCCACGAGAGGCGCGATGAACATCGCCCGTCTCGAGCGCGAAGAGCCGTCCCCAGAACGGCATGATGAAACATTGAACACTGCAGCTCCCCAGAACCCAGATCCCCATTCCGAAGCCCCCTCGGCTTCGGTCCCCACCGCGCAGAACGCGGCATCGGCTAATGATAGTGCGGGAAACAGGAAACCACAAGGTTTCGTTCAGGATGCGTGCCGACGGTGTCCACCGAGCTGAGCGAGAACGGCCGCCGTGGCCGACTGCACCTCGGTGAGGGTTTCGCGGTGACCTCGGCTGCCGTGCCGGTCGGCGATGCTGGCCGGATCGACGGCACTCCGGTTGCGGAAGAGACGCCTGATCCGGTGCTCGACGCCGCCGGTGCTGGTGAGCGGCACCGACCGTGAGCGGGCTCGATCCAGATAGGCGACATAGTCCGCCACACGGTCGGGACCCGCCGAGGAGAAGCCCGCTCCGAGATGGGCCGCCTCCTTGAGCGTGAACATCCAATCGCGCGAGCGCGGAGCGAGCCGCACCAGCTCACCACGGATGTCCCGCGACGCAGCGAGCACCAGGCTGGACTGTTCGATGAGGTCGATCGTCACAGGTCGGGCGTGGTGGGACTGCGCCTGCTCGCGCCATTCCGCGTCATCGTGGAGCGAGGAGACCAGCGTGCAGATCGCATCGCCCTCCGTCACGCGGACGCCTGCACTGCTCACCGAGATCGCCGAGTCCGCCCCGAGACCCCGGCGTAGCGCGAGCTCCGCCAAGGGCGACCGGCAGACGTTGGCCGCGCACACCACCAGGATCTTCTCGCCGGTCATGCCTGCGCACCGAGCCTTCCGATCTCGCGGAACCACTTGACCGCGGCGAGCGCGAGGAACAGGATCGCCGCGGCGCACAGCAGGCCGTAGCCGATGAGGAACGCGGGCGTCCAACCCCAGAGCACGAACACGAGACAGACCAGGCCGAAGTCGGTGGGCAGCAGAACGAGCGATCGGGCGAGCGTGCCCCCGCCGCGTTCGTGGGTCGACGCCACCGCGTGCTTGCCCTTGAGGAGGTCGTTGAGGAGCATCCCCGAGAAGGTCGTCGAGGCGACGACGCTGAAGACGATCGGGATCAGCAGCAGGACCGGCGTCTCCGGGAGGACGCGATAGAGACCGATCAGCACCCCCAGATGGAGGGACGCGATCTTGAGCGTGTCGATGAAGTGGTCCAGCCACTCGCCCTGCGGGCTGCCCCCGCCGCGCAGACGCGCGACTTGGCCGTCGGCCGAATCCCAGGCGTAGCCGAGGACGAGCAGCACCGCGATCAGCACGCCCATCGGAACGTTCACCGGCCCGAACGCGATGAGCCCGATCGCGACGAACGAGTGCACCGCGCTGATGATCGAGACCTGGTTCGGCGTGAGCCCGATGCGGTACGCGACAGCGGCGAGGACTCGTCCGATCCGACGATTCACATACACGGAGTATGCGGGGGCGCCGCGCGCGTGCCCCTTCTGAGCGCGCGCGAGACGGTGGTATGCGTCTACGACCATGTCCTGCCCTTCCGATCGGTCCCCTGAGTGCGTGCGATCCGCCGAGCCTCCCGTACGCCGCGAAGGTAGGCGCGGAGCGGGGCGACCGACTGGATGAGCTGACGGCGTCCTCCGCGGAGGATCACCTCACGAGCTGTTCGCGGTATCGCGCGGCGCCAGCGCCGGACGCCCGCGTCGTCGAGATGACGCACCGCGAAGAGCATCCGATTCCGGATGTTGTAGTAGTAGTAGGTCTCGGATTTCGCCCGCGAGACCTCGGGATCGGAGCGCTGCGTTCCGCCCTCGTCATGCACCGCGCTCGCGTCCTCGACGAGCGCCAGCGACCCGCCGGCTGACACGACCCGTCTCGAGAAGTCGACATCCTCCCAATACAGGAAGTAGTCGTCGTCGAATCCGCCGGCGAGCTCCCAGACCTCACGCGTGATCCAGAGGCACGCGCCGCTCAACCACGGTTCGAACGGCTGCGGGTCACCCGCCACGCGCTTGCGTCGAGCGCGCATCGTGCCGTCGTCGAGCAGGAGGTCGATACCGGCGAACCACGTCCGTCCGTCCGAATCGGAGATCATCGGCGAGGCGAGTGTGGTCCGGGATGCTGCTGTCGTCGCTTCGAGTCGACGCAGCGACTCGCGGTCGATGTGCGCATCAGGGTTTATGACGAGGACGTCGGTCGCGCCGTCGGCGAGCGCGCGCGTCACACCGATGTTCACGCCGCCGCCGAAGCCCGTATTGGACTCGGGCGCTATCAGCACCCAATCGTTCGCGTTCGCGATCTCCTGCGCAGCTCGACGCTCGTCGGCCGTCGACAGGTTGTCGACCACGATCACCATCGTGTCCGGATCGATCGCCTGCGCCTCACGGGCGACGACCACCAGATTGCGGTGCAGAAGCCGCGCCGAGGCGTAGTTCACGACCACCACGGCAAGCCGTCCGTGCTCGATTGACACGCGATCCTCCCCCCGGATCCGCGTCACGGATCGCCTCGGGTCGCCGGTCGAATTCCCCAGAGTCGCGACCGACGTCGACTCCCAGGAGAACGACTATACGCGAGACACGCCTCGGGACACGGGCTTCAGAGGATCACGATACGATGAGCCGCGCGCCGGAGTGAAGGCGCGAGACTGCCATGGGGATGGTGCGGATGACCAGGGGACCGGAATCGAGCGACTCGATCGCGCTGACGATCGGCATACCCACCTACCGGAGGCCCGACCTCCTGGAAGCGCTGCTGCGTACCCTGCCGGCGCGCATCGCCGAATGCGCCGACCTCGGTCTCGACATCGACGTGCTCGTCGTCGACAACGACCCGGAGGGCTCCGCCCGCGAAGTGGCCACGGGCACAGGACTCCCGGTCCGCTACGTGATCGAGCCGACGGCGGGGATCGTCGCCGCTCGCAACCGGATCCTCGGCGAATGCGGCGATCGCGACCTCCTGGCCTTCATCGACGACGACGAGATCCCGCGCGAAGGCTGGCTCTCGTCGCTCATCACGGTGTGGCGCGAGCACGGGGCCGACGCGGTGATGGGGCGCGTCATCTCGGTCTTCGACGAGGACGTCGATCCGTGGCTGCTCGCATCGGGCACATTCCGCCGACCCCCGAGGA
>JAQZBG010000372.1 GCA_029239165.1 Microbacterium sp. | reverse complement strand
TCGGGACGTATCACGTCCTGGAGGCGGCTCGACGAGCCGGAGTTCCGCGAGTGGTCTTCGCGAGCAGCAACCGCCTGACAGGCATGTATCCCTCTGGCGAGCGCGTCTCGCCGGACATGCCGCCCCGGCCGGATGGCTTCTATGGGGTGTCGAAAGTGGCGGGCGAAGCGCTCTGCCGGCTCTACGCCGACAAGTTCGGCGTCAGCACCGTGTCGGTGCGCATCGGCAGCTATGAGCAGCAACCGGGATCCGCGCGCGAACAGCGCACCTGGCTCAGCCCTGCGGATGCCGTGCGCGCGTTCGTCGCCGCGATGACGACGACGGAGCACACGGCCGTGTTCTATGCCGTGTCCGCCAACTCGGCGCGCTGGTGGGATCTGGATGCGGGGGCGGCGATCGGGTTCGCACCGCAGGACGACGCTGCCGCCTGGGGCGCCGAAGAGCCGTTCGATGAGTCGATGCCGCAGGGCGGGACGTACGCGGCTCCGGAGTATTCGACCGACCGGATGCGCCGGTAGTCGCGCGGCACGGCTCGATCATTTCTCGATCGGCTGCGGCTTCGGGCACACGGATGCCGTCGGCAACTGCGCGGTGAGGAGATACTCGGTGGCGAACTCGGTCGGGCACGTGAAGTTGTTCACCAGCCCATGGAAGTTTCCGGGCATGGTGATCAGCACGCCGCCCGTCCGTTCGGCAACGGAACGCGCATCGCCGATCGGCGTACGCCGGTCATCGAGGGAGTTGGTGAGCAGCGGCTTCGGCGCGGCGTCCGGGAAGTCCAGCGCGCCGACAGGATCGGCCTCTCGCCAGCCGTAGCAGTGGGCGGACGTGGTGAGGACGTTCGCCTGCTGCTCGACCGTGAGCCCATCGGCCTCGTGCGCCGGGCTCGACGGCCACGGAAAGTCGGTGCAGTTGTACGCGAGGTGCTGGGAGTACGGCGCGGATGCTTCGTAGGTCGCTGCGACCTTCTCGTACGCCGGTCCGAACCCTTCCGCGACCGTGGGATCGCGGTCGGTGCCGTAGCTCGCGGCCGCCTCGGAATTCTCCATCATGCCGTTCAGGGTCTCCTGCGGACCGGTGATCTCCGGGTCGACTGTGCCGTCGAGGATCAGCGTGCGCACGCGGTCCGGATGCTCGGCGAGGTACGCCTGGCCGAGGAGGGTCCCGTAAGAGATCGCCAGCATGTTGATCTGGTCGGCATCCACGGCCTCACGGACGGCCTCGAGGTCGCGGACCCCTGCCTTGATCCCGGCGGAGAGCACTCGTCCATCCGTCTCGTGCTCGCATCTCTTCAGCTCGGCTTGCGCCGCCGGCTCGAAGGAGGACCACACCTCGTCGATGTCGTCTTCGTTGAACAGGGGCGGGTCCGCGATGTCGCACGTGATCGGGGCGCTGCGTCCGAACACGCGCCGGTCGTACCCGACGATGTCGAAGTTGTCGCGGATGTCGGAATCGGCCGTCGCGGCGAATCCCGCCTGCGAAGTGATCCCTGATAGCAAGGGGCCACCCGGATCGACGAACAGCACGCCCTTCGACGGGGCGTCAGTTCTGCGGGCGGGCGTGACAGCCACCGCGATCGCGACCTTGATGTCGTCATCGCCGCTCGCCGCCCCGACCTCCACCGACCCGCACCGACGATCCGGTTGCCCGGGAAGCGCGCAGCCTTCCCACTCCCCCACGGGGAACCCCTTCGCCCCCTGCGATGGGTCGACCGGCTCCGGTGTCGGGGCGCTGCATCCGGCGAGCGCTCCCGCTACGAGCGCGAGAGCTGCCAGCCCCGACCAGGTTTTCGCCCCACGAGCAGGCCGATCATTCAAGAATCTCCGCATGTCCATTCCCCCAGAATCGCGCGGGGAAGCCCCGCGTCTTCCAGCCTCTCCCGAGGTGCCTCGCTGTGCATCCATCGCGGGGATGAACCGGTGTCCTTCGCAGGATGGGCACCTCTGTCGCCAGCGTCCGTCTCCGCGCGCACGGCGCGGGCCGGGGACGAACTGCAGCACGACGCGGCGGTCAGGGCTACGAGGATGCCGGCCGAGCGGTGGAATCCCTCACCACCAACTCCGTGGGGAGCCGCTGCACGGGCGTGGCCTCGTCCTCTCGCAGCAGGGCCAGCAGCGTCTGCGCGGCCGCGTCGCCCTTCGCGTCGATGTCCTGGCGGACAGTGGTCAGGGCGGGAGAGACACGTGCGGCGAGCGGGTTGTCGTCGAAGCCGACGACCGACAGCTGCTCGGGCACCCGGATGCCGCGGCTCTTCGCGCGCTCCATGACCTCGAGCGCGGCGAGGTCCGAGAAGGCCAGCACGGCCGTCGGCGGATCGTCCAGCATCCGATCGATCCGTTCCCGGAGGACGTCGTCGATCGTCAGGGCGGGGGTGCCGACGAGGATCGGGACGATGTCGGATTCTTCGAGCGCGCGCATCCACCCCTCGAGCCTTCCGGCGATCGTGGTGGAGGTCGTGGCGAGGGAGCCCGACGACGACGGCGTGTTGTCGGCGTCGAGTGCGTCGGTGACGATCGCGATACGACGGTGGCCCAGGTCGACGAGGTGTTTCGCCGCCTGGTAGGCGCCCGAGGCGTTGTCGATGCCGATGTCCGGCACCCCGGGCGACGGTGAGCCCTCGACGCTCACGATCGGCAGCCGCCGTTCCCGCAGCGCGGCGAACGCCGATGCCGAGGGCGCGCAGGAGTAGACGATGGCACCGTCCATCGCGATGTCCCTGGCCGGGACCACGCCGTTCTTCTCCGAGCCGTGCAGCAGGACGAGCGAGTAGCCGGCGTCGGCGAGCGAGCCGGCGACCGCCCGGACGAAGCCGACCGCGACATCGTCGGTGAAGGCGTCGCGCGGCGAGTTGGTCAGCACCATTCCGATGACTCCGGTGCGTCCGCGGGCGAGGGCGCGGGCGGCCGGGTCGGGGCCGGCGTAGCCCAGCTCATCGGCAGCGGCGAGGATCCGGGTGCGGAGGTCTTCGGAGAGCTGGTCCGGTCGCGAGAAGGCGTTCGAGACGGTCATGCGGCTCACGCCGACGCGCTCGGCGATCGTCTTCAGCGTCACCCGCTCCACCTCGACCACCTCCTCCCCCATTCTGCCCGACGGGGGAATCGGCTCGGTCGGTCTCAGCACGGATCGGTCGCGGCGGTGACGCACGCAGGGCGCGGCGGCTCGACCGCCTCCGCCACGCGCCGGATGACGCGGGCCAGGGATGCTCGCGCGCGCAGCCATCGATCCGCCTTGACTCGTGCCGCAAGGGAACGGTCCCGCTCGCGGAGGGCGTCGGGAACGGTCCCGCTCGCGGAGGGCGTCGATTCGTCGCTGACGGTGGGGGTCGTTGCCGGCTCTATCGGTTGCGGCTCGTTCGGCGAGGACGAGTGCCGTGATCGTCTGGGGGTTCCATGATGTGTCCTTTCTGTATCGGTACAGATACGAACACTGTACCGGTACAGTGGCACATTTCGCCAGCCCTGCAGCGCCGCTGGCGTGATCAGCGTCTTCGCCCGACGCGTCCCGCAAATCCCCCGCCCTGCCGACGAAGCTGAGAAGCTGGACGGCGTCATCCCCCATTCCCCCAATCGCCTTCATGCTGCTCCAGAGTGGGAACTGCAGAGGCCTCGAAGCAGGAGCCGTCCCGTGAGCGTCGCGTCCGCCCTTCCCCTCATCCGCCGCCCGCTCGCCGATGGTTGGTGCGTCCGCCCGAGCGGCGGCCCCGCGCAGGTGGCCGATGCGTGGATCCCCGCCGTCGTCCCCGGCGTGGTGCATCTCGACCTGCTGCGGGCGGACCTCATCCCCGACCCTTACCTCGACGACAACGAATCCGCCCTCGCGTGGATC
>JAQZBG010000371.1 GCA_029239165.1 Microbacterium sp. | reverse complement strand
CTTATCGCTCAAAATCGCTCAGTAACAAAATATTTACACGCAAAAGTTTGCGCGTTCCTGAGCGACGAATGCTATAAACGGTGAAACGCCCCGGTCGTCACCGAAGAGAGGAGGGGCCGATGACAGTTGCATCCGGTCCCACGCCCCGCCTTCTGACAGCCGGGCAGCTCTTCCTCGATCTGGTCTTCGCCGACCTCGACGGCGCCCCGCGCCTCGGCGAGGAACACTGGACCCCCGCGTTCGGCTGGGGTCCGGGCGGCATCGCCAACTACGCGATCGCGGCCGCACGTCTCGGCGTCCCCACCGCCCTGGTCGCCGACGCGGGTTCCGACCCGCTTTCCCGGCTCATCCGCGACCGATTGGCCGATGAGGGCATCATCGACGGCATCCGCGAGCGCTCCGACTGGGGCCTGCCGGTCACCGCCGCGATCACCTACGACGGCGATCGCGCCCTCGTCACCGGAGGCCGACCCGCCGCTCCCCTGGCATCCCTCCTTCGGGAGGCTCCCGTCACCCCGGTCGCCGCCCTCCACCTCGACGACTCGGTCTCGCCGTGGATCCGCGAACGCGCCGCTCACGGCACGAAGGTCTTCGCCGACGTCGGCTGGGACGCCGACGAGCAGTGGGACGCCACCGCCCTCGACGTGCTGGAGGGATGCCATGCCTTCCTCCCCAACGAGGCCGAGGCGCGCGCCTACACGCGCACCGGCGATGCCCGCTCCGCCGCCCGCGCCCTCGCCGCGCGTGTCCCCCTCGCCGTCGTCACCCGCGGCAGCCACGGTGCCGTCGCCGTCGACTCCGCCGCGGGCGAGGAGGTCGAGGTCGACGCCGTCGTCATCGATTTCGTGGATGCCACGGGCGCCGGCGACGTGTTCGGCGGCGCCCTCGCCGCCGCCGAACTCACGGACTGGTCGCTGCGCGAGCGGATCGAGTTCGCCACCCTCGTCGCGGCCATCACCGTGTCGCGCCCCGGCGGTGCCGCCGCCGCTCCCCGTCTCGACGAGCTGCTCCCCTGGCTCGACGCCCACCCGGCGGCCGCCGACCCGACCCGGTTCGCCTTCCTCCGCGACGCGCTGCACGACAGCGCTTCGCCGTTCGCCGCGCCCGCGGCATCCTGCCCCACCTCTTCCTCGCACCGCACCCGAATCAAGGAGTGAACCACCCATGATGACCCTCACCTCGCGTCACCGACGCGCGATCGGCACCGTCGCCGTCGCGGTCGCCGCTGCTGCATCCCTCTCGGCCTGCTCCAGCGGCTCCGGCGGCTCGTCCGACGGCCCCGTCACGCTCTGGACCTGGTCCGGCGGCCTCGGCGAGAGCGTGTTGGACTCGGCCAAGAGCCAGTTCCCCGATGACAAGATCGAGGTCACCACGATCGGCGACGACGTCAAGCAGAAGCTCGTCACCGTCTTCACCGGCCGCAGCGGCATCCCCACCATCACCGGGGTCAAGGGCGAGGACATGCCCTACTTCCTGCAGCAGGCCGACCTCTTCACCGACCTCAAGACCCTCGGCATCGACGACAAGCTCTCCGACTTCCCCGACTGGAAGCTCGCCGAGGCCACCACCCCCGACGGCAAGCTGATCGGACTCCCCACCGACATCGGCCCGACGGCCCTCTACTACCGCACCGACGTTCTGGCCGCCGCGGGACTTCCCACCGATCCGGCCGCCGTCGCCGCCGCCACCAAGACGTGGGACGACTACTTCGCTTTCGGCGAGAAGCTCAAGGCCGCCACCGGCGCGTACCTCGAGGTGTCGCTCGAAGACGTCTTCACCAAGGTCATGGGCCAGGGTGAGACGAAGATGGTGTCGAAGGACGGCGAGTTCCTCGGCGACAGCGCCCAGGTCAAGAAGGCGTGGGACACCGCGATCGAGGCGAACCAGCGCGGCCTCGTCGCCGGCATCCAGGACGGCAGCCCCGACTGGGCCGCCGCCGTCAACAACGGCACGCTCCCGACCCTCCTGGGCGCCGCCTGGTATCAGGGCGACCTGAAGAGCAACGCCCCCGACACCTCGGGCAAATGGAACGTCACCGCGATGCCGGGCGGTCCCGCCAACATCGGCGGATCGTTCCTCACGATCCCCGCGGCCACCGGCAACAAGGACGAAGCGATCAAGATCGTCAACTACCTCCTGGATGCCGGGAACCAGGCGACGACGTACACCGAGGTCGGCAACTTCCCCTCGTCGACCGCCGCGCTCAGCGAGCCCGCCCTGCAGCAGCCCGACGCGTTCTTCGGCGGCCAGGTGACCACGGACGTGTTCAAGACGGCATCCGAGAACATGCCGATCAGCTACACCAGCCCGATCGACAACGAGCTCCAGGCCCCCTTCATCACGGAGCTCGCCAACGTGCAGTCGCAGGGCAAGGACCCGCAGCAGGCCTGGAACGACGCCCTCGCTGCCGCCCAGCAGGTGTGGGAGCGCTCTAAGTGACATCCGCCACACGCGTCATGACGGCTTCGGGGGTGCGCCCCAGCGCGCGCCCCCGGGGCCGGGGCCTGATCCGGCATTGGCCGATGTACGTCGCGGTCGCGCCGTTCTTCCTCCTCTTCCTCGGTTTCGGCCTCTTCCCGACCCTGTACTCGCTGGTCCTGTCGTTCCAGGACTGGAACGGGCTGGGCACGGCGCAGTGGACCGGCGTCGACAACTACACGCGTCTCTTCTCCGACCCCACGTTCTGGCTGTCGGTGCGCAACACCTTCGTGATCTTCGCGCTGTCGACGTTCCCGATGCTCGCGATCGCGATCGCGGTCGCCGCGATGCTGAACAACGCCGTGCGCTTCAGCACGGCCTTCCGCATCGCCTACTTCGTGCCGAACATCACCTCGGTCGTGGCGATGGCGGTGCTGTTCGGCTCGATCTTCGGCGAGAACTTCGGCCTCGCCAACTCCTTCCTGCACGCCCTGGGGCTGCCCGGAGTGCAGTGGCTGTCGACGCCCTTCGGCATCCAGCTCACGATCTCGATCCTCATCACATACCAGTGGACCGGGTACAACGCGATCATCTTCCTCGCCGGCATGCAGTCGATCGGCGGCGAGGTCTACGAGGCCGCGAAGCTCGACGGCGCCGGCCCCATCCGCAGCTTCTTCTCGATCACGCTGCCGCTGCTGCGCCCGACGATCATCTTCGTCCTCGTCGTCTCGACGGTCACGGGAATGCAGAGCTTCACCGAGGCGCAGGTGCTCACGGCGAGCTCGAGCACGACGAACCCCAACAGCGGCGGCGCGGGCCAGGGCGGCCTGACAATGGTCCTGTACTTCTACCAGCAGGCCTTCAGCTACAACCGCTTCGGCTACGGCGCCGCGATCGCGTGGGGCGTGTTCCTCATCGTCGTGATCTTCACC
>JAQZBG010000370.1 GCA_029239165.1 Microbacterium sp. | reverse complement strand
GAGCCGTTGATCGACTCGAAGATGTGCTTGCGGCTCAGGCCGGTGTCGTTCGGACCCTTGGGGCCGGTCGGGAAGTAGACCTTCGTGAAGATCTCCAGCCCCTCACGGCGCTGCCCCTCCAGCGCCTTGCCGAGAACGACCTCCGCAGCCGTGTTGGCGTAGGTGTCGGCGGTGTCGAAGGTGGTGATTCCGGCGTCCAGTGCGGCGTGCACGGTCTTGACTGCGGCGTCGTCGCCGACCTGCGAGGCGTGGGTGACCCAGTTGCCGTAGGTGATCTCCGAGACTTTGAGACCACTGTTGCCGAGATAGCGATAGTTGACCATGGAACAACGCTACTGGCTGCGTGCGACGGCCGGGCTGGATGCCGGCATCCGCCGTCATGCGGGAGCTGTGACCGTCCGCCGACGCATCCCGGTCACTGCCGCGCCGACGACCAGCGCGGCGCCGGCGAGGAGGCTCACCGCGTAGAGCGGTCGCGCCCAGGGCGAGTAGTCCGCGCCGCCGATCCCGAACGTGTCGGCCAGGCTCATGCCCGGGCCGAACGACGCGGCGAAGTAGCCGAATGCGCCGAGCATCAGCAGTGCCAGGAAGCTCATCGCGGGGACCATCGGATGCGCGCGCCCGCGGATCGAGACGATCGCGACCACGACCGCCAGCACCACGCCGATACCGAGGATGAAAGCCACCGGCTCCCACAGGAGCTCCTCACCCGCCGCAGACATCTCGGAGCGGATCTGGTCGAGCGTGCGCCCGGGAACCGCGGCGAGCGGATTGAGCACGAGGATCTGCACCGCCGCCCACGCCGCGTAGGCCGTGACGGCGAGCACGCCGGCGATCGAGATCCACAGGGTCTGAGTCCGCGGGGTCCGGCTCTGCATGCGCGTCATGCGCGTCATCCTAGGAAGGCATCCCGAGAGTCTCCCGATACTCGCGCCAGGCCGCTCCGAGCCGACGGATGCCCTCGGCGAGGACGTCGTCCGGTGCGGTGAACGGGATGCGGATGTGGTCGTCGGGAGACGCCGACACCGCGAAGGCCGCGCTTCCCGCGATCGAGACGCCGTGCGCCGCGGCCACCCTCGCGAGCGCGGCGGCGGAACCGGCGGGAACCCGGACCCACAGCGACAGACCGCCGCGCGGCGGCTCGACCCTCCAGTCGGGCAGGTGCTCGGCCATCAGCTCCTGCAGCAGCCGCAGTCGCTCCTGGTGGATGCGGCTGTTCGCCCGACGGAGGTCGTCGGCGCGGGCGATGAGGTCGAGCGCGAGGAGCTGCCCCGGTACGCTCGTGGACTGGTCGGCGAGCTGCCGTGCCCCGCGCAGGCGTCGCACGAGCACAGGGTCGGCGCGCAGCCACCCGATGCGCAGCCCCGCCCATACCCACTTCGACACCGACTCCACGACGATGATCGGGGAGTCTGCGCGCTCGGCCGCGAGGGTCGGCGGCACCACCCCGTCGAAGGAGATGCCGGCCACGACACGGTCCTCGATCACCGGCACGCCGTACTGGGCGGCGAGTTCGGCGACGCGGTGCCGCGCGGCAGCGGGGAGGCGCGAGCCGGTGGGGTTCTGGTGGTGCGGGTTGAGCGCGACGAGCACGGGTCGCAGTCGGGCGAGCGCCTGTTCGAGAGCGTCGACATCGAGCCCGTCGGGACCCATCGGGACGCCGTGCACCGTGCCCCCGCGCAGGCTGACCGAGTCGGTCACGCCCGGCCAGGTGATCTCCTCGGCGAGCACGATGTCACCGGGGCTGACGAGCGCGTTGACGACGAGGCTGATCGCCTGCTGCGCACCGTGCGTGACGAGGATCTGCTCGGGCGTCGTGGGAGTGCCCTCGGTGGTGTACATGTCGGCGATGAGCGTCCGCAGCGCGGGGAGGCCCGCCGGGTCGGTCTCGGGCAGGAGTGCCAGTTCGAGTCGCGGCTTGTGATCGCTGATGAGCTGCACGCCCAGTTCGGAGATCTGCGGCACGGTGCGCAACAGGTCGATCGCGTTGGGCAGCGCGGAGAACAGCGCCTCCCCTCGCCCCTGCCGCTGCACGGGCACCACGGATGCCGCTGCACCGGCGATGCGTGTGCCGCTCCCCTGCCGCCGGTCGACCAGGCCGCGCTCGGCCAGGTCGGCGTAGGCGGCGACGACCGTTCCGCGCGACACGGAGCTCGCAGCGGCGAGTGCGCGTTCGGCCGGCAGGCGGTCGCCGGGGCGCAGCTCGCCACCCGCGATCAGCGCCTCGACCCCGCGGGCCAGCCGCGCCGCCAGAGTGCCGTCTCCGTGGGTCCAGCGGCCCAACCGTGCAGACAATGCCCCCGAGGAGACCTCGCCCGCGCGGACGAGAGTCGACGGTGCATCTGTGGATCGCGCGGGAATGGCCGATCCGTGGTCCACCGGCCAGCCATTGGCCCTGTCATCAACGCCCATGAGTCCCGATTCTGGACCAATGAGCACCCTCAAGACCACTTCGGCGACAGATCTCGGTCCAATCCGTCTCGATTGGACCATCGGCCAGCTCGTCGATTGGCTGAGCGACGACTCCCGCACGCACGACCCCGTGCTTCAGCATCCGCTGGCCGCGATCGAGGCAGCCCTGACCGGCGAGGACTGGTCGCGCACGCCCTCGACCGTCGCTCTGATCCGCTCGCTGACCCTCGCCGCGCAGCAGAGCCGGTCATCCGTGATCGCCGACATCCTGCGTGCGTCGCAGAAGCTGTCGCTCGTCGCCTAGGAGGGTGACCGGAACGGCGACGGTGGCGGCTGCCGCAATGTCAGGTCGCCTGCGCTGACGGGGATGGCGTGGGAGTCGTCACGATCTCGGCGCGGTCGCGGAAGCCCTCGGCCGTCACTCGATCCAGAGCCACCTGCTTGCGGATCGCGGCGGCCTTCTCATACAGACTCGGGTCGCCGTAGCTCGTGAGCACCTTCACCAGCACGGGCAGCAGCTCGATCATGAAGAACAGCGCGGCGATGAGGATGTGCGCCCACAGGATCGTGGGCTCCTTCTCGCTCAGGCGGTTCAGTCCGCTGATCTGGCTGAGCAGCCCGACGGCTCCGGCGTTTCCCTGCGCCACGGCGTCCGCTCGGGCGTTGTACGCGGCGAGCGCCTGGTCGTAGGTGTCGCGAGCGGCCGGCAGCTGGGACTTCGCCTGCTCGCGGTTCGTCGACTCGGACGTCGAGGTGTTCTCCTTGGCGGCGGTACCGGCGGCCGCGAGCTCCGCGTTGGCGGTGCGCAGCTGTGCGGCGAGCGCGTCATAGGTCTGCTGAGCCTCGGCGAGCTGGGCCTTGGCGGCATCCGAGCTCGCACCCTCGCCGTTCACGCCGGTGCAGCCGGGAACCGTACCCGGTCATCTTCGCGGTCACGTCGTCGACGGTGGCCTGGGCGGCCGACTCGGTCGCCGAGGAGGACTCCGTCCCCGCGACGATCCCGGTCGCTGCCTGGTTCTCGAGTTCGGCGACCTTGGCGGTGGCGGCATCCAGCGCGATCTTCTCCGGACCGCTTTCGAGCGCCTCCTGGTCGGACTGCGACTGCGTGATGTTGGTCGACGCGACCTCGCGGGCGATGTCGTTGTGGAAGATCTGCAGCACCAGCGGCTCGGCGACGACGAAGCCGATGATCGCGGCCATGATCACACGCGGGATCGCGAGCCCGATGAGACGCCACACGTTCCTCGTCGAGCTCATGGTCGAGGTGAGGAAGCGGTCGAGGTTGAAGATGATGAGTGCCCACACGAGTGCGAGCGGCACGGCGAGCCAGATGGCGGCCTGCACGCCGGTGGTGAGGGCGAAGAGCATCGAGATCGCGGAGACCAGCGCGGTGCCGGCGAGCACGAAGAACATCTGCACGAAGCGCGGAGTCTCGCCGGGGACGCGGTCGAGGATCTCCCCCTCTGCGCCGCCGAGGATCGCGAGGGTCCGGGCACGGGAGCCGGGGGTGCGCGGCGCGCGCTTTCGGCGGGGCTTTCGCACGCGGGGCTCGCGCGCGGGCTTCATCGGGGGCTCGTCGGCGGCGACCGCGTCGGCGATCGGGGTCGCCTCCGCGGGGTCTGCGACGGGTACCTCGCGCGTGGCGTCGTCGGCGCCGGTCGGCTCGAATTCACGCAGGAAGTCGAGGTCATCCGTGACGGCGTCGGGTTCGCCGTCGATGATGATCCGACCCTGCGAGTCGTAGCGACCCGGTCGATGGGCGGAATAGGGCATCCGAACAATCTACGAAATATCGCCTGTGGATACCGTGGAAAAGTCCTTGGAGCGGCTCACAGGTTCCATCCCGCCGGGCGGGTCAGGATGCCGGGAGCAGACGGTCGAGGGCGGCGGCGTAGGCGGACAGGCCGTCGTCGAGGGTGAAATGTCCGGCGGCGGCGAGTGTGCCGAGACCGTGGATCAGCCCCCACAGTGCGACGACATCGGTCGGTCGGTCGAGTCCGACCGCGGCTGCGCCCGCCGCGAGCACGGCCTCGAGCCCGTCGATCAAGGGCGCCATCGTCGCGGTCGGCGACCCCGGGATGCAGACCGTCGGGTCGTACACGGCGTCGAACGCGTGCGGATGCTCGATCGCGAAGCGGATGTAGGCCGAGCCGCCGTCGGTGAGCGCCGCCCGAGGGTTCGGGGCGTTCTCGGCGGCGGCGCGGACCTGGGCGAGGAGGTCGGCCATACTGCGTTCGGCGATCGCCTTGAGCAGTCCGAGCCGATCGGAGAAGTGGTGGTACGGCGCGTTGTGGCTGACGTTCGCGGCGCGCGCGACCTCGCGCAGGCTGATCTCCGCCGCCGGCATCCGCTCGAGCAGCTGCATGGCGGCGTCTTCCAGGGCACGGGCGAGATCGCCGTGGTGGTAGCCGTCCTTCGAACTTGACATGAGCAACATCATCTCCTATCTTGACAGTGTCCACCAGCTTGACACTGTCCAGATAGGAACACCGCCATGCCCGCTCTCGTGATCGACGGCCACCCCGACGCCCGCTCCCTGACCTCCTCGCTCGCACAGCGCTACGCCGCGGGGCATGGCGACGCCCGCGTGCTCGCCCTGCGGGATCTGGACTTCGACCCGCACCTGCGCTTCGGCTACCGGGAGCGCATGACGCTCGAGCCCGACCTGGTCGCGGCGAAGCAGGCCCTGCACGACGCCGAC
>JAQZBG010000019.1 GCA_029239165.1 Microbacterium sp. | reverse complement strand
CAGATCATGAGCGACAGGGGGCAGAAAACCATGCCAGGCCCGGCAGGCTGCCACCGCTCAGCATGCCGCCGAACGGATCACGAAGAAAGTAACGGGGCATCGGCGGAGGTCATGCGCGCGGAAGCTTTTGCTCGTTCTGAGATCTCGCCCGCGGGTCGAAAAGCCGCGTCAGCGCGTCCTGCCGGCCAGGACGGTTGCGCCCGGTCGCCCCGACTGAGCGGTGCGACCGGGCCGCGTCCAGCTTCTTACTTGCTGACCTTGCGGTATGTCTCGGGTCGGGGAAGCGCGGATCCGAACGAGTATGCTGCGGGGTCGTCGCCCCAGAACTCGGCCCAGCGCCTGATCTTGCCGTCTTCGATCTCGAAGACGGAGGCGAAATGTCCATCGTGGGTGTCGTCGTGGTCCGGGCTGAAGCAATGTTCGGTTCGTTCGGTGATGACGGTGGAGTCTCCCTCGGTGGCGAGGTGGAGGAGGGTTACCTTCGCAAAGGGTCGGCAGTAGATCTCGATGTACTTCTCGAGTGCACCGAGGACCGCGTCGATGCCTTCTCGGTCGGGCCTGCCTGTGTTCTGGAGAACGACGTCGGGATGCAGGTGACGAATGTAGGCCTCCTTGAAGCCGACCTCGCCCCAGTCCTTGTAGAAGTTTCGAACAACGGTTTCTGCGGTAGTAGGCATCTTCTTTCCGTTCTCGGTCGCTGCGCTCGCGCCAGACATTGGTTCGAGTCTTGATCTGTCGGGTGTTATGTCGGGGGTGCTGCCGTTACGGCGTCTTCACTGTTGCCAAATGAGCTTTGAGGGGAACCGCGGTATCGGCGAGCTCGGAGGCAGACGCGTGGACGCCGTTCTTGACGAGTTGCTTCCCCTGGGCGAAGTCGGCGACGGAGTTGATGCAGTCCAGGGCGATGACACGACCTTCTCGGAGGTAGACCACACTGAACTTCCCACTCTCGACGTCGCCGCGGATTACAGCGTCGTCGTGGCCGGTTTGAAGACCGACTGTCTGCAGTTTGACGTCGAACTGGTGTGACCAGAACCACGGCGGGGAAGGCGGGGCCTGGTCCACTCCAAGAAGGACCTCAGCCAGTGCTTTTCCGTGCTCATTCGCGTTGGGAACCGATTCGAGTCTGACTCGCGAGTCGGCAGCGAACGGGTGGGCGATGTTGACGCAGTCACCGATGGCAAACACATCGGGAAGCGACGTTCGGAAGCACTCGTCGACTTCGAGTCCGTTCGTCACCGTTGCGCCTGCAGCGGCGAGAGGCTCGACGTTGGGTATGAGGCCGACGCCGACAAGGACGATGTCTGCGGGGAGGAGAGTGCCGTCGAGAAGCTCGACGCCGGACGCATTCCCGTTCTCGCCGACGATGCGCTCGATCCCGCTCGCGAGCAACACCGTGGTGTCGTGCTTGCGGTGCAGGTCGAGGTAGAAGTCGGAAACGGCATTGCAGGTGACCCGGGCGAGGAGCCGGTCTTGTGCTTCGATGACGGTGACGTCGAGCCCGAGGGTGGCGAACGCGGCGGCGGCTTCGAGGCCGATGTATCCCCCGCCGATGATCACTGCGCGGTGAGCGGTGCCGACCCTCTGCCGCAGGTCGGCGGCGTCCTGGTGCGTTCGGAGAGAGAGGACGCCAGCGAGTTCGGCGCCGGGAAGTGAGAGTTTGCGGGCCCGGCCGCCTGCGGCCCAGATCAGCCGGCCCCAGCTGATGCGCTGACCGTCCTCGAGCATCGCGACGTGTCCTTCGGCGTCGACAGACTCGACTGTCGCAGGGGCGATCAGGTCGATGTCGTGCTGCGCATACCAATCGGCATTGTGAAACAGGAAGTCGTCGATTTCGGCTTCGCCACGCAGGAAGGCCTTCGACAGCGGAGGTCGCTCATAGGGCAGCGAGTCTTCCGCGTTGATGATGCCCACAGTTCCGGCGAATCCGCCTTTCCTGAGCGAATCGGCCACCTGCACGCCCGCTTGACCGGCCCCCACGACTAGCACGTCATATGCCTCGAGCACGTCTCTCTCCCTTCCCTTATGCGATCGACGGGGAAGAGCATCCGCACATCGTCGCCACGGTCGAGCTAAGCCAACTGGATGAGCAGACGCGCGTCCAATGCATCTTCCGCGGGGAAAAGATTCCTCCAACGCACAAAGCCCAGATGCGTTTCCCGCATTTTTCGGGTCTACAAGATGCATTGGACGCTCGACCAGGCCCCGCGTCAACATGGGACCTCAGCCTCGCGGAAGGACAACGATGACCGACTGGCACGCAATCGATAACAAGCTTCTTGACCCTCACTGGTACACCACGCGTGAGTACCACGACGTGTTCAAGACCATGCGGGACGAGGACCCCGTGCACTGGACTGAGAACGAGCGATACGGTCGGCCTCACTGGTCGATCACGCGCTACGACGACGTCAAGGACTATCTGCTCCGCGACGATCTCTTCAGCAACCGGTGGGACACGCGCGTGACCCGTTCACCGAAGCGGCGCACGCCCGAGGAGCGCCACGCGCAGGGGTGGGACATCAACCCGGCCACCAACGACAACCCGGTCCACGATCTGTATCGGGCTCCGATCAACAAGCACTTCAGCGTGCCCGCGATCGGACGCCTCGGCTCGGATGTGTCCGGCATCGTCGACGAGATCATCGCGGATGTCGCGGAGCGAGGGGAGTGCGACCTCGTCGAGGACATCGCAGCCGAGCTTCCCGTGAAGGTGATCCTCCGGATGCTCGGTGTGCCGGAGTCGGACTGGCCGTACCTGCGCGAGGCGTCCTGGCAGTGGCTCGCCTCCGCGGATCCGCGATGGGTGATCGACAACGACCCGGTCGCCACGTACAACGTCGGAATGGGCAAGCTCCTGGACTACTGCCAGGACCTCGCGATCGCCCGTAGGAAGGACCCGAAGGACGACTTCGCGACGGTGATCGGCCAACTGCAGATCGACGGCGACGAACTGAGCATCCACGAGATGCGGATGTGGTTCACCACGATGATCGGTGGCGGCCTCGAGACCACACGCAACGCTGCAGCAGTCGGCCTGTGGGCCTTCATGCTCAACCCGGACCAGCGTACGGCACTCCTCGATGACCCGTCCCTGACCAAGCCCGCGATCGAGGAAGTCCTCCGCTGGGCCACCCCGACGAAGAGCCGGCTCAGAGTCGCAACCCGTGACTTCGACCTGAACGGGAAGCGGATCAAGACCGGCGACTGGGCGGTCGGCTTCCTGGCGTCGGCCAACAAGGACGAGACGGTCTTCCCGGACCCTCACCGCTTCGACATCACAAGGACCCCCAACGACCACCTCGCGTTCGGAACCGGGATCCACCTCTGCTTGGGACGGGCCCTCGCGCGACTCGAACTCGCATCCCTCATTCCGCGGGTCCTTCAGACCTTCCCCGACCTGCGCCCGGTCTCGGATGCGGAGCCGAACTGGATCGCGGACTACGGCGTCAACGGCTTCACTTCGATGCAGGTGGCGTACACGCCCGTCTCGTCGGCGGTGAGCGCCCGATGACGCGCATCGTGTACGTACTCCCCGACGGAGCGGAACGACTCGTCGAAGCGTCGGACGGGGAGTCCCTGATGAGGGCAGCTCTGCAGAACGACATCTCCGAGATCGTCGGGGAATGCGGCGGCGAGATGTCGTGCGGCACCTGCCACGTGTACATCGACGACGCTCCGGACGGGATTGATCCGCAGTCCCGTGACGAGCGGGAACTGCTTGACATGGTCGACAGTGCGCGCCCCTCAAGCAGGCTGGCGTGCCAGATCGCGGTCCGACCCGAACTTGCAGGCCTTTGCGTACGGATCGCCGACGCCCAGTGACGGACGGCATCCTGCGCTGGGGTGTGAAGCAGAGCTTCCGGGAGTACGTCCGCGCCATCGACGACGGGTCCGAAGACACCTCGGCACCTGCATACATGCAGAACGGGGAGTTCTGCTTTCCGCAAAGCGAGGGAGATGGTGGTCTCTGTTTCACGGGCAGAGCGACGCTGTCGGCCTACCGCGGCATGCTGGGCGTGACGATCATCGATCCGCGGATCGAGGCGTACAACAACGCGCTGGTGCTCTCGATCGTCGAACCCACGTCACGGTCTGTGCCGCCAAGCCGCCGTATCGTCTGCACCCTCACACCGCGTGAGTCGACAGCGGCTGACGAGCAGATCCTGGATGCGCACCTCACCGATGCGGGCACCGTGCTCTTCGACGACGTCTACCAGCCCGGAACGAGAATGGACCCGGTGACCGTCGTCGGAGCAGATCTCACGGTGCTTGTCGCGTCTTCAGCCCGACCCTAGGGTCGCTCCATGATCGACGTTCACAAGCTCCGCCAGTTCCTCATCGTGGTCAAGACAGGCAGTTTTACCCGCGCCGCGGAGGCACTCAACCTCTCCCAATCCGCACTCTCTCGCAGCATCCAATCCCTCGAAGAGCATCTGGGGACCCGGCTGATCGAACGCGAACGCGGACGGACAGGGATCACACTCACCCTGGCCGGGACCGAGCTCTTCGAGCGCAGCGACGCCATCCTCCACGATCTCGACGAAATGGAGAGCCGAATGACGGGAATGCCAGTGCGCGCGGTCCCGACCATCTCCTTCGGCATTGGACCGATGCTCGGGGGTGTCGTCCTTCCAGGGTTCTTCAAGGATCGACTTCTATCCACCCCTGATCTGCGCGTCCGCGTGCACACCAGCACGTCGGATCTCATGACCGAGCTGCTCCTGGACGGTGAGATCGAGTTCTACCTTGGACTGCCCTCCGTGCGGCGGCGATCGACCCGTGTGCGTCAGCAGGTGTTCGGGAATTTCGCGCCCAACTTCTTTGTCAGGCCAGGGCACCCGCTGGCTGAGCAGGAGCGCGTGACGATCGAGGATCTTCTCGCCTTTCCGCGTATCTCGGGGACCGCGTGGAGCGAGAACCTGATGTCCCTGGGCAGCGAACGGGACCGCTACCTTTTCGCGTCGAGCCTCCAGGTGGACGACTACGGGATGCTCGTGGACATCGCATCCAGCTCAGACGCGCTGATCGTGGCCTCCACCCAGCGTCCAGGAGACGGTCTGGTGCGCCTCCCGATCACGATCGAACTCGCCATCTCCAGTAGCGAATTGTCCGTGTTTTCGCTCGCCGGGACGCGGATGAGCCCGCTGGCAGCGGAGATCGTGGACGACCTGAAGAACCGGTACTTGGCCTTGTACGGTGCCGAGCCGGCATTTCCCCCATCATCTACAAGCGCTCACGGCAATGAACCGCCGGCGGGAAGGAGAGCATCACCATGACAACAGCAGAACGGGATCGAGTCCACATCGCGCAGATCGAGGAGTACCTCACCACGCTCTCCAACTGGGGGCGATGGGGTGAGGACGACCGCCTCGGGACGCTGAACCTCATCACCCCGGAGGTCCGACGCCGCGCAGCCGCGAACGTGCGAAGCGGCACCGCCATCTCCTTGGCCAGAAACCTCGACCCCCTGCGCCCAGACCCGCTGCACTCCGGAGTGACGAACGTGCAACGCGATTCAAAGGTCGGCGAGGTGCGTCACCTGCTCGGTAAAGAGGCCCGCTGGGACGCGGTCGGCGAAGAGATCACGCTCAGCCCTCACGGCGGCAACGCACACCTCGACGGGCTAGGCCACTACTACTGGGATGGTCTGTTCTATAACGGCTTCCCCGCGAGCGCATCTAACAACACGATCGGGTCGGCCCATCTTTCGGTCTCGCACGCCACCGAGGGCATCATCACCCGCGGGGTTCTGCTCGACATCGCCGGGCTCCGCGGTGTTCCCTACCTCGAGCGCGGCCACGCCGTTCACGTCGACGAGCTCCTCGAGGCCGAACGCCGACAAGGTGTGCAGGTGCGATCCGGGGACGTCCTCCTCATCCACACTGGCAACGCCGCCGCCCTGGAGACCCTCGGACCGGTGTACCGCACTGCCAACCCGGGACCCCTGGACGGCGTGCAGGCCGGACTCGACATCTCCTGCCTTCCCTTCCTTCACGACCGGGACGTTGCCGCCATGGGCGCGGACGGCACGCACGACGTGCAGCCCGCGCAGGTCGACGACTTCGATTTCGCCCGCCCGATCCACGCCGTCAGCCTCGTGGCGATGGGGCTGTGGCTGATGGACAACCTTGACCTGACTGCCTTGGCGCGGGCCTGCGAAGCCGAGAAGCGGTGGGAGTTCCTGTTCACCGCTCTGCCGTGGAGGTTCGTCGGAGCGACGTCCAGCCCCCTCAACCCTGTCGCGGTGCTCTGACGCCGACCAACCGCGAACGCCGGAACGCCCTTCTGGCCAGCAGACGCCACACAACACCAATCTGTATAAGGAGCATGCCCAATGCCTTCGTCAAGTCAGTTCGCCCCGGATCGCCTCGCGGACCGAGCCGAGATCCAGCACCGTGTCCACCAGTTCTGCCACGCCGTCGACCGCCTCCAGCTCGATGAGCTCAGGGAAGTGTTCCATGCAGACGGGATCGACGACCACGGCGCCTACAAGGGCGACGTCGACGGTTTCATCAAGTGGGTCGCGAACCGCCATCAGACGATCGCGTACTCGGCACACCATGTCAGCAACACGATGATCGAGTTTCTCTCGGACGACTCCGCTTTCGTGGAGACGTACTTCCTCGTCTGGCAGAGCGTGAACCCGCAGGCGAGCCTTTTCGCCTCGGACGGTGATGCGCAGCCGTTCGAGGCCATCTCCTCCGGACGGTATGTCGATCACTTCACCCGCAAGGACGGCCGCTGGGCGATCCAGAGCCGGACCACGGTCCCCGGCTCGATGACCAGAGCGGTGGGCAACGAGGGAATGGGCATGGTCCCCGGCTTTGCCGTGGGAAGCAGAAATGCCGATGACCCTGCCATCACCCGCCGTGCAGAACTCGTGGAGGCGACGCGATGAGCTCCACCGCTACCGCCCTGGTCCAGACCGGACCCGACAGTCACGAGTTTCAGGAGATCCCGCTTCCGAGCCTCGTCCCTGGCGCGGCGCTTCTCCGGGTGGAGGCCAACGGCATCTGCGCAAGCGACATCGACGCCTACGAGGGGCACGGCGGCGGCTACGACCCAGCCGACCTGACCCAGTACCCACGGATCAACGGGCATGAGATCGTCGGCGTCATCGAGGACCTCGGCGAGGCTACCGCGGCTCATCCCGGGCTCAAGGTGGGCGACCGTGTGGCGGTGAACCCATGGCTCGCGTGCGGAAGCTGCGAGGCCTGCCGCCGCAATCAGGCGCAGTTCTGCACCGGCATGCCCTGGCGGACGAGCTGCTACGGCTTCATACCGACCTACATCGGCCCGGGGCTATGGGGTGGCTACTCGACTCACGTCTACATCGACCCCCACACCGTCCTGTACCACTTCCCCCAAGAGGTGAGCGCCCCCGACGCCGCTCTGTGGAATCCCCTCGCCAACGGCATTCAGTGGGCGGTTATGGACGCCGGTGTCACCCTGGGGTCCCGCGTCGCCGTGCTCGGTTCCGGACAGCGCGGTCTGGCGTGTATTGCTGCGGCGAAAGCGGCCGGCGCCGGCCTCATCATCGCTACCGGACTCGGGCGAGACGCTCACAAGCTGGCACTCGCGGAACGGCTCGGCGCCGACGTCGTCGTCAATGTCGAAGAAGAAGATGTTGTCGATGTCGCAGCAGCGGCGACCGCAGGCGCCGGGTTCGACATCGTCATCGACACCTCACCCGTCGCGCAGCAGCCGATCCTCGACGGCATCGCGATGCTGCGCAAGGGCGGCACTCTGGCCAGTGCCGGCATCAAGGGGAAGCCCCTCACGGCTTTCCCTCTCGACGCTGTCACCATCAAAGGCATCCGACTCATCGGCGTGATGGGAACCACCCACCAGGCCCAGCAGATGGCCGCGGACCTGATCATCGCGAACACGCTCCCGCTGAGCGACCTCCGCACGCACATCTTCGGCTTCGACCAGCTCCCGCTCGCGCTCGAAACCCTGCAAGGCCGAGTCGAAGGGGAGAACGCGATCAACATTGTCGTCGAACCCCGGTTCACCGCGAACGCTGCGTGAGCTTCGCTCACCCCTCCCCGCCACCACGAAAGGACACCTTCACGCATGACCAGGCTCTACGCCCGCGCCGAGTTCGAACGACTCATCCGCAACGGCCACACCCCGGCAGGAGTGTTCGTCATGTCGACGGACGCCGCGATCACGGCGCTCTACGGCGACGCAGGCTACGACTGGGTCCTCATCGACCGTGAGCACGGAATCATGGACAACAGCCACCTTCGCGCGCACCTCATGGCGGCCGAAGCCAACGGCATCGTCCCCATCGTGCGCGTGCTCGAGAACAACCACGCAGCGATCCAGCAGACGCTCGACGCCGGCGCCCAAGGCGTCATGGTCCCCAAGATCGAGAGCGCGGACGGGGCCGCTCGCGCCGTCAAAGCATCGAGGTACCAAGCCGGTGGACGCGGCATGTGCCCCGTCGTGCCGGCCACGAACTTCTCGGGTGACGACTGGGCACCCTACGCCGCCCGCATGAACAACAACGCGCTCATCATCCCGCTCATCGAAACGAAGGCGGGCGTCGACCACATCGAGGAAATCTGCGCAGTGGAAGGCGTCGACTACGTGTTCTTCGGCCTGGCAGATCTCTCCCAAGACCTCGGGATCGACATGGTCGATGACATCGACCAGCTGATCGCACTCTGGGAGCAGGTGGTCCGCGCCGCTCACTCCGTCGGGGTCCGGGTTGGCGCACCGCTGGGGTACGGATTCGACGACCTCGCCGACTACGGAAGCCTCGCCAGCGACCTCTCAACCCTCCGCGCCGCGGCGGAACGCGACCTCGCCGGGCTTCGACAGGCGGCCACCCCTACCGCGCCCTGAAGGGCCACAACCATACGACCGGACACGCGCGTCGCTCGGCCCGGAGCGGGCGTGCTGGCCACGCGTCTTTGACGAAGAGGTGCAGATGTTCTCGAAGATCCTTGTGGCCAATCGCGGCGAGATCGCGATCCGGGCTTTTCGCGCGGCGAACGAGCTGGGTGCGGCGACAGTGGCGGTGTTCCCGTACGAGGACCGCAACTCGATGCACCGGTTGAAGGCCGACGAGGGGTACCAGATCGGCGAGCCGGGTCATCCGGTGCGGGCGTACCTGGATGTGAGGGAGATCATCCGGGTGGCGCTGCTGTCGGGGGCGGATGCGATCTACCCCGGCTACGGATTCCTGTCGGAGAACCCGGAGCTGGCGGCCGCGGCGGCGGCGAACGGGATCACGTTCATCGGTCCGGCGTCGAGCGTGCTGGAGATGGCGGGGCACAAGGTCACGGCGAAGGAGCACGCGATCGCGGCCGGGGTGCCGGTGCTGAAGTCCACGCCTGCGTCGCGCGACATCGAGGAGCTGCTGGCGGGGGCGGAGGAGGTCGGGTTCCCGATCTTCGCGAAAGCCGTGGCGGGCGGCGGCGGGCGCGGGATGCGCCGGGTCGAGACGCGGGCGGAGCTGCGTCCCGCTTTGGAGGCGGCGATGCGAGAGGCGGACTCGGCGTTCGGGGATCCGACGATGTTCCTGGAGCAGGCGGTGCTGCGGCCGCGTCACATCGAGGTGCAGATTCTCGCGGATGCGGCGGGCACGACCCTGCACCTGTTCGAGCGCGACTGCTCGGTGCAGCGACGAAACCAGAAGGTGGTGGAGATCGCGCCGGCGCCGAACATCAACGACGAGTTGCGCGCGGCGCTGCATCGAGACGCGATCGCGTTCGCCCGCTCGATCGGGTACGTGAACGCGGGCACGGTGGAGTTCCTCGTCGACACGGCGGGGGAGCGGGCGGGTGAGCACGTGTTCATCGAGATGAACCCGCGCATCCAGGTCGAACACACGGTGACCGAGGAGGTCACCGACGTGGACCTGGTGCAGTCACAGATGCTCATCGCGTCGGGCTCCACCCTGGCGGAGATGGGTCTGAGTCAGGACACGATCCGGCTGCACGGCGCGGCCCTGCAGTGCCGGATCACGACGGAGGATCCGACCGACGACTTCCGACCTGACACCGGCCGGATCACCGCGTACCGGTCGCCGGGAGGCGCCGGCGTGAGGCTCGATGGTGGCACCGTCGAGGTGGGTGTGCAGATCAGCCCGCACTTCGACAGCATGCTCGCGAAGATGTCGTGCCGTGGCCGCGACTTCCCGTCCGCGGTGCGGCGCGCGCGTCGTGGTCTGGCGGAGTTCCGGATCCGGGGTGTGTCCACGAACATTCCGTTCCTCCAGGCCGTGCTGGATGATCCCGCGTTCGCGGCGGGTGACCTCTCGACATCCCTCATCGACGAGCGGCCGTGGCTGGTGCGTGGCCGGACGTCGAAGGACCGTGGCACAAAGATCCTGAACTGGCTCACCGACGTCACGGTCAACCAACCCCACGGCGTCCCGGTGACGACGGTGCATCCGATCGACAAGCTCCCGCAGATCGACGTGACCGCCCCGGCCCCCGCGGGATCCAGGCAGCGGCTACTCGCGCTGGGGCCGGTGGGCTTCGCGGATGCTCTTCGCACCCAGACCGCTCTCGCGGTGACGGAGACGACGATGCGCGACGCGCACCAGTCCCTCCTCGCCACCCGGGTGCGGACGAAGGACCTCGTCGCGGTCGCTCCCCACGTGGCCCGGATGACGCCGGGGCTGCTGTCGATGGAGGCGTGGGGTGGCGCGACCTACGACGTCGCGTTGCGCTTCCTCGGCGAGGACCCGTGGGAACGGCTCGCCGCCCTCCGGGAGGCGCTGCCGAACATCGCGATCCAGATGCTTCTCCGTGGCCGCAACACGGTCGGCTACACCCCGTACCCGACGGAGGTCACCGACGCGTTCGTGACCGAGGCGGCGAGCACGGGCATCGACATCTTCCGCATCTTCGACGCCCTGAACGACGTGTCGCAGATGCGTCCCGCGATCGACGCGGTCCTGGCCACAGGCTCCACGGTCGCGGAGGTCGCGGTCTGCTACACGGGCGACCTCCTTGACCCGGGCGAGGACCTCTACACCCTCGACTACTACCTGCGGCTGGCGGAGCAGATCGTTGACGCCGGGGCGCACATCCTCGCGATCAAGGACATGGCCGGGCTACTCCGTCCCGCCGCGGCCGCGAAGCTCGTCACCGCGTTCCGCGAACGCTTCGACCTGCCCGTCCACGTTCACACCCACGACACCGCCGGCGGCCAGCTCGCCACCCTCCTCGCCGCCAGTGCGGCGGGTGCCGATGCGGTCGACGTCGCCGCCGCCCCCCTGTCGGGCACCACGTCGCAGCCGTCCGCATCCGCTCTGGTCGCCGCACTCGCCCACACAGACCGCGACACAGGCCTCGACCTGAAGGCCTTGTCCGACCTGGAGCCCTACTGGGAGGCGGTGCGGAAGGTCTACGCCCCGTTCGAGCCCGGGCTGCCCGGACCCACTGGGCGAGTGTACCGGCACGAGATCCCGGGCGGTCAGCTGTCGAACCTGCGCCAGCAGGCCATCGCCCTCGGACTCGCGGACGACTTCGAGCTGATCGAGGACCTCTACGCCGCCGCGAACGGCATCCTCGGCCGCATCCCGAAGGTCACCCCGTCCTCGAAGGTCGTCGGCGACCTCGCCCTGCATCTGGCCGCGGTGAAGGCCGACCCGGAGGACTTCGCCGAGAACCCGCAGAAGTACGACATCCCCGACAGCGTGATCGGGTTCATGGCCGGCGAGCTTGGCGAGCTGCCCGGCGGATGGCCCGAGCCGTTCCGCACCAAGGTCCTCCAGGGCCGCGACGTCAGGGTCGGGGTCACCCCTCTCAGCGACTCCGACCGCGCCGACCTCGCTCCCGACGCCGAGCCCGCGACACGTCGGCAGGCACTGAACCGGCTCCTGTTCCCCACCCCGACCCGCGCGTTCGACTCCAACCGGAACCTCTTCGGCGACCTGTCCGTGATCGACACCGTCGACTACCTCTACGGCCTCCGCCAGGGCGAGGAGCACGTCGTCGACATCGACAAGGGCGTCAAGCTCTACGTCGGCCTCGAAGCCATCTCAGAGCCCGAGGAGAAGGGCATGCGCACCGTCATGACCACCCTCAACGGGCAGCTGCGGCCGGTGTTCGTCCGCGATCGCTCGGTCACAGTCGAAACCAAGGCTGCGGTGAATGCCGACCCGGCTCAGCCCGGACAGGTCCCCGCCCCGTTCTCGGGCGTCGTGACCCTGAAGGTCGCCGTCGGAGACACCGTGGCGGCGGGCCAGGCCATCGCCACCATCGAGGCCATGAAGATGGAGGCCGCAATCACCACCCCCGTCGCCGGCACCGTCTCCCACCTCGCGATCCCCGCGACGCAGCAGGTCGACGCGGGCGATCTCCTGGCCATCATCGCCCCGGGCGGCGCGTCCGTGCCCGCATCCGCCCCGGCAGAGGACAACAAGTGAGCCAGACCGTCGCCCTCCGTCCCGCGCCCAACGGCCGGCCCTGGCTCGCCGTCTCGTTGGGACTTGACTTCACTCAGACCCTCAAGGCCGGCCTCTGCCCGTTGCTCCTCGGCGGAGCCATCAAGGCCGCGATCGCCACAGCACCACTCTCATCCGCTTGGCACCTCGCCTCGAGGATCGGCCGCTGAAGCAACGGCGACCGATAGCAACCCTCAAGCCTCCATCGCTCCTACTCGACGAAGAGAAGAAAGGTACCCCCATGGCTTATGCCACCGTCAACCCATACACCAATGAGACTGTCGCCACATTTCCCGACGCGACGGATGCCGAAGTGGATGCTGCTCTCGACGCCGCTCACGCGGCGTACCAGTCGTGGCGTCAGAGACCTGTAGCCGAGCGGGCTGCGATTCTGGCGCGGGCCGCGGACATCATGCGCGAGCGCACCGAGGAGCTAGCCCGGATCAGCACACTTGAGACGGGACGCTTGTTGGCGGACGCGCGGTACGAGATCTCGGTAGCCATCGGCATTCTCGACTACTACGCCCAACACGCAGAACGCCTTCTCGCCTCACGCCCCGTCGAGACGTTCGCCGGTGACGCGTACAGCGCCGTCACGGTCATCGAACCGACTGGCATCGTGTTCGCGATCGAACCGTTCAACGGCCCCTACTACCAGCCGATCAGGCCGCTGGCCCCCCAGCTGGCGGTGGGTAACGTCGTCCTGTTGAAGCACGCCTCGATCGTGCCGCAGAGTGCGGCCGCGGTGCAGCAGATCATGACCGACGCCGGGGTTCCCGACGGCGTCTTCACCAACCTGTACCTCACCCGCGCACAGATCGAGCGTGTGATCGGCGATCCGCGAGTGACAGGGGTTACCCTCACGGGCAGCGAAGCCGCCGGCGCGGTCGTCGCAGCTCAGGCAGGCGCAGCGTTGAAGAAGTCCGTTCTCGAACTCGGCGGTTCGGACGCGATGATCATCCTGGACGACGCGGATCTCGATCTCGCAGTCAGCTGCGCCGTCGCCGGCCGCATGAGCGTCAACGGCCAAGTGTGCATCTCGCCCAAGCGAATGATCGTCCTCGACCCCATGTACGATGCATTCCTCGAACGTTTCCTGTTCTCCCTCTCCGGGCTTACTCCGGGAGACCCGTTCGACCCGGCGACGACCCTGGCACCGATGTCATCTCAAAGTGCGGCCGAAGAGGTCGAGGCACAGATCCGGCTGGCGGTCGATCACGGCGCCAAGGCGAACTACGTCGGTGCTCCCGTCCCTCGCGCCGGAGCGTTCACCCAGCCTGCGGTCTTGACCGAGATCGACTCGGACAACCCGATTTTCCGCCAGGAGATCTTCGGGCCCGTTCCGATGGTGTTCCGTGTCAAGGACGAGGAGGAAGCCATAGCACTGGCCAATGACTCTGACTATGGACTCGGCGGGTCGGTTTACACCCGCGACCTCGACCGCGGCGCCGCGGTCGCCGCCCGGATCGAGACGGGCATGGTCTGGTTGAACTCTCCCACGGGTACGACTGGGGAACTTCCGTTCCACGGCACCAAGCGTTCGGGGTACGGCACCGAGCTGGGAGCGGAGGGGATCACCGAGTTCGCCAACGCGAAGCTCATCGTCACGGTGCCCGCAGTGCGACAGTCGAGCTGACTCGTCCGCATTCGATCGAGAGGCCGCCGGAGTGGTGCAGGCTCACTGCCTGCACTTCCGGCGGCCTCTCTGCGTCGTAGCGATCAGCGTTGTGGGCAGTGGCTTCGCGCGCCTAGCGACGTACGGAGCCACTGCCCGCGATCTATAGTCCGGCTCAGAACCTCGTGATCACTGATCGGATAACTGTTCCGGATGCCAGTGAGTCGTACGCCTCATCGATCTCATCAATCGAGATCTCATTCGTGACGAGATCGTCGAGGTTGTAACGTCCCGCGACGTACATATCGGCGTAGAACGGGATGTCGCGCTTCAGGTTGGTCGAGCCCATCATCACTGCCTTGATGGTCTTGTGCGTCGCAAGGAACGCTGCGGACGTCTCGATCTCGATCTTCGCGCCTGGCTTGCCCATGCCCACGAGGACCGCTGTTCCGCTCGTCTTGGCCGCGGCGATGGCCTGCATCTGAGTGGCGGGCAGGCCGATAATCTCAAAGGCGTAGTCCACCCCGCCGCCGCTGATACGACGGATCTCCTCGACCGGGTCGGTGTTGCGAGAGTTGACGACGTGCGTCGCCCCGAAGCGGGTCGCCATGTCCAGTTTGGTGTCCTGGATGTCGACAGCGATGATCGTCTTCGCGCCAGCGAGACGAGCAGCGGCGATGGCGTTCAGGCCCACGCCGCCAGTGCCGATGACCGCGACCGTATCGCCAGGAGCTACCTTGGCGCTGTTGATGACAGCGCCGGCGCCGGTGACGGTCCCGCAACCGAGGAGCGCCGCGCGGGAGAAGGGGATCTCGTCGTTTACACGGGCGAGCTGGTTCTCGTGGACGAGTGCCTTTTCTGCGAACCCGCCGAGCCCCATCCCTTGGTAGATCGGCCCGTCCGATCCAACCAGGCGAGGCTCTTCTCCTGCGCTGCGCTCGACCGCTAGCGGGTTGAGGCAGTCGGTCTGGATGCCCTCGATGCAGGGCTGGCATCTGCCGCACCACTGCACAAGACAGCCGACCACGTGGTCGCCGACCTGAAACTCGGTGACATCCGGTCCGACTGCAGTGACGACACCAGCGAGTTCGTGGCCGAAAACGGCCGGCAGCGGAAACCCGAAGTCGTTGGCCATCAGCGAGTGATCAGTGAGACACAGGCCAGACGCCTTGACGTCGACAAGCACCTCACGACCGATGGGGTCAGCGATTCGGATCTCGGTGGTGGTGAAGCCCTTCCCTGTCTTGAGGGTCACGGCTGCCTTCATCATGTTCTCCATTCATCTTCGAACGGGGTCGCCGACGGCGACCCAACTAGGCCTGATGGATCAGGTCATCCAGGGGAGTGATCCCTGCGTCAGACGTCAGCCACCAGTGCGGGGCGACGGTGTTGAAGACGCGCAGGAACGTGCGCGGGTTCCGGTCCTCGACGTAGCGGAGCCAACTGGTCAGCACCCCAACGAACAAGTGGGCGAAACCATTGGCAGCCGCCTCTGCGAAGAATTCAGGGTCGACATCTGCTGGCGGGGCGTCTCCACCGTTCCACGTATCTAACCCGAGAGTCTTCTGACTGAGGATCACCGAATCGTGCACATGCCTGATCAGCATCGAGGTCACGCCCGGCGCTTTATCGAACAGAAGCGCCGGGGCGTACACCGCTTCCCGGTGGACGACATGCCCGACCACCTTCATCAAGGTCGCTTCGAACTGCAGTCGCCGCGCGAGCGGATCCCGGATATCCCCGCGAAGTCCCGCGTCGCGCAGGTCGTCCAGTTCGGAACGGAGCGCTTCCTCCAACAGAGCTTCAGGTGAGGGGGAGTGCCGATAGAACGTCGCTCTTCCCACTCCCGCGCGTGATGCCACGTCGGTGATCTTCACGTCTCTGATCGGCGTCGACGCAGCTGCTTCCAGCACGGCCGTATGCAGACGGGCACGAGATTTCGCCTGGCGAGCATCTCCCTCGAATTCACCCATGATACAAGTGTCTCATAAATGGCTCACGAGAAGGAGGAAATTCAGGCTGGGCAACACCGTGGCGGGAAGCTCTTGTAACGCCGGGGCGAGTCACATCATTTGTGGCTACCGCCGCGCGGTCGCAGTTGGACTCCCTCCCCAATGAGTCGCTGCCGTACGTTGTTGTAGCTGGTGCCGAGGCGAGACGCGATAGTGGCGATCGGATGGCCGTGTTCGTACAGCGTTCGTGCGACCTCGACCTGGTCGCTTGTGAGCGGTTGACGTCGCAGTGTTGCTCCCTCGTCTCGAAGCAAGCGAAGAATGCCGGTCTTTGACAGGCCGTAGGTCTCACACAGACTCGGAGTCGTTGCGCCCGACTCGTACTCGGCG
>JAQZBG010000369.1 GCA_029239165.1 Microbacterium sp. | reverse complement strand
GCGCTGGTCAGCGTCATGTGGATGACGAGAGCATCGTTCTCGTCATCCCAGGCGAGGTCGTAGATGAGGCCGAGGTCGACGACGTTGATCCCGAGCTCGGGGTCCATGACGTCTTTCAGAGCCTCGGTGACCGCGTCGTACTTCTCGTCCGTGAGGGTCGCTGTCATGCGATCAGCCTACGCCTCGATGGGGGCTGCGGGGTCGAGGAAACGGTCGTATCCCTCGTTCTCCAGCCGGTCTGCGAGCTCGGGGCCCCCCTCTTCGACGATCTTTCCCGCGACCACCACGTGGACGAAGTCGGGACGGATGTAGCGGAGGATGCGCGTGTAGTGCGTGATCAGCAGCACGCCGAGACCGGTGGTCTCCTTTGCCCGGTTGACGCCCTCGGAGACGATCTTGAGTGCGTCGACATCCAGTCCCGAGTCCGTCTCGTCGAGGATCGCGAACTTCGGCTTGAGCACCTCGAGCTGCAGGATCTCGTGGCGCTTCTTCTCACCACCGGAGAAGCCCTCGTTGACGTTGCGCTGGGCGAACTTCGGGTCCATGCGGAGGTTCGACATGGCCGCCTTGACATCCTTGGTCCAGCCGCGGATCGCCGGCGCTTCGCCGTCGAGTGCCGTCTTGGCCGTACGGAGGAAGTTCGTCACCGTGACGCCGGGGATCTCGACCGGGTACTGCATGGCGAGGAACAGTCCGGCGCGCGCGCGCTCGTCGACCGTCATCTCCAGGACGTCCTGACCATCGAACGTGATCGAGCCGGAGGTCACCGTGTACTTCGGGTGACCGGCGATCGTGTACGCCAGGGTCGACTTGCCTGAGCCGTTGGGGCCCATGATGGCGTGGGTCTCACCGGTGTTCATGGTGAGGTTGATTCCGTTGAGGATCGGGGTGGTCCCCGCCTCGGTCTCGACCGTCACATGCAGGTCGCGGATCTCGAGAACAGACATTCTTCAGACTTCCTTAATAACAGTCGGATCGATGAGCACGTCGTCGCCGTCGATCTGGACGACGTAGACCGGGACGGGCTCGTACGCGGGGAGATTCTGGGGCTTGCCGGTGAGCAGGGAGAACGCGGAGCCGTGCGCCCAGCACTCCACCGTGTCGCCCTCCACGAAGCCCTCGGACAGCGAGATGTCGCCGTGGGTGCAGGTGTCACCGATGGCGTGGATGACACCCTCGCCGTCCTTGATCACCGTGATAGGAACGCCGCCCGGGTCGACACGCAACGGCATGTCCTGCTCGAGGTCGGCGACTCCGCAGACACGTTCGGCGGTCATGCACTCACCTCGGCAAGCTCCGTCTCGATCGCCGCCAGGAGCTCGGCCTCGAGGGCGGGGATGCCGAGGCGCTGCACGATGTCGGTGAGGAAGCCGAGCACGACGAGCCGCCGCGCCTCTTCCTCGGTGATACCGCGCGCCTGCAGGTAGAACAGCTGCTCGTCGTCGAAACGACCCGTGGCGCTCGCGTGACCGGCACCGAGGATGTCGCCCGTCTCGATCTCGAGGTTCGGGATGGAGTCGGCGCGGGCGCCCTCTGTGAGGACCAGGTTGCGGTTCGCCTCGTAGGAGTCGGTGCCTGTGGCGTCCGCGCCGATCAACACGTCGCCGATCCAGACGCTGTGCGCGCCCTGCCCCTGCAGCGCACCCTTGTACAGGACGTCGCCCTTGGTGTGCGGTCCCTTGTGGTGCAGGTAGACCTGGCTCTCGAGGTGTTGTCCGGCGTCGGCGTAGGAGAGGCCGTAGAGGTAGCCCTCGGAACCCGCGCCGGCCAGCTCGACGTTCGGGTTGACGCGCACGACGCCGCCGCCGAAGCTCACGACGAAATGCTTGAGCGTCGCATCCGCACCGACCCGCGCCTGGTGCGCGGAGGCGTGCACCGCGTCATCCGCCCACTGCTGCAGACTGATGACCGAGAGCTTCGCGCCGTCGCGGACGATGATCTCGACGTTCTGCGCGTACTGGGCGGACCCGGTGTGCTGCAGGACGACCGTCGCCGAACTGTGTTCGAGCGCCTCGATCACGATGTGCGCGTCGGCTCGACGGTCGGCGCCGAGACCGGCGATCGAGACGAAAATCGGCTCGGCGATCTCTTCCTCGCGCGGGATCCGCACGTGAAGGGCCTCAGCTGCGCCCTGCCAGGCCACGGCTGCGGTGACGTCCTCGGCGAGGAAGACCTCGCCTCGAGGGGCGGCACCGACCGTGAGCGGGGCGGCGATGTACTGCTCCCCCGCGCTCACCGTGTAGCTGACGCCGTCGTTCTGCGGGGCGACCTCGAACAGCGAGGTGAGTTGCGCGACCGGGGTGTGCTTCCAATTGACCTCGCGCCCGGTGGGTGCACCGAAGTCAGCCGGCTCGAAGGAGTGCGGACGCTCGGAGCGGGTCTGCACCGGGACGAATCCGGCCGCGGCCACCTGGGCCGCAGGGTCGATGTGCGCGTTCGTGTGCTGCGCCTCGGCAGGCGCTGTCGTAGCGGCGGTCACTAGCCGACCGATCCTTCCATGCCCATCTCGATGAGCTTGTTCAGTTCCATCGCGTATTCCATGGGGAGCTCACGCGCGATCGGCTCGATGAAGCCGCGCACAATCATCGCCATCGCCTCGTCCTCCGGCATGCCGCGGGACTGCAGGTAGAACAGCTGCTCCTCGCTCACCTTCGAGACCGTGGCCTCGTGGCCGAGCTGCACATCGTCGACTCGGATGTCGATCGCCGGGTAGGTGTCGGAGCGGGACTTCGTGTCGACGAGCAGAGCGTCGCAACGCACCGTGTTCGCCGAGTGATGCGCTGCGGCATCCACGCGGACCTCGCCTCGGTAGCCGGCGCGTCCTCCACCACGGGCGATCGACTTGGAGACGATCGACGACTGCGTGTACGGAGCCATGTGGATCATCTTCGCGCCGGCGTCCTGGTGCTGACCCGGACCCGCGAAGGCGACGGACAGGGTCTCGCCCTTGGCGTGCTCGCCCATCAGGTAGATGGACGGGTACTTCATCGTCACCTTCGAGCCGATGTTGCCGTCGACCCATTCCATGGTCGCGCCCTCGTAGGCCACGGCGCGCTTGGTGACCAGGTTGTAGACGTTGTTCGACCAGTTCTGGATCGTCGTGTAGCGGACGCGGGCGTTCTTCTTCACGATGATCTCGACGACGGCCGAGTGCAGAGAGTCCGACTTGTAGATCGGGGCGGTGCAGCCCTCGATGTAGTGGACATAGCTGTCCTCGTCGGCGATGATCAGGGTCCGCTCGAACTGACCCATGTTCTCGGTGTTGATGCGGAAGTACGCCTGCAGCGGGATCTCCACGTGCACGCCCTTGGGGACGTAGACGAACGAGCCGCCCGACCAGACGGCCGTGTTCAGCGCCGCGAACTTGTTGTCGCCGGCGGGGATGACCGAGCCG
>JAQZBG010000368.1 GCA_029239165.1 Microbacterium sp. | reverse complement strand
CGAGGTAGCAGGTCAGGCCACCTCCGGCGCCGCCGAACGCGTACAGCACCCCGCTCGCGCCCTCGGGAAGCGTCGCTTTGATGGTGACCTTGTTGGCTCTCCCTCCGAGCCGCGGGGCGACGGGCTCGGGCATGCGGCGCAGGTTTCCGGTGAAGTTCCAGCTTCGGTAGGGCGTCGCGATCATGTCCTCCGGGTGCAACGGGAGCACCCAGAGGGCCCCTCCTACCGGGAACACGCTGTTCTTCGCGGCCTCGATCGTGAACAGCTCTTTCATCTGGGCGAGCTTTTCCGGGTGTGAGTCGGCGAGGTCGTGCGCCTGGGTCCAGTCCTCGGCGAGGTGGTACAGCTCCCAGGTGTCGTGGTCGGGGGTCCATTCCGCGATTCCTTCCGGGATGCCGGGGAGCCATGGGGCGCGAGGCCCGAAGGCGGACGCCATCCAGCCATCGTGGTAGATGGCGCGGCTGCCCATGATCTCGAAGTACTGCGTCTTGTGCGTCTCCTCGGCTTCGGGGTCCGTGAGCATCTCGGCGAAGCTCGACCCGTCGATGGGATCTTGCGGGATGCCGTTGACGGTGCGCGGCGGGGTGATGCCCAGAAGGTCGTAGATCGTCGGGACCAGGTCGGTGCAGTGCACGAACTGCGGACGAGGGGTGGCATCGGGTTCGATCTTCGCGGGCCAGCGCACGGCCATCGGGTTGCGCGTGCCCCCGAGGTGCGAGGCGAGCAGCTTCATGCCCTTGTACGGGGTGCTTCCCGCCCAGGCCCACCCCGCGTGGTAGATGTTGTCGACCTTCGCGGTGCCGAGGACGTCGAGTCCGCCGAGCTCGTTCAGAGCCTGGATCTGCTGCGGGACGGTGGAGGGGATGCCGTTCTGCGCGATCAACTCGCTGATCGTGCCGTTCTGCCCTTCGCCGGAGGAGCCGTTGTCGCCCCAGATGTACAGGATGAGCGTGTTGTCGCCGTAGCCCATGCGGTCGATCTCGTCGATCAGGCGTCCGGCCTGGACGTCGGCGTGCTCGGCGAAGCCGGCGGCGACCTCCATCAGGCGGGCTTGGAAGGCGCGTTCGTCTTCGGGGATGTCTTCCCAGGCGGGCATGCGCGGGTCACGTTCGGTGAGCTCGGCCGTGCCGGGGATCCACCCCTTCTCTTTCGCCCGCTGGAACACGAGCTCCCGGTATTCGTCCCAGCCCCCATCGAATCGGCCGGCGTACTTGTCGGCCCATTCCTTCATGATGTGATGTGGTCCGTGCATGCTGCCGGTCGCCCAGTACATGAAGAAGGGCTTGTCGGGGTTGTATGCCTGGTGGTTGCGGAGCCAGTCGATCGCGTCGTCCGCGAGGTCCTCGCTGAGGTGGTAGCCATCCTCCGGAGTCCTCGGGGGGAGCACGCTGGTCGTGTTCCGTACCAGGTTCGGCTCGTACTGTGAGGCTTCTCCGGCGAGGAAGCCGTAGAAGTACTCGAAGCCGATGTTCGTCGGCCAGTTATGGAACGGCCCCGTCACGCCGGTTTCGATGGTGGGGGTGTTGTGCCATTTCCCGAACGCGGAGGTCGCGTAGCCGTAGTCTTTCAGCACCTCCGGGGCGAGGGCGCTCGATTTCGGGATCTCGCCCGCATACCCGTCCCAGTCGTTGGCGAGCTCGGCGATCTGCCCATTGCCGATGCGATGGTGGTTCCGGCCAGTGAGCAGTGACGCGCGCGTGGGTGAGCACATCGCCGTCGTGTGGAAGCGGTTGAACCCGATCCCTTCGCCGATGACTCGAGACAGAGTGTCTGTTCTGACTTCGCCGCCGAAGGTGTCCGGGAGGCCAGGGCCGGCGTCGTCGATCAGCACCACGAGGATGTTCGGGGCGTCGTCGGGGAGCCGGGACGGAACCTCTCGCCGGTGGTACTCGGATTCCTGCATCGTGCGTCCGGCGGTACTCGCCGACGGAGTAGGAGGAAAGGGGAGCGTGTCCTGCGGGTACATGTAGCACTTCCTTCTTCGTAGGTGGTGTGGAGACACCGCTGCAGTACTGCCCACTGTAGGAACGGCACCGTGGCTGTGGTCTGGCGTCTCCTCCTTGCCGGATGAGCCGTGGCGGAGTCCACGCGACCGTGGGAGGGGTTGACCGTTGCGCGTCTGGAAGACGGTGGGCGTCCGTGAGCGCGGTTCAGGTCAGGGTTGTGCGCAGGCGGTGCTGTTGTTCGCTGCTCAATCCCAGCCCGTCTGTTGCGTACTCGTCGATGCTGCCGAACTGGTCGTGCATTTGCCGGAAGGATGCGGCGAGGTAGCTTTCACGCACCCCGAGCACGGGCATCAGGGCTTCTCGTTCGACGCCGTGGGATTCGGCCTGCTGCAGCACAGGTTCGAGAGCGGGCAGCAAGTCGATGTTGGTCTGCAGATAGTCGTCGTACACGTCTGCTTCGCTCGCGCCGAGCAGCGTGAGGAGCGAGGCTGCGGCCCATCCGGTGCGGTCCTTTCCCGTGGTGCAGTGAAACAGTGCCGCGCCGTGTCGCCCCTCATCAATGAGGCCGAGGTAGAACGCGCGGTAGGCGCTCAGCGCGGACGGCAGCCGGATGAAGTCGCGGTACGAGTCTTCGAACAGGCGTTCGGCCTGACCGTCGGCAAGAGATGCGACGAAGGCTCGAGGGTCGGTCGTCAGCTGCCCCACGCTTGCCGCAATACTCGCGGATGCGCCGGCAAGCACATCGAGGCTGATCCGGTCGGTTCCGGGAGGAAGCCGGTCAGGGGACTCTGCTGCTTCAGCGGCGGTGCGGAGGTCGTACACCGTCTCGATGCCCAGCATAGAGAACCAGGCCTGGCCGGGTTCGGTGAGAGAGGAGAGAGACGCCGACCGGTAGAGGACCCCTCTCTTGACGCTGCCGTTCGCGGCCGGAATTCCGCCAAGGTCGCGAAGATTCGGTGCGCTGGTGATGGGGACGGTTCGTTTGTATGCGTCGTTCACGAGTGGTTCTCCTTCGGCTCTGTGGGCGCTGTCACGGAGGTGGGGCGGGACAGCAGTTCGAGGATGGTGACGGCGGCGATGCCGATGACGGCGATCGCGAGGATCGTTCCGGGGGTGAGCGGCCGCAGGGCGAAGAGGAACGCTGCGCATACGACACCGATGGCGAATCGGAGCGGCGTCCGCCACCGTGTCAGCCGTTCACCGAAAGCCCCTGTGGTGATGCCACGTCGTTCCGCGCCTCGTCTCAGGTCTGCGATCAGGCCGAGCACGTGCCCGCGCAGGTTGCTGGCCCATTGCCAGGGCCCGGCGATCAGCGTGACCGCGAGTACAGCGGCGGCGACGGTCCCGAGGGCGACGAGCATGTTCGATACGAATCCGAGCACACCGGCGTACAGCACCACGGCCGCATCGCGCGGGATGGTGTCGGCGACGGCCAGTGCGAAGACATCC
>JAQZBG010000018.1 GCA_029239165.1 Microbacterium sp. | reverse complement strand
ATGGAAGAACGGCCGGCTCCCTCGTACGACCGCAAGTACGGCGTGCTCGAGATCAGCACGGTGGTGCTGCTCTCCCTCACCGCAGTGGTCACGGCGTGGTGCGGTTTCGAGGCGTCCAAGTGGGGCGGCGAGATGTCGATCGCGTTCAGCCAGGCATCGAGCGCGCGGGTGCAGGCCGCGTCGGCGGAGTCCACCGCCCAGGCCGCGCGACAGTACGACCTGACGATCTACACCGAGTGGGTCCTCGCCGAACGGGACGGGGACGACGATCTCGTCGAGTTCATCGAGGCGCGCTTCACGCCGGAGTTCGCTGCCGCATTCGACGCCTGGGACGAGGAGGGGCGGGTGGCGGACGGCCCGTTCGCCATGGATGAGTACGTCCCGCCGGGGGAGGCGGAGGCAGCGGATCTGAGCGCCCGCGCAGACGAGAAGTTCGACGAGGCCCTGCGGAACAATCAGCGCGGCGACGACTATTCACTTCTCACCGTGCTCTTCGCGCTCGTGCTGTTCTTCGCCGCCCTGTCCCAGAATCAGCGGGCGCACTGGCGACGCACGGTGTTCCTCACTCTCAGCGGAGTGCTGGCCATCGCGGGTATCGCCGTGCTCATCACGTTTCCCATCAAGATCTGACCCTCGACCGGCATCGCCCCTCGTGGATGAGCCGCTCTCGCCGACGGCGAAGCGGAGAAGGAGACTGACACCATGTCGACGACGTCAGCAGGGCAGGACCTCCTCTCGGCTGCCCGCTCCCGGGGCGCGACACGGGAACGCGCTCGGGAGGCCATCGGGCTTCAGATCTCGATCTTCGCCTTCGTCCTCGCCGGGCTCGTCGCGCTGCCGGTCTTCCGGCTGCAGTCGGCACCCATCGCCGGCCCCGACTCGCTCGGACAGTTCGCCGCGCTGGTCTCGGCCGTGACGGCGATCGTCGTCTTCGTGATCGGCCGCGTCATCGCCGCCGATCCGGCGAGGGGGCAGCGGCGTGGGGTGCTCGACATCATCGACATCGCCGCCTTCGCGTTCGCGCACGCCATGATCGCGCTTCTCGGGTGGACCCTCGCGGCCACCATCGTCGAGGCGGGGCTCATCGGCGCCGTCGTGTATCCGGTACCGGTGCTGATGCTGGCCGGTGCGGCAGCCGCACTCACCGCGTACGTGACCTACTACTCGGCGACTCATCTCGATCTGCAGCTGCTGGCGACGGTGCTCGCCGTGTTCCTGGTGTTGGGCGTGCTCGCGAGCATGCTCACGGCGAGCGATCCGCAGTGGTGGAAGGAGAACCTGAGTGCCCTCGGGATGACGGACGACCTGTCCGCGCGTGCGTTTAATCTGACCCTGATCGTCGCGGGGATCCTCGTGACCACGCTCGCCCGCTATGCGACGAGGGGAATCCCGACGACCCACCCGCGTGGGGCCGCCTCGGTGCGCACGTGCCTCGTGATCGTGGGCATCTTCCTCGGTCTTGTGGGAGTGTTCCCCGTCGACGAGCACTTCGCCTTGCACACCGGTGTGGCATCGGGGATGGTGGTCGCCTACGCGGTGCTGATCATCGCCGTCCGGTGGTGGGTACCGGGCGTATCGCGCACTTTTCTTCTCGTCGGCTACGTGTTCACGCTGCTGATCCTGCTGCTCGCGGTGTTCTTCGCCGTCGGGTATTACACGCTCACCGCGGTCGAGCTGGTGGCAGGAACCGTCGTGTTCACGTGGATCATCCTGTTCATCCGCACCGCCGACGCGCTCAAACGCGACGCCGGCAGAGATGAAGCATCCTGAAAGATCACCCGGAGGAGGGCCTTGAAGGGGGTCGGCGCCGACACTAGCTTGGTGCCATGTCGCCCCCCGTACGATCGACGACGCCAGGACCTGCGGTGCGCTTCCGGCCACCGGGACCGCAACCCGGTGCCATCCGCCGGGAGCGGGTGTGCGTCGCGATCACCGCTGCGGTGGGGGTCGATCCGCTGACGGTCGTCAGCGCACCCAGCGGGTTCGGTAAGACGACCGCCGTCGCCGACTGGGCATCCGGGCTCGAGCAGGTCGCCTGGCTCGGGCTCAGCTCCTTCGACTCCGACCCTTCGCGACTCACTCAGGGCATCGTGCACGCCCTTCTCGTCGGCGCCGAGCGCGTCGGGAGTCCGCTCGCACTCGCGCGCGATCTCGATGATCCCGCCCATGCCTATCAGGAGATCTGCGCTGCCCTCGAGGCGCACGGCACGCAGGTGCACCTGATCGTCGATGATGCGCACCGCGCCGGCGAGGACTGGCGAAGCGGGCTCCTCGGAATGCTCGCCGAGCAGCCGCCGGAGAACCTGAGGGTCGTGCTGGTCGGCACGACGCTGCTCGAGGTCACCCTTTCCCGGCATCGGATCATGCATCCCGATTCGTACGTCGGGGTGGACACCCTCAGCTTCACGGCGCCGGAGGTGAAGCTCCTCCACGCGGCAGGAGCGAGTGGGCTCGCTGCGGACACGATCTTCGAGGAGTCCAGGGGCTGGCCGATCGCCGTCCGGCTCATGATGATCGGGGGAGCGCGACCGGACCCGGGCGCGCAAAGCGCATCGAGCTTCCTCGGAAGCTATGTGCGCGAGCACGTGCTCGGAGCACTGCCCCCCGACATCGCCGCCTTCGTGCTCGACGGCAGCGTCTGCGGCGAGCTGACTCCCGAGCTCGCCGCGGCGGTGACCGACCGGTCGGATGCCGCAGAGCTGCTGGAGACCTGCGTGCGGCTCGGTCTGTTCCTCGACCGGTTCGAAGGTCCGCACGGTGTCGTGTACCGCTGGCATGCCTCCTTCGCCAAGCAGTGCGCCGAGATCGTCGCTCTCGACGCCGAACGTGCCGCCGCCTGCCACCGTCGCGCCGCCGTCGCGCTCGCGGCGACGGATCCCATCGCCTCGATCGCGCACTCGCTGCGCGCGGGAGAGGCGCAGACCGCGCGGGAGACGCTGCTGCACCACTGGCTCGGCCTCGTGGTCGGGGCCCGCGCGGCGGAGGTCGAGCGCACCGCGACGGAGATGCTGCGACGCATACCCGACGACGCTCAGGTGCTCCTCGTCCGGGCTTGTGCGGGCGATGTGCTGGGCGACCATCGCGTGGCGCGCGAGCTCTTCCGACGAGCAGAGGCCACGATCGCGCGCACGGCGGACGGGGCGGAGCCCGCCGTCCTGCAGATCGCCCGTCTGTTCATCGCCGACGAGCGTGCCGAGGTCGCCGAGGCCAGCGCGAAGGTGCGGCGGATGCTGCTCGACGCGGATTCGACCGAGCTCGGCGATCGCGCGGCGCTCAACTACCTCCTCGGCTGGACCGAGATCCGTCATCGCGGCAACCCGCTGATCCCGCTCGAGTATTTCTCGGCCGCGGCGAGGGAGGCGCAGACTTCGAATGATCGCGAACTCGCGAAACGGTCGTTGGGGCATCTCGCCTTCGGACAGACCTGGGCCGGGCGGCTCATCGACGCGCGGGCCTCCCTCGCCGCGGCGCACGACGAGGCGGACGTGAGCCTTCCTTGGAGCACCTATGCGGGAGGAAGCGCCGCGGCAGCCGCCGGATACGTCGCGTACTGGTCGGGGGAGTTCGACGAGGCTTTCCGGGCGTTCGGGTCCGTGATCGCCAACGGAAGCTCCGACCGCTCCTTCACGGGCGTGTCACGGATGATGATCGCGTACACGGCGGCCGAGACCGGCGACGTCCCGGCCTGCCGTCGTGCGGCGATCGGCGTTCAGGACATCCCGCTCGAGGTCGTTCACGGCGTCTCCTGGCCGGCATTCCGCGAATCGTCCGTCGCGCTGCTCGAGGAGGCGGTGGGTCGGCACGATCGTGCGATGCGGATCGCCAGGAAGTACATCCACTGCCCTGACCTGCCGGTGGTGAACGTCGCGCTCGCCGGTGTGCTGCGCCGCGCCGGCGACTATCCCGCAGCCCTGGAGATGCTGAGGTCACTGCGCGCGTTCGGCGAGGTGTCGTACGTGAAGACCGCCACGCTGATCACGGCCGCGGTGCTGCGTCGTCACTCCGGGCACCACGACGAGGCGCACGAGCTGTGCGAAGCGGCGGTCGCCGTCGCATCCGGCGAGAACATCCGGTTGCCGTTCGGACCGCGCGAGGCTGCGGTCCGCAAGCTCCTCGGCGAGCACGTGCACTTCGGCACGCAATTCGAGGACTTCATCGGCCGCTGCCTCGCCGACGACGCCGCCGGATCGCTGGTCGAGACGCTGTCCGAGCGTGAGCGCGATGTGTTCCAGCAGTTGCAGACGGCGCGAACACTGCACGAGATCGCGAAGGAGCTGGCGGTGTCGATCAATACGGTGAAGACCCACCAGCGTGCCATCTACCGCAAGCTCGGCGTCTCGTCCCGCCGCGAGGCGGTGCGCACGACCGTCTGATCCGGCGGGTCGTCTCGCGCCCGACGAAGGTCAGTGCTGGCGCAGGGCCGATGCGAGGACGGCGTTCGCGATCGCCGAGGGGATCGGCTGGGTCGCGAGGATGCGATCGCCCCGGCGGTCGACGTCGCGGGAGAACCGCTCACTCCAGGTCGGTTCGACGAGGATGAGGGCGGCGAGCGACCCGATCGGAAGCCCCGATGCGAAGTATCGGGCGTCGTCCTCGCAGACGAGGCCGGGAGTGTCCAACCCGAGACCGGCGAGAGTGAACTCATCGCCGTCGATCTCGATCAGGCGCCAGTCCTCCGCGTCGACCCGGTGGATGAGGAGGAAGTCGAGGAGGCGGATGGCGCCGCTCTCCACCTGCCGCAGCAGTGCCTCGAGGATGTCGGGGCTGAGGCGGTCGTCCTCCAGGCGCACGACGACGAATTCGACGTCGCCGAGCGCCTGCAGGGTCATGTCGACCACCTCAGCCACGATGTCAGCTCAGTGCGCGCGTCTTGATGGCGGCGAACTCGTCAGGAGTGATGGTTCCCGCCTGCAGGAGCTTCGACGCCTTGTCGATCTCGTCACTGGGACTGGATCCGGCGACGCTTCGGATGTAGGAGTCGGCGGCGTGCTGCTGCTCCCGGTACGCCGAGACGCTGCGGTCGCCCATTCCCTTGCCGCGAGCGATCAGGTAGACCAGCGCCGTGAGGAAGGGGACGAAGATGAGGAAGATGATCCACACGGCCTTCCACCACCCGTTGAGGGCATGGTCCCGGAACAGGTCGGCCACGATGTTGAAGAGCACCATCAGGTAGGAGATGAACACGAAGACCCAGAAGAACCACCAGATGATGTCCCAGAAGCTTTCCCAAATGGACACTTCGGACCCCTTTCGTTGAGTTACTGCGTACGGTGATAGTGACAGTGCGATCCGAGGCACGGGCATGCCGCTCACCCCTAGCGGGCGACCCCGTATCGATCGGCTCCGCGGCGGTCACCACGAACGGGTGAGGGGACCGCATCCTCCGTTGCCACCGCGCGTAGCGTGCACCCCGTGGACGCGAACCAGCAGGAGCAGGACGCAGAGGGCGGCGGAGGGCGGCGCCGCTCCCGTCTGCAGCTCGTGCTGCCGGCGAGACCACTGCTCTCCGGCTTCTCCGTCGCCATCGGAGTCCTCCTCGCCATCGCGCTCGCCGCCACGATCGCGGGCATCTCGACCGTGCTCATCTCGATCTTCCTCGGCATGTTCCTCGCGCTCGGGCTGGATCCGGCCGTACGCGCGTTCGAGCGTCGGGGGATGAGCAGGGCGGCCGGCGTGACGGTCGTGGCGATCGTCTTCCTCGGCGTGGTCACGGTGATCCTCCTGGTGCTCGTCCCGGCGACCGTCCGTCAGATCGCCGCGGCCGTGGAGTCGGCGCCCGAGACCCTCGCCGCGATGCAGCAGAGCGACTGGTATCTCACGTTGGAGGCGAACCTCGGGGTGGATCTCTCGGCTGCCGTCGCCGACAGCATCCACTCGCTCACGACACTCTCCTCGTTCCTGGCGATCTCCGGCGGGGTGCTCAAGGCCGGATTCGGGATCGTCGGCGCCGTGTCGAGCTTCGTCATGGTGGTCGTCCTGACCCTGTACTTCGTCTCCTCGCTGCAGAGCATCAAGGGGGCGTTCGCGAATCTGGTCCCGCTGTACCGGAGGGCACGCTTCTCCGAGCTTCTCGACCAGATCACGCAATCCGTCGGCGGTGTGGTGGCGGGCGGGGTGACGCTCTCTGCGATCAACGCGAGCGTCGTGCTCCTGATCCAGCTCGTGGTGGGTTCGTCCGTTCCCGCGGTCATGGCGATCGTCGCCTTCTTCGTCACCCTCGTCCCGATGATCGGCTCACTGATCTTCCTCGTCATCGGCGGCGTCGTGACACTGCTCGTGAGCCCGACCGCAGCGCTCGTCTTCGTGATCGCGTACCTCGTCTACATCCAGGTGGAGGCGTACGTGGTCACCCCGCGCATCATGGGCAAGGCTGCGGCGGTGCCGGGGGTGCTGGTGATCATCGGCGCCATGGTCGGGGCCACCCTGCTGGGGCTGTTGGGCGCGCTCGTCGCGATCCCGCTGACCGCCTCGATCCTGATCATCATCCGCGAGGTGTGGATTCCGCGCCAGAACCGGCAGACCGAGCCTCCGGAGCACGGAGAGCTCACCCCATCGGGGTGAGCGCGGGCATCGTCGCCCGCACGGCGGTGCGAGCATGACCGCAGAGTCCCGGTACGTCGTCACCGTGAGAAAGGACAATCCATGAATGACTTCCGATTCGGCCCCGCCGAGTTCTACCTCGTCGGGTTCGAGGGCGAGCGTCCAGATCCTGCGACGTTCCGCGCGCTGACCGACCTCATCGACAGCGGGGTCGTGCGACTGCTCGACTTCGTCCTGCTGTCGAAGTCGGCCGCCGGTGAGGTCGAGATCGTCGAGCTCGACGCGGATGACGGCTCCCTGGGACTCGACGACTTCGAACCGCTCGCCGCAGGCCTCGCCGGTGAAGAGGACGTGGAGGCTCTGGCGAGTGCACTCGCCCCCGGACAGTCCGCTGCCGTGGTGGTGCTGGAGCTTGCGTTCGCCCGCACCCTCGCGCAGAACCTCGCCGCCTCCGGTGGTCAGGTGCTTCGCAGCGAGCGCGTGCCGGCCCCGGTCGTGAACGCCATGATGGACATCCTCGATCAGGAAGGTGAATGACATGCCATTGAGAAGATTCGGTCGCCCTGGACTGATCGGGCTGGCCGCCAGGACCGCGGTCGTCGCGGGGACGGCATCGGCTGTCGGCGGCGCGATGTCGCGGAACCAGCAGCAGCGTGCGCAGGGGCAGTATGAGCAGCAGCAGTATGAGGCCGCCCAGCAGCAGGCGCAGATCGATGCCGCCGCACAGAATGCAGCAGCCCAGTACGCAGCACCTGCAGCACCCCCCGCCCCGGCGGCGGCGCCGGCCGGAACGGACGACCTGATCGCGAAGCTCCAGCAGCTGGCATCGCTGAAAGACGCAGGAGTGCTGTCCGAGACGGAGTTCGCCGCGGCGAAGCAGAAGCTCCTGAACTGAGGGGACCGGCCGTGGTCGGCGGACGGGTGTTGCGGCGCATCGAGGAGGAGAGCGAATGAGCGAACTGGATGATCTGCGAGCCCGGGTGCTGCTCCTCGAACAGGAGAACCAGACGCTCAAGAGCGAGACTCGCGAGAAGCCTCGTCGCCGGCCGGTGGGCAGGAGCATCGTCGCGGGAATCGTGCTCGCCGTGGCCGTGCTGCTCGCGCCGATCGCGGCGATGGGCACGTGGGCGCGCCTGCAGCTGGTGGACGCCGATCGGTTCGTCGCGACCTTCGCGCCCCTTGCCGAGGATCCGGATGTGCAGGACTTCGTCGCCGCTCAGGCCAGCGCAGCGATTCAGGAGCAGGTCGACCTCACTGCCGTGGTCGGCGAGGTGTTCGACGGGTTGCGCGAGCTCGATCTGCCACCGCGTGCGGCATCGGCGCTGACCCTCCTGGAGGCGCCGGCGGCGAGCGGACTGACGTCCCTCGTCGACGGGGTGATCCACGACGTCGTCGCCTCGGACCAGTTCGCCGACATCTGGGCGCAGTCACTGCGTTTCACCCATGAACGTGCGGTGGCGATCATGCAGAACAGCCCGGACACCGCTCTGCAGCTGGCGGATGACGGCGTGCTGTCGATCGATCTCGGCCTCGTCGTCGATCGGGTCAAGTCGGTGCTGACGGAGCGTGGTGTCGGCTTCGCGGATCTGATCCCGGAGATAGACCGATCGATCCCGATCGCCCAGGCGGATGCTCTGGTGCTCGTCCGGACCGTGTACCAGATCGCCGTGGCCGCGGGGTTCTGGCTGCCCTGGGTCGTGCTCGGACTCGTGGTGGCCGGCATCCTGCTCGCCCGCAACCGCCCGCGGGCGCTCTTCTGGACGAGTGCGGCGTTCGCGGTCGCCTTCCTGCTGCTCTCTGCGGGCGTGGGCATCGGGAGGACGTTCTTCATCCGGGCCGTGAGCCCGTCGATCATGACGACGGGTGCCGCCCAGGCTCTGTTCGACGAAGTGACGTCACTCCTCAGCTCGACGATCGTCGCACTGGCGATGGTCGGGGTACTGGTGGCGGTGTGGGCCTGGCTCGCGGGCACGACGCGCAGCGCGGTGGCGGTGCGCGGAGTCCTCGACTCCGGCTTCTCCGCGATGCGGGGCACCTGGGAGCGACGGGGGTTCTCGACCGGGCGACTCGGGCTCGCGGTCGATCGTTTCCACGGTCCGATCGTGATCGTCGAAATGATCCTCGCCCTGCTGATCCTGATCACCACCCGACCGGTGTCGTTCGGGACGGTGCTCGGCGTGACGATCGGGCTGATCGTCGTCATGATCGTGGTCGAGCTGTTGCGCCGACCGACCTCGGTGGCGTCGCCCATGGAGGACCCGGCGCCGCCCGAGAGCGATGGCGTCGGCGTCGACCAGGTCGATCAGGATGCCCCGGTTGTCACGGCTGCCTCCTGAGCGGTCGACCGAGAGATCGAAGGAGAGAATGATGTCGGAATTCAATGCGGACTTCGCTGGGAAGATCGCGCTGGACGTGCGTGACTCGGTCCCGGACTGGAAGCCGTACGAACTGAGATCGGCGCCCGAGGGCGCCCCCAACGTCCTCGTCGTCCTCTATGACGACACGGGCATGGCCTCGTGGTCGCCCTACGGCGGCCGTATCAACATGCCGACGATGGACCGGCTCGCCAAGGACGGTCTCACCTACACCCAGTGGCACACCACATCGCTGTGCTCACCCACGCGATCGACGATGCTCACCGGGCGCAACCACCACGTCAATCGCGCCGGGGTCATCATGGAGGGCACCAACGGTTTCCCGGGGCTCGCGGGTCGGCTCCCGGCCGAGTGCGCGACGATCGGCCAGATCCTCCAGGAGAACGGGTACTCGACCTTCTGGGTCGGCAAGAACCACAACGTTCCGGAGGAGGACAACGCCCCCGGTGGCCACCGCTCGATGTGGCCGCTGCAGCTCGGCTTCGACAGGTTCTACGGCTTCCTCGGCGGCGAGACCAACAACTGGTATCCCGATCTCGTCGAGGACAACCACTTCATCGAGGCGCCGGCCACGCCGGAGGACGGCTACCACCTCTCCAAGGATCTCGCCGACCAGGCGCTGAGCATGATCCGCAACCAGCAGGCGTCGAACCCCTCCAAGCCCTGGTACATGTGGTTCTGCCCGGGGGCCAACCATGCGCCGCATCACGCGCCGCAGGAGTACATCGACAAGTACAAGGGTGCGTTCGACGACGGCTACGACGCCTATCGCGAATGGGTGCTCGCGCGCATGGTCGAGAAGGGGGTCGTGCCCGAGGGGACGGCGCTGACCCCTGTCAATCCGCTGCCGGAGGATGTCGCGAACCCCGCTGACTTCGTGCGCCCGTGGGACGAACTGAACGATGACGAGAAGCGGCTCTTCGCGCGGTTCGCCGAGGTGTTCGCCGGATTCTCCGAGTACACGGATGCGCAGGTCGGCCGGGTCATCGACTACCTCGAGGAGACCGGGCAGCTCGACAACACGCTCGTCTTCTACTGTGCAGACAACGGGGCCTCCGGTGAAGGCTCGCCCAACGGCTCGGTCAACGAGAACAAGTTCTTCAACGGCTACCCGGACGACCTCCAGGAGAACCTGGCGATGCTCGATCGCCTGGGCTCCGCCGACACCTACAACCACTATCCGACCGGGTGGGCCGTCGCGTTCTCGACGCCGTTCCAGATGTTCAAGCGCTATTCGCAGTACGCGGGCGGAACGTGCGACCCGATGGTGATCCATTGGCCGAAGGGCATCACGGCCAAGGGGGAGATGCGACACCAGTACCACCACTCCGTCGACGTGGTCGCGACGGTGCTCGATGTCGTCGGCGTGGAGATGCCCGAGGTGTACCGGGGGGTGAAGCAGCAGCCGCTCAACGGCGTCTCGATGAAGTACAGCTTCGATGCCGCCCCGGACGCTCCGACGGAGAAGAAGACGCAGTACTACGCGATGCTGGGCACCCGTGGCATCTGGAAGGACGGCTGGAAGGCGGCTGCCGTGCATGCTCCGCTCACGGGCCGCGGGAACTTCGAGGCGGACGTGTGGGAGCTGTACAACCTCGAGGAGGACCGTTCCGAGTCCAACGACCTCGCCGCCAGCCATCCGGAGAAGCTCCAGGAGCTCATCGCCGCGTGGTTCGAAGAGGCGGATGCGAACTTCGTGCTTCCGCTGGACGACCGCTCGGCGCGCGATCAGCTCACGGTGGAGCGGCCACAGGCCGAGCCGCCGCACGAGCGCTACGTCTACTTCCCTGGTTCTGCGGCGATCCCGGAGAGCGTGGCCGTCAACGTCCGCGGCCGCTCGTACAAGATCATCGCGGATGTGGTGCTCGACGAGGGTGCCCAGGGTGTGCTCTTCGCCCATGGCTCGCGCTTCGGGGGACATTCGCTGTTCCTCAAGGACAATCGCCTGACCTACGTGTACAACTTCCTCGGTATCCCGCCCGAGCAGACTTTCACGTCGGAGGAGCTGACGCCGGGCCCGCACACGCTCGGAGTGGAGTTCGTCCGTGAGTCGGCGGGCGAGCACGGCGAGTCGCTCGGCACAGCCACGCTGTACGTGGATGACAAAGCGGTGGCATCCGGGCCGATGCGGGCGCAGATCGGCAAATTCACCCTGTGCGGGGACGGCCTCTGCGTGGGCTGGGACAGTGCCGATCCGGTGAGCCGCCAGTACAGCAACCCGTTCCCGTTCACCGGCGGCAAGCTGCTCGGCGTCGGGGTCGACGTGAGCCCGGAGCAGTATCGCGACCTCGAGCTCGAGGCAGCGGCCATGCTCTCGCGGGAGTAGGCGCTCTCGCGAGAAGGCCCGGAGAGCGTCGCTCTCCGGGCCTTCGTACGCGCGCTCAGGCCCCGTCCACCTCGGAGGATGCTTCGGGGAACACGGTCGCCCAGTCATCTTTCACGCTCACGACCGTGTACCCGCTGTCGGCGGCTGCCGCGAGCGCCTTCTCCGCTCCCGCATCGTAGGGGGTGTCCCCGCGGTCGGGATCGTCGTGGTGGATCAGGACGGCGAAGCCGGGACGAGGACCCTTGCGGGCGAAGTCGAGCATGGCCGTGTCGCCGTTGGAATTGCCGCCCGCGAACAGCGGACGCCGACCGATGCGGCTCCAGATCCGGATCGGTTTCTCGGGCCCGTCGTCGAAGAACGCGAGGGACGACGAGTACTTCACGGTCGCGTCGGCCTCGTCCCAGGCGAGACCGAATGCCGAGCCAACGACCCGCTCCGGCGGGATCCCGTAGTTCGCCTGCGTCATGGGTCGCATGAAGTCGCGCTCGCCGCCCGACACGATGTAGCAGGTGAAGCCGTGCCCTTCGAGGTAGCGGAGCAATTCGATCATCGGCTGGTACACGGAGTCGGCGTAGGAGCGCTTCAGGACCGGATGCTGCGCCGTCCGATAGAACTCTCCGACGGACAGCGCGTAGTCCTCGACGCTCATGCCGTCGGTGAGGCCGACGAGCGCCTGGATGATGGTCTGCAGATCGGAGTCGTCACCGCTGTAGTGCTTGTCGATCGCCGAACTCAGCCATCGGAAGTCACCGCTCACTGCGGCGAGGTACGGCTGTCGCTCGGCGAGCTCCGGCGTCCGCTCCGCGGCCGCCCTCCATTGCTCCACCACATAGTGCAGCTGCGTGGGCATCGGCTTCTCGGACCACAGCGTTCCGTCGTTGTCGAACACGGCGATGCGCTCCGCGACGGGCACGGCATCCGGTCCCTCGGTGACCGACGCGACGAACGCCTCGATGTCCCTGCGCGTGCGGGTGTCGCGCCACGAGGGCAGCGTGTTCTCGGTGGTCATGTCGGCTCCTCGAGTCTCGATGAGTGCGGGCAGCAGGTCTTCAGGGTCGCACCTGCGGTCGCATCCCGCAGGCGACGGTCACCCCTGCGGGGCGATGCCGATGCCCGATGCCGATGACGGCGCGCGGGAGCCTGCCGGCACCCTCCGGGGCGAAGCGTTGTCTGTGTCACGGCCGCATGTCAACCCTGTGCGTCATGCTCCCGGCCGGTCGTAGATTCGCGGCAGGAAACACGCGAAGTGCGGTGGCGTCGACGAAGCGGCCGCAGCGTGCTCCCGTGATGCTCGAGATGTCAGTGAGAGGAGACACGATGTCAGATCCGAAGTCAGGCTCGGAGAAGCCGATGATCCCTGATGAGCTCGTGCCACGGCAGCAGTCGGACGACCCGGTGCCCGGGAACCCGGATGCGACCGATGACGAAGGCGACGACGCGCGCGGCCGGGATGACCGTGCCCGGTGACCGGGCAGAAGCGAGGCCCCGTCCATCCAGACGGGGCCTCGCCGAGAAGACGGTCGCCTACGGAAGATCCTCGAGGTCGATGTCGTCGTCCTCCTCCTCGCCGGGGGAGGTGTCGTCGGTGGACACGAGGTCCGGGTCCGTTCCTTCAGCGTCGATGGTGGGTTCCTCGTCGGGGAACGTCTGGGCGTCTGACATCGGATGCTCCAATCGTGGTCGTGTGCGGACCACCACTCTCCGCTCGAAAGGGCAGGCCGTGCGCCCCGTTGACAGGTGTCCGCGCGGGCGTCACAATCCGGTCCGGGCGGCGCAGTCCCCGCGCGGCGGGGTCGTGACGCATGCCAGGAGCGCACATCGCGGCGCGGGGCGCCGTGAGCTCCGGATCCGCCCGCGGCCCGGCAAGACGTCGGGTTCGGATCATCCGAACGTCGATTATGCAAGGGGGGTCCCGCGAGACCTGACTCGACCTAGGCTGACCACGCTGCCCCGGACCCGGTAGCGAGAGTCACCCGCACGAAATCCGGGAGTCAAAATGAAGACACTCATCACCCAGGTCGGCACGTACCTGACAGGAGACGCGACGGCCGATGCGGTGGTGCGGTACTGGCTGGCGCTGACGGAGGAACGGCGTACCGATGTCGTGGAGATCCCCATCGTCGGGTCGGGTGGCGAACGCTCGCACGTCCGCCTGGCGCTGGGCACGATGCTCCCCATCGCGGTGCTCGACGCGGGCCTCGCGCCGGAGATCGACGATGACGAGGGCGCGGCGAGGCGGCTTCTCGCGCGTGCCCACGCACTGACGCCGAAGGCCGGTCCGGCATTCGAACCCGGCGAGGAGCCGGAACAGCCGGACGGGTACGACACTGCGCTGATGTGACATCTGAGGTCGGTCGCGCCGGCTTGGAAGATAGCCGCTTCCTCCAGTGCGCTCAACCCCCTGCGTCTTCCGTGCGGTTCGGGTGAGACTGATCGTGTCGCCGATACGGCGATGGAACCCCGAGACGAAGGAGGAGACATGGAATCGACACCGGAGAGCGCTTCGGAAGTCGGAGCGGATGCGGTGCAGCCGCTCCGAGATGCAGACGCCACAGCCGTCGGGGATGGCCGGGACGATCCCGCTCAGGCCGAATGGGATCGCGCTGCTGCGCTCGATGAGGGGGTCACGGGGGATGAACTGGACCCGGCGACCGCCACGGGTGCCTACCCGGACGAGCTCCCCGCCTCGGATGACGAAGTGCCCGCGGAGGACCTTCCCGGATCGGCTCTGCAGCCGGAGAGCCAGGGGGACGACCCGCTTCTCGCCGAGATCGGTGAGGACGGCGAGGGCGACCTCGGAACCGGAGACATCTGATGAGCGCGCTGCGGATAGTCACGAGGTCGAAGAACGGCCAGTGGGTGAACGAGGTCGAGAGCGCTCCGGAGCTCTCGCGCAGTTTCAGCAGCCGAGATGAGGCGATCGAGGAGGGCGAAGCGCTCGCCGCAGAGCGTGGCGCGAAGCACGTCGTCGAGGAGAGCGAGCCGACGGGAACCATCGTCGATGGCGGAGCCCCGGAAGACGATGTGGCCGTCGTGGGGGAGAAGCCTTCCAGTGGGGCGGGAACCGATACGACCGATGAGAACGGGTTCCCCCTGGAGAACCCCTCAGGCTGACCTTCGCGTTCCTGGGCGCTCAGTCGTCGGCGTCTAGTGGGAGGACTTCATCGACGAGCGTGATGCCTCCGCTGGAGTTGACCGAGTACATCAACCGCTCGATCCACTTCTGATTCAGTTCCGGAGGGTCCGCTTCGTCGAAGGTGAAGCGCAGCGGGATGGAGGGATGCAGCCAGATCGTCGAACGCCCTCCCGGCGTCCCCTCGGGGTGCTTCCACGACAGGGTGAAGCTCTCGTTCCGGCGCAGCTTGGTCGCGATGACCACCTTGAGGTGAGCGAGCGCGCGGTCGTCGATATGGATCGGGCCCGAGATGGAGTCGTAGAAGATGAAGCCCATTTCTGCACTCTAATCCCGTGGCTCGCCGTGCGTGCCCCTTTGTTGACGGCCGGTTCTTCGCTGTCGACGCGCCGCCTTCTTCAGCCGGTACCCGCGGGGGTGTCGTGAGGGCGAACCGGTGTGCGTCAGCTGCTCACTCGACGCGGGTGATGGCGGGGATCTCGTACGTGCCGTCCAGCACTTCCGGGCGCGGCTCGTACATGCGCAGTACCGGTCGGAAGTCTCCGGCCGGCGAGGGCAACCAGTTCGCTCGGGCCGTCCCGTCGACCGGCTCGGTGTGGCTGATCGTAATGATCAGCGACCCGTCGTCCTCGTATCTCAGGCCGGGCGTTCGGTCGCCTATCGAGTAGCGGTCGATCGGGTTGTCGACCATGAAGAAGTTCGGAACGTCGTACATCGTCAGCGACCAGAACGCCCCCACCGGTGGGGTCGGGTCCAGGTGCAGTGTGTAGGTGCGCGAGCCGGACAACTGCTCGTCCCGATCGTCGACATACGTCATGATGTACGCCGCCTCGTACGGGTGGTTGCCCCACAGGCCACCCGCCGCGGCTGCCGCGCGCTCGACGATCCGCATCTTCGGGTCGCTCATCTGGAAAGCCGGATCATCGAGTGCGCCGACTTGGAAGTAGTCCAGGTTGTAGTCGAACGCGTGGAACGTCAGCTTCCAGCCGTTCACGACCGGGCTCGTCCCTCCGGAATGCAGCACCTTCTGCAAGACGGCCTGGCCGTGTTCGTATCCCTCGGAGAGCGCGCCGAGCACCGTCTCGGGGGCGTCGACGATCGAACGGGCGGAGTCGTCGATGCCGAGCGGGCTGAAAGTCGCCTGTAGTGGCCGATCGCGTGCGGCGGCCGGGAACTCCTGGGCCCACAACCGCATCTTCTCGAAGAAGACGAGCGCTTCGGAGTCGGACGGAGCCGGTTGCGGAAGCCCGGTCGGCACCGCTCCCGCGTCGATCGGAGTCAGAGTCGTCGCATCCTGCAATGCGGCTACGGCCTCGAGGTCATCCTCGCCCGCGCATGCCCACCGCCCGACGATGGTGGCGACGCGGCTGGGGAACTCGATCACCGTGACACCGTCCGGGACGACGCCGGTCCATGCCGGCGGGACCAACAGGAAGTCGCCTGCTGCCGTACCCGTGGCGCGATGGCCGACATAGGCGAAGTTGTTCGTCCACGCGTCGACGAACTGCAGTACGTAATAGCGACCCGCGGTGTCCGGCACGTTCAGCATCACCGGACCGACGCTGAGATCGATCTGCGCCATCGAGTAGACGGTGTCGTTGTTGATCGTGACGAAGGTGTCCGCCGGGCCGGCCATCTTGCGGGCATGGCTGAACGTGTTGAATGCGGCCGCGGGATTCGCGCCGACACCAGCATGGACGTATCGCTGGACCTGGTCGAGGTTGAACACCAGAGGGAACCCGTACAGGTAGGCCTCGGTCGCGAGGGCGCTCAGGTCGGTCGTCGTCATCTTCTCGGCTCCTCGTCATCGCTGCGCGGCCGGATGGCCTCGATGCTTCGACGCTAATCCGCAGCCCCACATCGGAGTAGTGCGATTCATCCGATCCGAATGAGGGATCGGTGCGCGTGACGGCACGGTGCTTCCCAGGAGCCCCGGGCGACTTTGTAGCCACCCCACGGTGTGAGGTGGCTACCGTCTCGTTCCACGGGTGGGCGAATCAATTCGCTGAACCACCCGACTTTTACTGTGCCCCCGACAGGAGTCGAACCTGCGACCTACGGTACCGGAAACCGGCGCTCTATCCACTGAGCTACGGAGGCGTACCGATCGACAATATCACTCGTCGGGGGT
>JAQZBG010000017.1 GCA_029239165.1 Microbacterium sp. | reverse complement strand
AGGGTAGACAGACGCTGATCGGCCACCAGCGGACGGTTTTCGGGTAACTGTCCGCACGGCGAGGGGCAGGCGGATACGCCGCCCCTCGCCCACTCTCTAACGCCTCGACTCCGGTCACCTCCCCCACCGGAGCCGAGGGGCGGCGCGCCGCGCCGCTTCGGGAGGCGATCAGACCGCTGCGGTCTCCCGCAGGATCTCGTGCCACAGGTCGACGGAATCGTCATCGCCGGAGGCTCGGGTCCCGGCACGGCCGACCACGGTCACCGCGACGCGGGGGTCACGAGCCGAGCGGATGATGAGGCGAGCGCTCTCCGCACGGGTGAGCACCGCGGCCAGCTCATCCCTGATCTCGCCCCGACGCGCCTCGTCGATGCCGTCGAAGCCCCCCTCGTCGAACACCGTCACGACAGCACCGCGTCGACGCGCGGCATCGATCGCATTCCGCACCGCATCGTTGAGCAGGTCCGCACCGCGCAGCTCATCCCGCAGCCTGCCCTCAGCCAGACGGGCATCCAGGCGCTCCTGATCGTCGAGCACCCCCCGAGACGCCACGACACGGCTCAGCACCGGTCCCGCGACCGACAGTGCGAACTGCGTGCGCAGACGCCGTTCGCGCTGACGCACACGCTGCGTGGCGTGCCAGGCCGACACCGCCTGCTGGATCTCGGCGAGACGCTCGGTGTCGCGGACCGCGCGATCCCAGAACATCACGAGCAGTCGCGCGACGACCACCCACATGATCGATCCCACCAGTCCGAGACTCAGCGCCACGCCGAACCCCAGATAGGCGGACGTCGCCGCCACCAGGACCGCCAGCGTCGCCCACCCGACCAGGAATCGACGACGGACCACGCACACCACGGCCAGCAGGCCCAGCGCGCCAATGTACCAGGTGGCGAACGGCGCGGTGCGATCGGCCGGATCGAGCGCGAACGTGACCAGCGCCGGGATCACGGCACTCGCCAGCAACGCGAGCACGGCCGACGACAGGGGCATCCGCACCGAGGTCGCGCTGCCGAGGATCGCGACGTTGACCACGACGAGATAGAGACCGATGGCGAGGACCATCAGCAGCGGGGCGGTCGGCTGCTCGATCCACCAGATGCCGCGTGCGACGAAGTACAGCGCGAACCCGACGGCGAGCGAGGTCGCGACACTGCGGACGGTGCGGTTCACGAGCGCACCCACCCCAGGACCACGGTCGTACCGTGCTCGTCGGATCGGATCTCCGCGGTGCCGGCGACACCCGCCATACGCGCCAGGATGGAGGCCCGGATGCCGAGACGATCCGCGCCGATGCCCTCGACGTCGAAGCCGGGCCCGGTGTCCGACACCGTCACGGCGATCCCCTCGTCCCCATGACCCTCGGCGATGATGTGCAGGCCACGCCCGTTGGCATGTGCGACGGCGTTGCCGATCGCCTGCCGCGCAGCGAGGACCAGAGCCCTGGCAGCGCGACCGGGGATGAGGCCGATGCCGCCGCGTTCCTCGACGATCGCGTCGGCGCCGAGTTCGGAGAGCGCTCGACGCAGCTCCACCACGATCTGCGCCGTGCCGATCGGTTCATCGCTCCCCTCCTGCGCCACCGCGGCCTCGGTGTTGGCCAGGCGCGTGAGCGCTTCCCGAGCCATGGCCACCGCGAGCTCCTTCGCCCGGTCGCCCTCCGCGCGCTCCGCGGCGATCAACGCCGCCAGAACGCTGTCGTGCATGAGCGCCGACATGGCCACCCGCTCCTCCTCGGCGGCGGCCGCAGCGGCGGCAGTCGAATACGACGACACCGCCTGTCCCCTGGCCTCGTCCACGCCGGCGGCGACCGAGCGGAACATCCAGCCGAGCGAGATCATGACCACGCCCAGGATCAGGGTGAACGACACATCGAACGCCGTCGTCACCCAGAACTCCCGCGAGAACTCGCCCTGGACGAGTCGGACGTAGCCGTAGACGAACGGCATCCCCGCCGCCCACGCGAACTGGAGCCGCAGCGGGAACGCGAGCATCGCCGCGACCACCCCCACGTTGACGAGGAAGAAGATCCAGGGCTGAGCGCCCGCGCTCTTGTCCGTCGGGTCGACGATGGTCGGCCAGGCGGCGAGCGCCAGCACGTAGACCACCGCGAAGACTCCCGAGAAGAGGCGCACACCGCGGCCGATCAGACAGGCCGCGAGCATGGCAGCCAGCGGCACGAAGACCACCGCCAGGGTCACGACATCCCCCGCATCGGCCCGCACCGGAGAGCTCAACGCGGCGATCAGCGCCTGCACGCCGAGGGCGGCCGAGCCGATCGCCACGACGATCGCGAGGATCCGCTCCATGCGCTTGCCCGTGAAACGCTCGAACTCGGTGTCCGCGCTGCCCGGAGACGGGATCTTGCTCCAGGCATCTCGGATGCTGAGCGGATCAGCGGGCAACGGAGAAGGTCGACCTTCGTGGGAGCGGGGCGACCGACCTCGACGTACTTCACCCGCACCCGGGTGATGTTCTCCTTGGCCGTCGAGTAGGCGACGCCCAGGCGTTCGGCGACCGCCTTCAGCGGCAGACCCGTGGCGTAGAGCCGGAGCACCTCGCGCTCCCGGGTGGAGAGCTGCGCGTCGGCGAAGGCACGATCTCCGTCGACGGCACTGGCCCATTCGACGTTGTTGAGCGCTTCGCCCTGCGCGACCGTCCGGATCGCGTCCAGGACGTCGTCGAGAGCGGACGACTTGCTGACGACGCCGGCGGCCCCGGCCGAGAGCGCTTCACGCACCGCCGCGGGACGGTCGGCGACACTGTGTATGACGACGCCGTCTGCGAGTCGCGCGCGCACGCGGCCTCGAGGCCGAGGCGAACGGACTCGTGATCGTCGATGAGTGCGACCCTGCTCATCCACCCAGCCTAGTGAGTACCGGACGACGGGCCCGGATCGGTCACCGCGTGAGGAGCGCGACGACCTCGAAGTGGTGCGAATGCGGGAAGAGGTCGAACCCGCGCAGGCGATCGACCTTCCACCCGAGGGTCCGGAACGTCCCGAGGTCTCTGGCGAGTGCGACCGGATCGCATGCGACGTACGCGATCGCCTCCGGCGCGAGGGCGTGCACCGCCTCGACGACCTGACGCCCTGCCCCGGCACGCGGCGGATCGAGGATCACGGCTCCGGTGCGCCCGGCGCCCTTCTGCGTGGAGAGGAACCGATCCACGCGCGCAGTCACGGCCTTCACGTCGAGCGGGGCGAGGTTCGCGGCAGCGTGCTGCGTGGCCCGCGCACTGGACTCGACCGTGACGATGTCGGTGCCGCCGAGGTCCGCGAGGGTCGCGGCGAAGAGGCCGACGCCGCCGTAGAGGTCGTAGTGCGTCTTCTCCTCTTCCACGTGGCCCTCCAGGACGCCGTACACCGCGGCGTCCAGCACGGACGCGGCCCGCGGGTGCACCTGCCAGAAGCCCGTCGCGTCGACCTGGAAGCGACGGTCTCCGACGACCTCGTGGATCACTTCGGGGGTCGGGCGGCGACGGAAGCCGCGAGCGACCTTCGCCGGTCGTTCGGTCTCCTCCCGCCGGATGACGCGGACCTGACCATCTGCGGGCTCCACCAGTTCGATGCGTCCCGGTGCCTCGCCGTGCAGCGCGAGTGCAGCCTCCGCGATGGCGGGTCGGGAGAGCGGGTAGGCGGTGACGGGGATGACGCGGTGACTGCGCGCCGCGAACGGGCCGACCTCGCCCGACTCGTCGACGTGCAGGGTGACGCGGGTGCGCCAGCCGGTGCCGTCACCGGAATCGACGGCCTCGATCTCCGGAGCGACGAGCCCTGATCCGGCGAACCGGTCGAGTGCTTCCGTCAGGACCTGGCGCTTCAGCACACGCTGGTGCCCGAGGTCGATGTGGCCGAGATCGGCTCCACCAGGGCGGTCCGCAGGATCCCGGGCGAGATCGGCCTCGGCCCAGATGTGCGGACGGCGATGCTCCGAGGCGTCGAGGACCTCGATGGTCTCCGCCCGCCAGAAGCTGCGGGTGGAAGCGTCCGCTCCCTCCTGCGGGGCGATCACCCTGGCGCGCACGCGCTCCCCGGGGATCGCATCGGAGACGAAGACCACGCGGCCCTCATGGCGGGCGACGAAGGTGCCCCCGTGTGCGATGCCGGTGATGTCGAGTTCGAGCACGTCGGCTGCGGAGGATGTCATTCTTCGAGGATACGGTGGTGGACATGCGCGTCTGCCTCGCCTCCACCTCTCCCGCTCGATTGATGCTGCTGCGACAGGCGGGGATCGAACCCCTCACGGTGTCGCCGGACGTCGACGAGGATGCCGTCGCCGCGGCCGCCGAGGCCGAACGCGGCGCCCCGCTGGCCCCCGCGGAGCTGGTGCTCCTCCTCGCTCGCGCCAAAGCCGCAGCGGTCGCTCGGAACCTCGCCGAGACGGGCGAGTTCGACGGTCTCGTGATCGGCGGCGACTCGATGTTCGCGCTCGGCGGGCGGGTCTACGGCAAGCCGTACACCGCGGAGGAGGCCACCCGGCGCTGGCGGGAGATGCGCGGGGCGACCGGCATCCTGCACTCCGGTCACTCGGTGTTCCGGATCGTTCCCGGCGAGGAGCCCGTCGAGGCGACGGCCGTCGCGGAAGCCGCGGTCACCTTCGCCGCAGACATCAGCGACGCCGAGATCGCGGCCTACGTGGCCTCGGGCGAGCCGCTGCACGTGGCCGGAGCCTTCACGGTCGACAGCCTGGGCGGTGCCTTCATCACCCGCGTGGACGGCGACCCCTCCACGGTCGTCGGCATGTCGCTGTCGACCGTACGACGCCTGGCGGCGGAACTCGGCATCCGGTGGACGGACCTGTGGTCGTAGACTCCCCTCCACGTTTCCCCCTCTTTCTTGTGGGGAGTCGTCAAAGGGATCGAGGTCCTTCTCGCTAGGCTGGCAAGCATGCCTGCTATCGCCAAGGTGCTCATCGCCAACCGCGGCGAGATCGCCGTCCGCATCATCCGCGCCGCCCGAGACTCCGGGATCGCCTCCGTCGCCGTCTACGCCGACCAGGATCGTGATGCCCTGCACTCCCGTCTCGCGGACGAGGCCTACGCGCTCGGCGGCTCGACCAGCGCCGAGACATACCTGCAGATCGAGAAGATCCTGTCCATCGCCCGTCGTGCCGGCGCGGACGCCGTGCACCCCGGCTACGGCTTCCTCGCCGAGAACGCCGAGTTCGCCCGCGCGATCATCGACGCGGGGATGACCTGGATCGGCCCGTCGCCCGAGGCGATCGAGGCTCTCGGCGACAAGGTGACCGCGCGTCACGTCGCCGAGAAGGTCGGCGCACCCCTCGCCCCCGGCACCCCCGGTCCCGTCGACGGTGCCGACGAGGTCATCGCCTTCGCGAAGGAGTTCGGACTGCCGATCGCCATCAAGGCGGCCTACGGCGGCGGCGGACGCGGCCTCAAGGTCGCCCGCGAGCTCGACGAGGTCGCGGAGCTCTTCGAATCCGCCACCCGCGAGGCCGTCGCCGCCTTCGGCCGCGGCGAGTGCTTCGTCGAGAAGTACCTCGACAAGCCTCGCCACGTCGAGACCCAGTGCCTCGCCGACGCCGAGGGCAACGTCGTCGTCATCTCGACGCGAGACTGCTCTCTGCAGCGCCGCCACCAGAAGCTCGTCGAAGAGGCTCCGGCGCCGTTCCTCACCGAGGAGCAGAACGACCTGCTGTACTCGGCGTCCAAGGCCATCCTCAAGGAGGTCGGCTACGTGGGCGCCGGCACCTGCGAGTTCCTGATCGGCGCCGACGGCACGGTCTCCTTCCTCGAGGTGAACACCCGCCTGCAGGTCGAGCACCCGGTGTCCGAGGAGGTCACCGGCATCGACCTGGTGCGCGAGCAGTTCCGCATCGCGGCCGGTGGAACCATCGACTACGACGACCCGAAGCCGCAGGGCCACTCGATCGAGTTCCGCATCAACGGCGAGGACCCCGGTCGCGGGTTCCTCCCCCAGCCCGGCCCGATCCACGTGTTCAAGACCTTCGGAGGCCCCGGCATCCGTCTCGACTCCGGCGTCACCGCGGGCGATTCGGTCTCGGGCGCGTTCGACTCGCTGCTCGCGAAGATCATCGTGACAGGCAAGGACAGGGCGGAGGCGCTGGAGCGCTCGCGCCGCGCGCTCGACGAGTTCGAGGTCGCCGGTCTCCCCACCGTCATCCCGTTCCACCGCAAGGTCGTCCGTGACCCGGCTTTCACCGCGGAGAACGGCGAGTTCGGCATCTTCACCCGCTGGATCGAAACCGAGTTCGTGAACGACATCCCCGCGTGGGACGGCGAGCTCGAGTCCCCGGCCGCCGGCGAGTCGCGGCACACGGTCGTCGTCGAGGTCTCCGGCAAGCGCCTCGAGGTGAGCCTCCCCGATCGCGTCGCCGTGGCCCCCGGCACCGCCGGTCGCCCCGCCGCCGTCCCACCGTCGCGCCGCAGCCACGCCACCACGGCCAACGCCGGCGCATCCGGTGACGCGGTGAAGTCCCCCATGCAGGCGACCGTCGTCAAGGTCGCCGTCGAAGACGGCCAGCAGGTCGTCAAGGGCGACCTCGTCGTCGTGCTCGAGGCCATGAAGATGGAGCAGCCGCTGCAGGCGCACAAGGACGGCGTCATCGGCAACATCAATGCGGACGCCGGGTTGACGGTGTCGGCCGGACACCAGCTGCTCACGATCAGCTGACTCCCCGCACGAAGAAAGGCGCCCCACCTCGGTGGGGCGCCTTTCTTCGTGTGCTCGGCTCAGGAGATGTTCACGAGGTGCATCGCCCGGCTGGCGTCGGTGATGCTGCTCGAGAGCGACGGGTATGCCGCGAACACCCGTGAGACCTGGTCGACCGTGAGACGACGCTCGACCGCCACCGCGATCGGGTAGATCAGCTCGGACGCCTTGGGGGCCACGATCACGCCGCCGATGACGGTGCCGGACCCCTTGCGGGCGATGAGCTTGACGAAGCCGTCCTTGATCCCCATCATCTTCGCGCGGGGGTTGGCCGCGAGCGGGAGCTTGTAGACCATGCCGTCGGCGACGCCGTCTTCGACGTCCTTGACCCCGTATCCGACCGTCGCGATCTCCGGAGCGGTGAAGATGTTCGAGGTGATCTTGATGAGTTCGAGCGGGATCACGATGTCACCCAGCGCGTGGAACACGGCCGTGCGCCCCTGCATCGAGGCGACGGAGGCGAGCGGGAAGAAGTTCGTGCAGTCGCCCACCGCGTAGATGTTGGGCACCGAGGTGCGCGCGACCTTGTTCACCCGGACGTGCCCCGAGTCGTCGAGCTCGACGCCTGCCTCCTCCAGGCCGATCCCCGCGGTGTTCGGGACCGACCCGACAGCCATCAGGCAGTGGCTGCCATCGACCGTGCGTCCGTCGGACAGCGTGACCGTGACACCGGTTTTCGTGACCTCGACCTTGTCGGCACGGGACTTCGAGAGCACCTGCATGCCGCCGCGCTTGAAGACCTTCTCCAGGACGCTCGCCGCATCCTTGTCCTCACCGGGAAGCACCTGCTCGCGGCTGGAGACGAGAGTGACCTTCGCACCGAGGTTCATGTAGGCGGAAGCGAACTCGGCGCCCGTCACACCGGATCCCACCACGATGAGGTGTTCCGGGAGGGCCTTCATGTCGTAGAGCTGCGTCCAGGTGAGGATGCGCTTGCCATCGGGCTTCGCCGAGTCGAGTTCACGTGGCGAGGCACCCACCGCGACGACGATCGTGTCGGCCTCGACGCGGTCGAAGTCGGTGCCGCCCTGGTCGGTCGACACGACGATGGCGGTTGGTCCTTCGAGCCGTCCGTGCCCGGAGAGGATCCGGACGCCGGCCTCGAGCAGGGTCGCTCGCATATCCTCCGACTGCTGCCCCGCCAGCGCGATGAGACGCTTGTTGACGGCAGCGAGGTTGATCGCGATCTCGGGCTTGAGCGGCTTGCCGTTCTCCCCCTTGGCGTAGAAGTTCACGCCGAGGTCGCTCGCCTCGGAGATCGCGACGGCCGCGTCGGCCGTGGCGATCAGGCTCTTGGACGGCACGACATCGGTGAGGACGGCGGACCCTCCGACGCCCACCCGCTCGACGAGGGTGACCTCCGCCCCGAGCTGAGCGGCCGCAAGAGCCGCCTCGTAACCGCCGGGACCGCCGCCGAGGACGGCGACGCGCTGAGTGCGCTCGAAAGTGGTGGAAGACATGCAACCCATTCTTCCGCAATCCTGGCCCCGGAGCCTGCACCTTCCTAGAGTGGATCCATGCCAGAAACGCACAGCAACCCTCTCGACGACCCGACCGCGAACCCGTTCGAGGTCGCCGCACAGGCCGCAGCCGACATCGCGCGCCTGACCGGAGTCGAGAAGCACGACATCGCCCTGACCCTCGGCAGCGGGTGGGGGAAGGCCGCCGACATCATCGGCGAGACCGTCGCCACGATCCCCGCCACGGAAGTGACCGGGTTCTCCAAGCCCGCGCTGGAGGGTCACGTCGGCACGCTCCGCAGCATCCGCACGCCCGGGGGAAAGAACGTCCTCGTGATCGGCGCGCGCACCCACTACTACGAGGCCCATGGCGTCCGACGCGTCGTGCACAGCGTCCGCACCGCCGCCGCCACGGGAGCTTCGATCATGGTGCTCACCAACGGCGCCGGCGGGATCCGCGAGACGTGGACGCCCGGGCAGCCCGTGCTCATCAGCGACCACATCAACCTCACCGCCGACTCGCCGCTCGAGGGCGCGACCTTCGTCGACCTCACCGACCTGTACTCGAAGCGACTGCGCGACATCGCCCGCACCATCGATCCCCAGCTCGACGAAGGCGTCTACACGCAGTTCCGCGGCCCGCACTACGAGACCCCCGCCGAGGTGCAGATGGCGAAGCACATCGGCGGACACATCGTCGGCATGTCCACCGCCCTCGAGGCGATCGCCGCCCGCGAGGCCGGCATGGAGATCCTCGGCTTCTCCCTCATCACCAACCTGGCCGCCGGAATCCAGCAGACCCCGCTCAGCCATGCCGAGGTGATCGAGGCCGGGCGTGAGGCGGAGCCGGTGATCTCCGCGCTCCTGGCCAGGGTGGTCGAGGCGCTGTGAGCGAGGAGCGGCTCGCACAGGCACGCGCCTGGCTGCGACAGGACCCGGATCACGAGACGCGCGACGAACTCGCCGGCTTGATCACGCGGGCATCCGCGGGGGATGACGCCGCCGTCGCCGAGCTCGACGACCGGTTCCGCACGCGCCTCGAGTTCGGCACCGCAGGTCTCCGCGGCGAGCTCGGCGCGGGAAGCAACCGCATGAACCGTGTGCTCGTGGCGCAGGCGGCGGCCGGATTCGCCGCGTACCTGCGCGAGAAGGCGGATCCCGGGCACACCCCGACCGTCGTGATCGGCTACGACGGCCGTCGGAACTCCCGCGTGTTCGCCACCGACTCCGCCGAGCTCTTCGTCGGCGCCGGCCTGCGTGCGATCCTGCTGCCGCGCCTGCTGCCGACCCCCGTGCTCGCCTTCGCCGTGCGCCACTTCGGCGCGGACGCCGGGGTGATGGTGACCGCGAGCCACAATCCGCCGAACGACAACGGCTACAAGGTGTACCTCGGCGGCGCCGACCAGGGCTCGCAGATCGTCGCCCCCGCCGATGCCGAGATCGCCGCGCACATCCAGCGCACGGCCGACTCCGGATCCGTGGCGACACTGCCGCGCTCCACGACGTACGAGACCGCCGGCGAGGATGTCGTCGACGCCTACGTCGCGGCCACGGCGGCCGTGGCTCCCGCACCCGCCGGGTCCTCGGGCATGCGGTGGGTTTACACGGCGATGCACGGGGTGGGCTGGGAGACCCTGTCGCGCATCGTGCGAGAAGCCGGGTACCCGCAGCCGTTCGTCGTCGACGAGCAGCTCACGCCCGACGCGACCTTCCGCACGGTCTCGTTCCCGAATCCGGAGGAGCCGGGGGCGATGGATCTCTCCTTCGCCAGGGCCCGCCGGGTGAAGGCGGACTTCATCCTCGCCAACGACCCCGACGCCGATCGCCTGGCCGTCGCCGTTCCCGACGACTCCGCCGCGGACGGCTGGCGTCGCCTCACAGGCAACGAGGTCGGGCTCTTGCTCGGTGCACGGGCCGCTCGAGCCGCCGCCGGGACACCGGGGGCGTCGCTCGCCTGCTCGCTCGTGTCCTCCCCCGGCCTGGGTGCTGTCGCAGCGCACCACGGGCTCGAATTCCACGAGACCCTGACCGGATTCAAGTGGATCTCCCGTGCTCCCGGCATCGTCTTCGGATTCGAGGAGGCGCTCGGCTACCTCGTGAATCCCGAGACGGTTCGAGATAAGGACGGGGTCTCCGCGGCGATCGCCGTGCTTGGCCTCGCCGCGGAGGCACGCGACCGCGGTGCCACGCTCATCGATCTTCTCGATGAGCTGGGCGAGACGTACGGGCACTACGCGAGCGGCCAGGTGTCGGTGCGCGTCGAAGACCTCTCGGTCATCGGCGACGTCATGCTCTCGCTGCGTTCCCTGCCGCCGACCCACATCACCGGACGGACGATCACCTCCGCGGAAGATCTGCTGCAGGCGGCGCCCGGGCAGCCCTCCGGAGACGTGCTGCGGTATCGCCTCGGCGACGGCTCGCGCGTCATCGTCCGGCCGAGCGGGACGGAGCCGAAGCTCAAGGTCTACATCGACGCCAGAGCGGAGTCCGCCGAAGCCGCGCGCGAAGCCGTGGCAGAACTCGAGGCGGGAGTGCGCGCCCTGCTCGACGAGCGCTCCTGAGCATGCCCACCCGACGCCTGATCGTCAGCGCGCACAACGGTGCGCACGCCCGACCGGTGGCCGAACTCGTGCGACTCGCGCAGTCGCACGGGTCCCCGGTGACCCTGCGTACCTCCGACGGTACGACGGTCGACCTGAGCAGCGTGCTGGCGGTCATGGACCTGGCGATCTCCTCCGGGGACACGGTCGTGCTCGAGACGGGCGCGTCCGCTACTGCGGAGGACGTGCTGGATCAACTCGCCGAGGTGCTCGCACCGCGGGAGTGAGGCACGGGGATCAGCCGTCGATCACCGCGACGAGCTCGTCGAGGAAGGCCTCGAAACTGGTGCCCTTGCGGACGATGCGCTGCACGCTCTCCCGCTCGCTGAACACCTCGACCAGCTGCTCGAAGACGGTCTGGAAGGCCGCCCGATCGCTCTCGCTGAACGCCGCGAGCGCGACGACCTGCACACGTCCCCCACCCCAGGCGGCCGAGCCGTCGGCCACGCCGATCGCGATGGCGGTGCGGGTCGCCGTCATCTGCAGCGCGTGCGGCACGGCGAGTGCATCGGTGAAGGCGGTCGACGACATCCGCTCGCGGACGATGGTGTTGTCGATGTAGTCCTCGGCGATCAGTCCCGCCTGCACCAGGAGCCCGCCCAGGCGTCGGATGATTGCCTCCTCCCCCTCGTCCGGCAGGGGGAAGACGTAGGCGTCGGCCAGGAAGTAGCGGGCCAGCTCGCCGCGCAGGCGGGTGAGGCGCCGTCCGCGTCGGACACGTGCGGCGGCCTGCTGGATGCGGTCGACGTCGGCATCCGTCAGGAACGGCTGGATGCGGACGAAGCGGTCGCCCACGCCCCCTGGTTCGATCGTGCTGAGCACGAGATCCGTGTCGAACGACGCCCAGTCGGGATCCACGTTCGTGACGACGGTCGTGACCTCGATCGCGGAGCCCAGTGAGCGGTCGACGCTGGAGCGCAGCAGCTCATGCAGCTCCTGGTAGCCGGGACAGACGATCGTGGCGGTCAGGATCGACTCCGCCTTGCGGCTGCGTTCGAGCCGTCCACCGACGTGCATGGCGATGTAGGCGATCTCGTCGTCGTGGATGGGCGTGCCGACGCGGTCGTGGAGTCCGCTCGCGATCGAGACCGCCACCTCGAAGATCATCGGATACGTCGTCTTGAGCGAGCGCGTGAGCGGATTGCGCGTCAGCGCGCTCTCCTCGGCCCGCCGCAGCAGATTCTGCACGTGCAGGGCGAGCCGGAGGACGAATGTCTCGTCCACCAGGTCGACCTGGAAATCTTCGGCGGCTCGCGCGATCTCCGCGCGGACAGCGGCTTCGACCGCCGGATCCACGCCGCTGCGCGCGACCTCCCTCGTGGCATCCTCTCCCGGCGCGACGATGCGGGTCAGGACCAGGGAGGCGAGGTGGCCGCTGTCGCCCTCGCCGAGGACCACGTCGAAATGCTCGGCGGCGAGACGGGCGATGACAGCACCCACCCGCGGGATCTCCTCCCGGGCACCCGCCGGCGACGATTCGAGGGCGTGCCCCGCGGCCACCCGTTCGGCAGCGATGGCGATGTGCAGCAGGACGTCGGCGATCGCGAGCTCGTTCACGTAGTAGCCGAGCTCGCCGAGTTCCCGCACCAGGGATGTCTTGAACGGACCGACCGCGCTGGCGGCCACCGCTGACCGCGACAGTGCACGCCGGAAGGTCTCGGGGTGGAAGGAGGCGTCATCCATCTCGTCGTGTGCGAGCCTGCTGAGCAGACGCCGCTGCGCCGCCTCGTTGCCACGCAGCCGCACCCGCTCCCTGTCACGCTCGAGCGTGAGCTCGGTGCCGTCGAGCAGACTGCGCACCCGCACCAGGTCCGCCTCGAGGGTGGCCTCGCTGACGTGCAGATCGTCGGCCGTGTCGAACACGTCGATTCCCGCCGGCTCGTCGAGCAGCAGCCGCACCAGCGTGTGCAGGCGATCACGGGGCGCCGACTCGCCGGTCTGACGCATCCGGAGGGCACCACGGGCGCCGGAGCCTGCGCGATACCCGGCGGGTCCGGACTCGATCACCCCAGCCCCCGGGGTCCTCGCGTTCAGGGCCGCCACGTAGGACCGGATGCTGCGGGGCGTGACCCCGAGCAGGTCGGCGAGGCTCGCAGCCGTCGCCCAGCCCTCCTGGCGCAGCAGAGTGGCGAGGAGCTGGTCCTGGCGCTGGCGCGACATGATCCTCCCCTTCCCCGCATGCTGACCGCACTGTCTCGACGTGTCTCCATGATGTCAGCATGCCGGCATCCCCGGGCGGAACGAGGTGTTCCGCAGGGGCGGAAAAGAACCTGTTGGCGCAGCACCCCTCCCGGTTCCCAGACTGTTCTCAGGAAGGTGGGAATCGATGAGGATCCTCGTGGTGTGCGGCGCCGGTGCGTCGAGCACGTTCGTCGCACAGCGGCTCCGCACGGCGGCCGCATCGGCCGGTCTCGACTGGGATGCGATGGCAGGCAGCGAGAGTTCCGTCACCGGCTCCGACCACGATCTCGTCCTCGTCGGCCCGCACCTCGGCGACCGGCTGGAGGCGATCCGCGCAAGCGTGGAGGCACCCGTCGCGCTGCTTCCGGACGATGTCTTCGCCGACCGGGACGGCTCCCGCACGCTCGCCTTCGCCCGTTCGATCCTCGCCGTCGCCGGCGACACCCCGAAAGGAACATCATGACCGCCACCCGCACCGTCCGGATCGGCTCCTCCCACGGATTGCACGCCCGACCGGCGAAGCTCTTCGCGCAGGCGGCCAAGGACTCCGGCCTCGCCGTGACGATCGCCAAGGATTCGGGCAAACCGGTCAACGCCGCCAGCATCCTCGGCGTGATCGCCCTCGCGATCGAGTACGGCGACTACGTGACGCTGACGGCCGACGGCGAGGGCGCCGAGGGCGTGCTCGACACTCTCACCGAGCTCCTCACCACCGACCATGACCAGGACGCCGCCGGATGAGCGAGCTGCGCGGGGTGGGGATCGGTCTGGGCGTGGCCCAGGGACCGGTCGTCCGCATGGCCGAGGCGATGCCCGCCCCGGAGAACACTCCGAGCACGGCGGGCGCGGAAACCGAGCGCGCGCGCGTTCGCGAGGCGGTCGCGACGGTCGCCCGCGAACTCAACGAACGCGGCGAGGCGGCAGGGGGCGCCGCTCAGGAGGTGCTGGAGGCCCAGGCGATGATCGCCGAGGATCCGACGCTCCAGGACGAGGTCGACACTCGGATCGACGCGGGCGCGACGGCCGAATGGGCGGTGCACGACGCGTTCGCCGGGTTCCGCGCGACCCTCGAGGCCGTCGGGGGCTACCTCGGCGAGCGCGCAGCCGACCTCGACGACATCGCCCAGCGGGTCCTGGCGCAGCTGCGCGGCGTCGACGCCCCCGGCGTCCCGAACCCGGGGCACCCGTTCGTCCTGGTCGCACGTGACCTCGCTCCGGCCGACACCGCGCTCCTCGACCTGGAGCAGGTGCTCGCGCTCGTCACGACAGACGGCGGGCCGACCTCCCACACCGCGATCCTCGCGAGGGAGAAGGGCATCGTCGCGATCGTCGGCGTGGGCGTCGGCGCACAGCTCGTCACCGGCGAGACCGTGATCGTCGATGCCGCGAGCGGAGTGGTCACCCGCGAGCCCACGGAGGACGAAAAGGCCCGCGCCGCTCAGCGAGCCGCCGCCCGCCAGTCGGCCGAGGCCGCTCCCCCGACGCCCGGCGCCCTCGCCGACGGCACGCCGGTCGCGCTGCTCGCGAACCTGGGGAAGCCCGCAGATGCGGCCGATGCGGTCGTTCGAGGGGCCGAGGGCGTCGGGCTGTTCCGCACCGAATTCCTGTTCCTCTCCTCGGCACAGGCGCCGACCATCGCCCAACAGCGGGAGTCCTACCGCGAGCTGCTGGCCGCGTTCCCCGGCAAGAAGGTCGTGGTCCGGATGCTCGACGCCGGTGCCGACAAACCGCTGGCGTTCCTCAACGACGCGCACGAGGAGAACCCGGCGCTCGGACTACGCGGTCTTCGCGCGCTGCGCGCCAGCGAAGACATCCTGCGCGAGCAGCTGACCGCCCTGGCCGAAGCCGACGCCGAGACCGATGCCGACCTCTGGGTGATGGCGCCGATGGTGGCCACCGTCGAGGAGACCATCTACTTCACCGGTCTCGCCCGCGAGTACGGACTGCGGACCGCGGGAGTCATGGTGGAGATTCCGGCGAGCGCCCTGCTCGCCGATCGGGTGCTCGCGCACGCCGACTTCGCGTCGATCGGCACCAACGACCTCACGCAGTACACCATGGCGGCCGACCGCATGCTCGGCTCGGTCGCCGGCTTCCAGGACCCGTGGCACCCGGCCGTGCTGCGTCTGGTGCGCGAGGTCGGCGACGCCGGTGCGCGCCTGGACAAGCCGGTCGGCATCTGCGGCGAGGCCGCCGCAGATCCGCTCCTCGCCGTCGTCCTCGTCGGCCTCGGCGCCACGAGCCTCTCGATGGCGCCCTCGGCGCTGGCCGATGTCCGTCACGCACTCTCCGAACGCACCCTGTCCGAGGCGCGGAGCCTCGCCGAAGCCGCCCTGGCCGCTGACGACGCCTCCGCCGCCCGAACCGCCGTGGCGACACTCGCCGCGGAACTCCCCCTCCACAAGAAAGAGACGACATCATGACGACGACGTCACCCGCCGCGACGAAACCCGGCGGCCTCCGCGTAGGTGTGCAGCGCTTCGGCACCTTCCTCTCCGGCATGATCATGCCGAACATCGCGGCCTTCATCGCCTGGGGCTTCATCACGATGCTCTTCATCCCCAAGGGGTTCTTCGGTGCCGAGAGCCCGTTCGGCTGGCACTGGGCAGGGGTGTCCGAGATCCTCGGAGGAGGCGGAGACTCCGTCATCATCGGGTGGCAGGGCGCTATGACCTCGGTCGCCGAGACCGCCGACGGCAACATCCTCGCGTACGTCGGTCTGGTCGGTCCGATGGTCACCTACCTGCTGCCGCTGCTGATCGCCAACACCGCCGGTCGCATGGTCTACGGGGACCGCGGCGGCGTGGTCGCCTCCATCGCCACCGTGGGCGTGATCGTCGGCACGAACATCCCGATGTTCCTCGGCGCGATGATCATGGGACCGCTCGCAGCCTGGCTCATGAAGCAGGTCGACCGGCTCTGGGACGGCAAGATCCGCCCCGGGTTCGAGATGCTCGTGAACAACTTCTCCGCGGGCATCCTCGGCATGCTCCTCGCGATCTTCGGGTTCTTCGCCTTCGGTCCGGCCATGCTCGGCATCAGCGCAGCGCTCGGTGCCGCCGTCGACTGGCTCGTGGCGGCGCAGCTGCTGCCGCTCGTGTCGATCATCGTCGAGCCGGCGAAGGTGCTGTTCCTCAACAACGCGATCAACCACGGCGTCTTCACTCCGCTCGGCTTCGAACAGGCGTCGGAGGCCGGCAAGTCGATCCTGTTCCTCATCGAGGCCAACCCCGGCCCCGGCATCGGCCTGCTGCTGGCGTTCAGCTTCTTCGGAGTCGGTGTCGCGAAGGCGTCGGCGCCCGGTGCGGCCATCATCCAGTTCTTCGGCGGCATCCACGAGATCTACTTCCCCTACGCGTTGAGCAAGCCGACCACGATCCTCGCGCTCATCGCGGGTGGTGCGGCCGGCGTCACGACGAACATGCTCCTGAACGGCGGGCTCGTGTTCCCGGCGGCTCCCGGCAGCATCATCGCCGTGACCGTCGCGGCCGTCGGTGCGGGCGTCCCGAATCTCCTCGTCGTGTACCTGTCGGTCATCATCGCCGCCACCGTGACCTTCCTCATCACCGGCGTGATCCTGCGGGCCTCCCGCAAGCGCGACCTCGAGGCAGAGGGCGACACCTTCGGCGCCGCGATCGCGCAGACCGAGGCGAACAAGGGCAAGTCGTCCGCGGCGATGGACGCGCTGCGCACCTCGACGGCATCCGCCGCACCCGCCGCGACGGACGCCGCGCCGAGCACGACCGCCGTCGCCACGGCACCCATCGAGCGGATCGTCTTCGCGTGCGACGCCGGAATGGGTTCTTCGGCGATGGGCGCCAGCGTCCTGCGCAACAAGCTCAAGAAGGCGGGCATCGAGGATGTGAACGTCACCAACCAGGCGATCGCGAACCTCGACGGCACCGCCGACGTGGTCATCACTCAGCAGCAGCTCACCGAGCGCGCCACCGCGAAGTCGCCGAACTCGGTCCACGTGTCGGTCGACAACTTCATGAACTCGCCCCGCTACGAAGAGGTCGTCGAAATGGTGCGGGCACAGCGAAAGGACACAGAATGAGCGTTCTCACCCCCGAGCAGGTCCGCATCCACCCGGGCGGGGCGACGCGAGACGAGGCGCTCCAGGAAGCGACCGACATCCTCGTCGCCGCCGGAGCCGTGACCCCCGCGTACGTCGACGCGATGCGTCAGCGCGAGGAGACCGTATCCACCTTCATGGGCAACGGTCTGGCGATCCCCCACGGCACCAACGACGCGAAGGACGCCATCCTCGCGTCCGCACTGTCGGTCGTCCGCTACGACGGCGGCGTCGACTGGTCGGGAGAACCGGCGACCTTCGTGATCGGCATCGCGGGAGTGGGTGACGAGCACCTGGAGATCCTCTCTCGGATCGCAATCCTGTTCTCCGAGGAGGACGACGTCGCTCGGCTCTCGGCCGCGCAGACCCCGGAGGAGCTCTTCGCGCTCCTGTCGGAGGTGAACGAGGGATGAAAGCGGTCCACTTCGGGGCGGGCAACATCGGGCGCGGTTTCGTCGGCCTGCTGCTTCGCGAGGGCGGGTACGAGGTCGTGTTCTCCGACGTCGCCGATGCTCTGGTCGATGCGATCAACGCGGTCGACTCGTACACCGTGCACGAGGCCGGCCCCGGAGGGACCGATCACACCGTCACCGGCTTCCGAGCCGTGAACAGCCGCACCGATCCCGCAGCCGTGGCGGAGGAGGTCGCGGCGGCCGACGTCGTCACCACCGCGGTCGGGCCGACCGCGCTGCGGTTCGTGGCCCCGTCGATCGTGGCCGGACTCACCCTCCGCTCCCCCGATGCCGCGCCGCTCCAGGTGATGGCGTGCGAGAACGCGATCGGCGCGACCGACCTGCTGCGGAGCGAGGTGGCAGCGGCGGCGGGGGCGGATGCCGAGACGCTGCTCTCCCGCGCGGTGTTCGCGAACACCGCCGTCGACCGCATCGTTCCCGCACAGCCGGAGGGAGGCGGGGTCGATGTCACCGTCGAGCCCTACTTCGAGTGGGCGATCGAGACGGGGCCGTTCGGAGGTGCCCTGCCGAACATCCCCGGCGCGCACTTCGTCGACGACCTGGCGCCCTACATCGAACGCAAGCTCTTCACGGTGAACACCGGCCACGCCGCCACCGCGTACTTCGGAGCACGCGCGGGAATCGAACGCATCTCGGACGCTCTGGCCGACCCCGGCATCGCAGCGAGCGTGTCGGCCGCACTCGAGGAGACCTCGGCCGTGCTGGTCGCGGAGCACGGTCTCGATCCGGCCGATCTCGCCGACTACCGCGCCACGATCCTCGACCGGTTCCGCAATCCGGAACTGGTCGACACGGTGCAGCGGGTGGGACGGCAACCGCTGCGCAAGATCTCCCGGCACGAGCGCTTCATCGGACCGGCGGCGATGGCCGCGGAACGCGGGCTCTCGGCCGAGGCTCTGGTGGCCGCCGTGTCGGCGGCACTGGAGTTCGACGATCCGGCCGACGAGCAGTCGGTGGAGCTTCAGGCGCTCCTGCGCACGGAAGACCCCGCCGCGTTCACCGCCCGCACCACGGACCTCGACCCCGAGCATCCCCTGTTCCCCGCCGTCCGAGAGGCGGTCGCCGCGCGTCAGCAGCACCTCGGAGCCGCCTGAACCCGCGGATCTCGACGCCCCCGCCCACCCGTTACGATCGGTGGACGGGGGCGTTTTTTCGAGCACACTGACGTGCGGGGAGCAGCATGAACAGATACGCCGTGATCGGCGCGGGTCCATCGGGGTTGGCCGCGGCGCGCGCGTTGCAGAAGCGCGGGATCGTGGTCGACGGCTATGAGGCCTCACACGGCGTCGGCGGACTGTGGGACATCACAAACCCCCGCAGCACCATGTACGAGTCCGCGCACCTGATCTCCTCGCGCACCACGACCGAGTTCGCCGAGTTCCCGATGCGCTCGCGCGTCGACTACCCCGGCCACGGCGTGCTGAAGGAGTACTTCGACGACTTCGCCACGCACTTCGGACTCGCCGACCTGTTCCGGTTCGACACGCGAGTCACGCGCCTCGAACCCCGCGACGGCGGCTGGGATCTCACCCGTTCCGGCCCCGACGGTACAGAGACCCAGTGGTATGCCGGCGTCGTCCTCGCCAACGGCACCCTTGCCGAGCCGAACGTGCCGACGTTCCGCGGGGAGTTCACAGGCGAGCTCCTGCACACCAGCGCGTACAAGTCTCCGGACCAGCTGCGTGGCAAGCGCGTGCTGCTGATCGGTGCCGGCAACTCGGGCTGCGACATCGCCGTGGACGCCGTGCATCATGCCGTGTCCGTCGACATGAGCGTGCGGCGCGGGTACTACTTCGTGCCCCGATACCTGTTCGGCAAGCCCAGCGACACCCTCAACCAGGGCCGCCCCCTTCCGGCGCGGCTCAAGCAGGCC
>JAQZBG010000367.1 GCA_029239165.1 Microbacterium sp. | reverse complement strand
GGCGAACTGCACGGTGTAGCCGAGCGTGGCCTCACCCGAGTACGACTGCCAGTTGGTGTTCGTCACGAACGACACCGCCGTGTTGAACGACAGGGCCTCACCGGGCGAGTCGAAGCCGAGCGACAGCGGGAGCACCGCCTGGAGGCGCATGATCGCGTACACGAACACGACGCCGACGAACGAGAACAGCAGCACCGAGCGCAGGTACGCCTGCCAGGTCTGGGCGCTGCGGGGGTCGACGCCGATCAGGCGGTAGGTGCCGCGCTCGACGGCGAGGTCGCGCTGGCCGGTGTAGATGCGGGCGATGTAGTCACCGAGGGGGCGATACGCCAGGCCCAGGGCGGCGAGGAGGGTGAGGCTGGTCAGGACGATCGACCAGATGCTTCCGCTGTCCATGACTCAGAACTTCTCCGGTCGGACGAGCGCGACCACGAGGTACACCACGGCGGCGACCGCGAGTACGGCGGCGAGGATCGAGAAGAAGATCACGAGTGGTCACCGCCTCGACCGGTGGTGCGGAGCTTCTCGACCCCCTTGGCGACGAGCGCGACCAGCGCGAACAGCGCGACGGTCACGGCGAGGAAGACGACATCGAGCACGACGACTCCAGGATCGGGTGGGCCGCGGATCCGCGGATGCCGCGAGGGCGGCACGTGTGTCGATACAACTCCGCCGGGCCGCGGCATCCGGGGCTCCTAACGCTTTCCCTACGGCTCCCTGACGGACGTATACGGACTGCTTACGGAGTGGCTGGATGGGGGCCGTTCTCGCCGGGACTGCAGCTCGCCGACAACCTGGCTGCAGGCAGTCTCGGGGCCGCCGCAGCGGCGCCGACCGCGCATGATGGAGGCATGCTCTCCTCCGACGGATCCGACGTGCGCGTCAGCGCGGCGCTCGTGATCCCGGCGTCGGAGCTGTCGTGGCGGTTCTCGCGCTCGTCGGGCCCGGGCGGTCAGGGCGTGAACACGACCGACTCGCGGGTGGAGCTGATGTGGGATGCCGTCGGTTCGGCCGTTCTGTCACGGGCTCAGCGCGAGCGCGTGCTCGAGCGGCTCGGCGATCGGCTGGTCGACGGGGTGCTGACGATCGCGGCCTCGGAGCACCGCGCGCAGTTGCGCAATCGCGACGCCGCGCGGGCCCGCCTCGCCGCCCTGGTCGCCGACGCGGTTCGCCCGCCCGCGCCGCCGCGCCGCGCGACGAAGCCCACGCGCGGCTCGAAGGAGCGCCGCCTGCAGGCCAAGCAGCGCCGCACCGATGTGAAGAAGATGCGCCGGCGCCCGACCGACTGACTCGCCCGGCCCGTCTTCTCCGTCGAGTGTCCACGACACCCGGACGCCATGCGGCATTCGTCCGGGTGTTGTGGACACTCAGCGGGTTCGACGTGGCCGGGCAGTACTCGGTCTTGTGGAGTACCGGTACTCAGTGTTACTTTGTACTGGTAGTCAGCGAGAAGGAGTAGCGCGTGGGCAAGCAAGACAGCGAGATGCTCAAGGGCGTCCTCGAGGGCGTGGTGCTCGCCGTGCTGGCGGGGCGACCCGCTTACGGATACGAGATCACCGCCGACCTGCGCGAGCGCGGCTTCGCCGACCTCGCGGAGGGGACGATCTACGCGATCCTCGTGCGCATCGAGCAGCGCGGTCTGGTCGACGTCGAGAAGGTGGCGTCCGAGAAAGGGCCGCCGCGCAAGGTCTTCACGCTCAACGACGACGGGCGGGCGCAGCTCGCCGAATTCTGGACGACCTGGAGCACGCTCGCCGACCGGCTCGAAGCGCTCCGCGAGAAGGGAAAGTGACATGGCCTGGTACGAGAAGATCATCGGCGACCTGAGCGCCAAGAAGCAGTGGCGCGAGTACCGCCAGCGCGTGCACGCCCTGCCCGAGCCGTACCGGCGGACGGCCGCGGCCCTCGAGCGGTACCTGCTCAACCTCGGCCCCACCGAGAACACCGACGGCCTCATCCGCATGGTGAGCGACCTCGCCGACCTGCTCGAGCAGGCCGCCGCCGCCCAGACGCCCGTGCGCGATCTCGTCGGCACTGACCCCGTCGTCTTCGCCGAGGAGTTCATGGCGAACTACGGCGACGGCAGCTGGATCGGCCGCGAACGCACGCGCCTCGCGCGCGCCATCGACGAGGCGGCCCGCCAGCAGGGCTGAGCCGCTCCACCCGCACGTCCTCCGGCCCCCGGTCGGCCGGAGGCGATGGCCTCGTGCGCCCTCCGACCGGACGAAACGGAAGGAACACCCATGCCTGTCATCGACAAGGACCCCGCCATCCGCGTGCGGGGCCTCGTGAAGTCCTACGGCGACGTGCACGTGCTGACCGGCGTCGATCTCGACGTCGCCCGCGGCTCGATCGTCGCCCTGCTCGGCTCCAACGGCGCCGGCAAGACCACCGCCGTCCGCATCCTCTCGACCCTCCTCACCGCCGACGGCGGCACGGCCCAGGTCGACGGCCTCGACGTCGCGACCGAGGGGCGCGGGTGCGCTCCGCCATCAGCCTGACGGGGCAGTTCGCCGCCGTCGACGAGGTGCTCACCGGGCGCGAGAACCTCGTGCTCATCGCCCGCCTGCGCCACGTCGCCGACCCGCACCGCGTGGCCGACGACCTGCTCGCGCGGTTCTCGTTGACGGATGCCGCGGGCCGCGCGGCATCCACGTACTCGGGCGGCATGCGGCGCCGCCTCGACATCGCGATGAGTCTCGTCGGCGACCCCTCGGTCGTCTTCCTCGACGAACCGACCACCGGCCTCGATCCGCAGGCGCGCCTCGAGGTGTGGGACGCCGTGCGCGGGCTCGCCGCGGCGGGCACCACGGTGCTGCTGACCACGCAGTACCTCGAAGAGGCCGAGCACCTCGCCGACCGCATCGCGATCCTGCACGAGGGCCGCATCATCGCCGAGGGCACCCTCGCCGAGCTGCGCGCGCTGTTCCCCCCGGTGACCCGCGAGTACGTCGAGAAGCAGCCGAGCCTCGAGCAGATCTTCCTCGCCATCGTCGGTGCGACCGGCGCCACCGAAGCGGAGGCATCATGACCACGCACGCCCTCACCGACACCGCCGTGCTCACCGGGCGGTCGCTGCGGCACATCCTGCGCAGCCCCGACACCATCGTGACCACGGCGATCATGCCGATCGCGATGATGCTGCTGTTCGTCTTCGTCTTCGGCGGCGCGATCGACACCGGCGGCACGGCGTACGTCGACTACCTGCTGCCCGGCATTCTGCTGGTCACCGTGGCATCCGGAATCGCCTACACGGCCTACCGCCTGTTCCTCGACATGAAGGGCGGCATCGTCGACCGGTTCCGCTCCATGCCGATCGCCGCCACGAGCGTGCTCTGGGGCCACGTGCTCACCTCGCTCGTCGCCAACGCGGTCTCGCTCGCCCTCGTCGTCGGGGTCGCGCTGCTGCTCGGGTTCCGCTCCGGTGCCTCGGTCGCGGCGTGGCTCGGGGTCGCCGGCATCCTGATGCTCTTCACGCTCGCCCTCACCTGGATCGCGGTCATCGCGGGGCTCGCGGCGAAGACGATCGACGGCGCGAGTGCCTTCAGCTACCCGCTGATCTTCCTGCCGTTCGTGAGCTCCGCGTTCGTGCCGACGGCCACCATGCCCGGCCCCGTGCGCTGGTTCGCCGAGAACCAGCCGGTCACCTCGATCGTCGACACGATCCGCGCCCTGCTCGCGCAGCAGCCCGTCGGCGGGCAGATCTGGATCGCGTTGGCGTGGTGCCTCGCGATCCTCGTCGTGGCGGCGTCGATCGCGGTGGCCCTGTTCCGCCGGACGGTCCGCTGAGAGCGTGCGGCCGGTGCCGTGAGGCGATCAGGTTCCGGATGCCTCGGACCCGCCCTCGGCCCGCCGCCGGCGCACCTGCTCCTCGAGGTCGGCGAGGTGCATCTCGCGCTCGAGGTCGGCGATCTGCTGCTCGGTGCTGCGCGCGTCGT
>JAQZBG010000016.1 GCA_029239165.1 Microbacterium sp. | reverse complement strand
ACCACGTCGAGCGAGTCGTCGAAGCCGAGGCGGAACTTCAGCTCGATCGCGAGGGCGCAGACCACGCCGGCGAGGGCGCCGAGCAGCAGTGCCCAGCCGGGCGTCAGGTTGGCGCACGCCGGGGTGATGGCGACGAGACCTGCGACCGCACCGGAGGCCGCGCCGACCGAGGTGGGCTTGCCGTCCTTGATCTTCTCCACCAGGATCCAGCCGAGGATGGCGGCCGCGGTCGCACCGAGGGTGTTCAGACCGATGAGCCCGACGCCGCCCATGTCCTCCGCGAGCCACTCCGCGCCGGCGTTGAAGCCGAACCATCCGAACCAGAGCAGTGCGGCGCCGAGCAGCGTCAGCGGGACGTTGTGCGGCTTGAGGATTCCCTTCTGGAAGCCGATGCGCTTGCCGAGTACCAGAGCCAGCGCCAGAGCGGCCGCACCGGCGTTGATGTGCACCGCGGTACCACCGGCGTAGTCGATCACGCCGATGCCGCTGTCCTCGCCGAAGAGCGTGGTGCCGAGGTTCATGATCCAGCCACCGCCCCATACCCATGCGGCGACCGGGAAGTAGCCGACCGTGGCGAAGATGCCGGCGAAGATCAGCCAGCTGCCGAACTTGGCGCGGTCCGCGATTGCGCCGGAGATCAGCGCGACCGTGATGATCGCGAAGGTCGCGCCGTAGGCGACACCGAGGAGAGCGACGTTCGATCCCTCACCGGACGCCAGGCTGGAGAGCCCGAAGTCGGCGAACGGGTTGCCGGCGAAGGCGGTCGGGCTGTCGACGGCGCTCATCGAGAAGCCGAAGAGAATCCACAGCACGGCGACAAGTCCGATCGAGCCGAAGCTCATCATCATCATGCTGACGACGCTCTTCGCCTTGACGAGACCGCCGTAGAAGAAGGCGACGCCGGGCGTCATGAGCAGCACCAGCGCTGTCGCGGTGATCGCCCACGAGATGTTGCCGGGAGCATCCATAGGAAAACCTCACATCCGAAGTAATTGAGAGCTTCAGTGTGACCATGCGCCGTTTCGCGCATGCGTGAGGTTTGTTTCCCTGCTGTTACAGCGCGGCTCCGGGTGTGAACATCGCGTTACGCGAGGCTTCGGGATTACGCAGAATGCGTCAGGGCGTTGAGCCGAGAGACCGCACGCAGGTACTTCTTGCGGTATCCGCCGGCGAGCATCTCCTCGGAGAACACCGAGTCGAGGCCGAGGCCGGTTGCGATGATCGGGATCTGCGCGTCGTACACGCGGTCGACGAACGCGACGAACCGCAGCGCCTCGGACTGGTCCGTGAGCTGACGCACGTCGCGCAGCCCGACCTGCCCGAGCCCCTCGATGAGGCGGATGTACCGCGAGGGGTGCACCTGGGCGAGGTGGCGGATCAGATCGTCGAACCGGTCATCTGATGCCGTGCTCTCGCTGCCTGCCGCGGACGACGCTGCGGCGTAGGCACCGTCGTCGAGCACAACGGCGTGACCGTCGAGCGCACGCTGACGGAAGTCGACCCCGTCGATGCGCAGCATCTGGAAGCTGTCCGACATGGCGTGGATCTCGCGGAGGAAGTCCTGCGCGGCGAAACGACCCTCGCCGAGCGCGTTCGGCGGGGTGTTCGAGGTGGCGGCGAGGCGGGTGCCCGTCGGCACGAGCTCCCCGATGAGTCGGGTCATCACCATCGTGTCGCCCGGATCGTCGAGCTCGAACTCGTCGATGCAGAGGAGGTCGGCGCCCTTGAGCAGGTCGACCGTGTTCTTGTAGCCGAGCGCACCGACCAGAGCCGTGTACTCGATGAAGGAGCCGAAGTACTTCCGACCGGAGAAGCGCATCAGCGTCTCCTTCGCCTCCTCCTGGGACGGATAGGCCGGGTCTGCCCGGTAGCTGTCGAACGTGGCCGTATCGAACTGCGGCGGCGGGACCAGGCTCGCGAGCATCTCCGGTCCGGTGACCGTCGGCTGACGCTCGGTGAGGTGCACGATTCCGGTGCGGCTGGTCGGGTCGGTCATCACGGTCCTGAATCGGGTGCTCGCCTGTGTCGAAGTCTTACGAATCGGGCACAGGGTGCTCGGCGGGGATCTATCGTCGAAGGGACGGATCAACACTACGCCGTCTGCACCCGCACCCTCGCCCGCTCAACGCTTCGGAGATCCCATGGCCATCGAGTTCGATTCCTCCTCCCCCAAGTTCGCCGAGTACGCCGAGCCCGGTCGGCTCGTCACCACGGAGTGGCTCGCGGAACGACTGGGAACGCCGGGTCTCGTGGTGGTCGAGTCCGATGAAGATGTCCTGCTGTACGAGACCGGCCACATCCCCGGTGCAGTGAAGGTCGACTGGCACACCGAGCTCAACGACCCGGTGGTGCGCGACTACGTGGATGGTGAGGGCTTCGCCGAGCTGCTCAGCCGGAAGGGCATCGAACGATCCGACACCGTGGTCATCTACGGCGACAAGAACAACTGGTGGGCTGCGTACGCGCTGTGGGTGTTCTCCCTCTTCGGCCATGAGGACGTGCGTCTGCTCGACGGCGGCCGGGACCGCTGGATCGCGGAGGGCCGTGAGCTGACCCGCGAGCCTGCGAACCGCCCGGCCACCGCGTACCCGGTGGTGGAGCGCGACGACTCCGTCATCCGCGCCTACAAGGAGGATGTCCTCTCGCACATCGGCAACCCGCTGATCGACGTGCGCTCCCCCGAGGAGTACAGCGGAGAGCGAACAACGGCTCCCGCCTATCCCGAGGAGGGAACGCTGCGCGCCGGCCACATCCCCACCGCGCAGAGCGTGCCGTGGGCGAAGGCCGTGGCCGAGGACGGCGGATTCCGCACCCGCGCGGAGCTCGACGCGATCTACCGCGAAGGTGCCGGCCTCAAGGACGGCGACGACGTCGTCGCATACTGCCGCATCGGTGAGCGGTCGAGCCACACCTGGTTCGTGCTCAAGCACCTGCTCGGCTTCGAGAACGTGCGCAACTACGACGGCTCCTGGACTGAGTGGGGCAGCGCGGTGCGCGTGCCGATCGTCACCGGCGCAGAACCCGGCTCCGCCTGAACATGGGAGAATGGCAGGGATGAGCGCGAGCGAAGTTCCTGACGCACTGGCCGAGATCCGTGACGGCTTCCTGGAGATCCCAGAGCCCGATCGGCTCCTGATGCTGCTCGAGTACGCGGATGAGCTTCCGGACGTCTCCGACGAGGTCGCCGAACACCCCGAGATGTATGAACGCGTCGCCGAGTGCCAGTCGCCCGTGTACATCCATATCGAGGTGCACGACGAGATCGTCACCATGCATGCCACGGCTCCCCCGGAGGCCCCGACCACGCGCGGTTTCGCGAGCATCCTGGTGCAGGGACTCACCGGACTCACCGCAGACGAGGTGCTCGCCGTCCCGAACGACTACCCGCAGTCGATCGGTCTCACCAAAGCGGTCTCACCATTGCGCATCGGCGGCATGACGGGAATGCTCATGCGCGCCAAGAACCAGGTCATCCAGAAGCGCTGAGGCCCTGCGCGTCGAGCCACTCGGTGATCGCCGTGCTCCACCCGGTCTCGTCGTAGTTCCAGAGCTTCGTATGCCGTGCGACCGTGAACCGCGGCATCGTGACCAGATCGGGCCGTGCCTCCTGGAGCGCGTGCGAGGAATCGGCGGGGACGAAGCCGTCGTCGTCGCTGTGCAGGATCAGGATCGGTGCGCTCAGTTCATCGGCTCGGGCGACCATGTCGAGGCGATCGAACAGGATCGGCTCATCCGCGCCGCTCAGGCGTGCGGTGAGCGGTGACTGCAGCGCGCCCATCGCGAGGGCGGGCAGCGGCGCGCGCACGCCCGCCATCCGCGCCTGGAACCGCAGCACCGTCCGCCAGTCGACGACCGGAGATTCGAGGATGATCCCCGCGATGCGGGCGCGATGCCCCGACGTGACGGCGGCCTGCAGCGATACCGCGCCGCCCATCGACCAGCCCATCAGGATCACGCTCTCCGCACCGTGGCGGAGGGCGTAGGAGATCGCGGCATCGACGTCACGCCACTCGGATGCCCCCAGCGCGTAGGCTCCGGCCCGTGTACGGGGCGCTTCGCCGTCATTGCGGTAGGACACGACGAGGTTGGGAAGACCGGCGGCGTGCAGCACCGGCACGGCACGCAGACACTCGGCACGGGTGGCACCGCGTCCGTGCACCTGGATGACCCAGGTCGACGACGTGGCGGGGAAGAACCAGGCGGGGCAGGGGCCCGCAGGAGAACCGATCAGCACGTTCTCCCAGCGCAGGTGGAGCTCACTCGGCGCGGAGTAGTAGTACCCGCTGAAAGAGGCGGCGCGGTCCACGCGTGCACCCGGTTCGATCTGGGTCAGGAGCTTGCGGCGCACGCTCGCACCGTCGGCGCTGAGCACGGCGCCGAGTTTGACGTAGCCGTAGGTGCCGGTGGTGAAGAGTCCGTATCGGCCGGGCAGCTCGGTGTCCAGGGTGCGCTGCAGCTCGATCGTCTGTGCCCCGGTGTCGACCGCGAGGATCTCAGTATCGGTCGGACGTCGCATCGGCGTGACCACCCGCCGGGCGACCGCGAACACGAGAAAAGCAAACGTCGCTCCGAGGGCGAGCAGGGCAGGGACAAGGAGCGTAACGGCGTGCCTGAGACTCTTCATCGCTTCCTGACTCTAGCCTGTTGCCGTGACCGCACACCCCGAAGCCGGGACGCCCTTCGACAGCGCTGTGGCTGAGCTGCGCGAGACCGCGTTCCGCGATGACATCACGGTGCGCGAGATCGCCACCCCACAGGGCCTCGCTCCATTCGCCGTCGCGCTCGCCGCGGACGTGCGACCGGAGGAGGACGGGGAGTCCGTCTACGGCACCGGCCGGTTCGTCCTGCTGCATGATCCGGACGAGCCCGGCGCATGGGGCGGCTCGTGGCGCATCGTCATCTTCGCGCAGGCGCCGCTGGAGACCGAGATCGGCACAGACCCGCTTCTGGCCGACGTGACGTGGTCGTGGCTGGTCGATGCACTCGACTCCCGTGAGGCCGTCTACCACTCGGCGTCCGGCACGTCGACGAAGACGCTGTCGAAGGGATTCGGGGGGCTCGCGGTCGAAGGCGACGGCGCCCAGATAGAATTGCGGGCGTCCTGGACTCCGGAGGGCCCGTTCCGACCGCACGTCGAAGCATGGGCCGAGCTGGTCGGAATGCTGGCGGGGCTTCCGCCCGGCTCCGAGGGCATCGCCGTGATCGGCGCGCGAAAGGCTGTACGTGACTGAATACTCCGTGATCTCGGATACCGAGGAGTTCCGCGCGGCGTGCGCCGTGCTCGCCATCGGCACCGGACCCGTCGCCGTGGACGTCGAGCGCGCGTCCGGCTTCCGTTACTCGCAGCGGGCGTACCTCGTGCAGGTGTTCCGCCGCGACGCGGGAGTCTTCCTGTTCGACCCGCCCGCGATCGGCGACTTCGCCCCGCTGCAGGCGGCCATCGGCGATGTGGAGTGGGTGCTCCACGCTGCGAGCCAGGACCTCCCGTCGCTGCGGGAGCTCCACCTCGAGCCGCCGGTGATCTTCGACACGGAACTCGCCTCCCGGCTTCTCGGCCATGAACGCGTGGGACTCGGCGCCGTCGTCGAGGACACACTGGGGATCGTGCTCAAGAAGGAGCACTCCGCGTCGGACTGGTCCACGCGTCCGCTGCCTGACTCGTGGCTCGAGTACGCCGCACTCGACGTGCTGCATCTGATCGACGTCCGGGACATCCTCGTCCAGGAGCTCGAGGAGCAGGGCAAGACGGGTTTCGCGGCCGAGGAGTTCGCCGCGACCCTCGCCCGTGCCCCCAAGCCGCCGCGCGAGGATCCGTGGCGTCGACTCAGCGGCCTGCACCAGGTGCGCGGCTCCCGCAATCTCGCCGTCGCACGATCTCTCTGGCAGGCCCGCGAGGCCTACGCGCAGGCTCAGGATGTCTCCCCCGGCAGGCTCGTGCCCGACCGTTCACTGGTCGCGGCGGTCATGGCCAACCCGACGTCGAAGCAGGCGCTCGCCGGTGTCAAGGAGTTCCAGGGCCGCGCCAGCCGCACCCAGCTCGACCGCTGGTGGCAGGCGATCGTCGACGGTCGTGCATCGGAGGAGCTTCCCCGCGAGCGCGTACCCAGCGACACACTCCCGCCTCCGCGTGCATGGGCGGACCGCAATCCGGAAGCCGATGCACGTCTGAAGGCTGCGCGTCCCGTCGTCGAAGGGGTCGCCGAGGAACTCGGGATGCCCACCGAGAATCTGCTCACTCCGGAGTATCTGCGTCGCGTCGCCTGGGATCTGCCCGGCGAGACTCCGGAGGAGATCGCCGCAGCCCTCGCCGCGCTCGGCGCACGGCCCTGGCAGATTGCACAGACCGCACAGAAGATCGCGGCTGCCTTTGTAGAGGCGGCGCAATCGCCTGACACCACACCGGCGGCCGCTTCGTAGGTTCGATCCAACCGATTCCTCCGTGTTTCGCGGCCTTCATAGACTGAGGCCACGCACTAACTTGGAGGCAGAGTGGCCGAGATCTCGGACGTCTTCTTCGTCGATGGAGTACGCACCCCCTTCGGGCGCGCCGGCGAAAAAGGCATGTACTGGAACACCCGCGCGGATGACCTCGCCGTGAAGGCGACCATCGGCCTGATGGAGCGCAATGCCGCCGTCCCGGCCGACCGCATCGACGACGTGGCGATCGCCGCGACCAGCCAGACCGGCGACCAGGGGCTCACCCTCGGCCGTTCGGTGGCGATCCTCGCGGGTCTTCCGCAGACCGTCCCCGGACTCGCCGTCGAGCGCATGTGCGCCGGTGCGATGACCAGCGTCACCACCATGGGCGCCTCGATCGGCGTCGGCATGTACGACTTCGCTCTCGCCGGCGGTGTCGAGCACATGGGGCACCACCCGATCGGCGGCAACGCCGACCCGAACCCGCGCTTCGTCGCAGAGAAGATGGTCGACCCCGGCGCGCTCAACATGGGTGTCACGGCCGAGCGCATCTTCGATCGATTCCCGCACCTCACCAAAGAACGCTCCGACCGCTTCGGCATGCTCAGCCAGCACAAGGTGCAGGCCGCGTATGACGCGGGCAAGATCCAGCCGGACCTCGTGTCGGTCGCCACCAAGGGTGCCGACGGCGCCTGGGGTCTCGCGACCGAGGACGAGGGTCGTCGCCCGCAGACCACGATGGAGGATCTCGCGGCGCTGAAGACCCCGTTCCGTCCGCACGGGCGCGTCACGGCCGGCACCTCCTCCCCCCTCACCGACGGTGCGACGATGTCGCTGCTCGCCGGCGGCGGTGCGGTGAAGGAGTTCGGACTCGCACCGAAGATGCGCATGGTCTCGTTCGCCTTCGCCGGCGTGCAGCCGGAGATCATGGGCATCGGACCGATCCCGTCGACCGAGAAGGCGTTGAAGAAGGCCGGTCTCACGATCGACGACATCGGGCTCTTCGAACTCAACGAGGCGTTCGCCATCCAGGTGATCTCGCTGCTCGACCACTTCGGCATCGCTGACGACGATCCCCGCGTGAACCAGTGGGGCGGAGCGATCGCCCTCGGACACCCGCTGGCTGCGTCCGGTGTGCGTCTGATGATCCAGCTCGCGCCCGACGTCCGCTACGGTCTGACCGCCATGTGCGTCGGGCTCGGTCAGGGCGGTTCGGTCATCTGGGAGAACCCGCACTACGACGGCAAGAAGAAGAAGAAGTGAGCGCGAACGTGACCAGCTACGACGACATCGACTTCTCCCCCATCCAGGCCCTGACCGAGGGCGAGGTCATCACACAGTCGCCCGTGCGGGACATCCGCCTGGCCTCCGGCAAGGTGCTGGCGCTCATCACGCTCGACAACGGGCGCGACCACACGCGTCCGCCGCAGCCGGAGAGATCCAGGCCGTCGGCATCACCGGAAAGCAGTACATCCTCGCGGCCGGTGCCGATCTGTCGGACATCAGCAAAGTGGGGTCGCGAGACAACGCGCGCCTGATCGCGCAGTTGGGGCACAAGGTCCTCGGCAAGCTCGGTGACCTCGGCGTCCCGTCGTTCGCGTTCGTGAACGGCCTCGCCCTGGGTGGCGGCCTCGAGATCGCGCTGAACTCCAGCTACCGCACGGTCGATGCCTCTGCCGCAGCGGTCGCCCTGCCCGAGGTCTTCCTCGGCATCATCCCCGGCTGGGGCGGCGCCTACCTGCTGCCGAACCTGATCGGCATCGAGAACGCCCTCGAGGTCGTCATCTCGAATCCGCTCAAGCAGAACCGCATGCTGAAGCCGCAGCAGGCCTTCGACCTGGGCATCTTCGACGCGATCTTCCCCGCGGCCAACTACCTCGAGAACTCGCTGGCCTGGGCCGACGCGGTCCTCGCCGGCAAGAAGGTCGAGCGCAAGAACGAACCCGGCAAGATCGAGCGGCTCACCAAATGGCCGATCGCGATCAAGATGGCGCGCGGCATGCTCGAGTCGAAGATCGGCACCGTGCCGAAGTCGCCGTACGCCGCGCTCGAACTGCTCGACAAGGCCAAGAGCGGCACGAAGGGAGAAGGTTTCGCCCGTGAAGACGAGGCTCTCGCCGAACTCGTGACGGGCGACCAGTTCGCCGCGTCGATGTACGCGTTCGACCTCGTGCAGAAGCGAGCGAAGCGGCCCGTCGGCGCTCCTGACAAGCAGCTCGCCAAGAAGGTCACCAAGGTCGGCATCATCGGCGCAGGCCTCATGGCAAGCCAGTTCGCGCTGCTGTTCGTGCGCAAGCTCCAGGTGCCCGTCCTCATCACCGACCTGGACCAGGCGCGCGTGGACAAGGGCGTCGCGTACATCCACGAGGAGATCGGCAAGCTCGAGGCCAAGGGGCGCCTCGACTCGGACTCCGCAAACAAGCTGCGTGCGCTCGTCACGGGTACCACCGACAAGAGCCTGTACGCCGACTGCGATTTCGTGATCGAGGCGGTTTTCGAAGAGGTCGGCGTCAAGCAGCAGGTTTTCGGCGAGATCGAGAAGATCATCGCCGAAGACGCCATCCTCGCCACGAACACCTCGTCTCTGTCGGTCGAGGAGATCGGTTCGAAGCTCGCCCACCCCGAGCGTCTGGTCGGCTTCCACTTCTTCAACCCGGTCGCGGTGATGCCGTTGATCGAGATCGTGAAGACATCGAGCACGGCGGACGCGGCACTCTCGACGGCATTCGTCGTCGCGAAGAATCTGGGCAAGAACGCGGTCCTCACGGCTGATGCCCCCGGGTTCGTCGTGAACCGTCTGCTCGCGAAGGTCATGGGCGAAGCAGCACGCGCCGTCTACGAAGGAACGCCGATCGCCGACGTCGAGAAGGCCTTCGGCCCGCTCGGACTGCCGATGGGCCCGTTCCAGCTGATCGACCTGGTCGGCTGGAAGGTCGCGGCGCACGTGCAGGACACGATGGTGCATGCGTTCCCCGATCGGTTCTACGCGAACGAGAACTTCCACGCTCTCGCCGAACTCGACTCGGTGGTGGAGAAGGACAAGGGTGGCCGCGTCGTCGGCTGGAGCAAGCAGGCCGAGAAGGTCCTGAAGCCCGCCGTGGGCAAGGAGCCCGCTTCCGCGACGACGATCCTGCAGCGGGTGCAGGACGGTCTCGCGCAGGAGATCAAGCTGATGCTCGACGAGGGCGTGGTGCCCGAAGTCGAGGACATCGACCTCTGCCTGATCCTCGGTGCCGGCTGGCCGTTCATCGATGGCGGGGCCTCGCCGTACCTCGACCGCGAGGGCGCGTCCGAGCGGGCGTTCGGCAGCTCGTTCCACACTCCGCAGATCCGCGGGGTCGAGCACCGCTGATCGCGGCGGGCGTTCGAGAAGCGCCTCGTCCGACTCCTCGCGAGTCGGGCGGGGCGCTTCTTGCTCAGTCGCCGACTTCGTCCTGCGCCGGTCGCCGGTCCTCTCCGCCTCGATACGGCCAGTGCGACAAGGCCCGCTCTGCGAGGGCGGTGATCGTGAGCGAGGGATTCACGCCGGGGTTCGCGGGAACCGCAGCGCCATCCACGATGTGAAGCCCCGCGTGACCCCAGACGCGATGGAAAGGATCGATCACGCCGTCGGCCGGCGAGGCGGAGATCACGGCCCCGCCGAGGAAGTGCGCGGTGAGCGGGATGCCGAACACCTCCGGCCAAGAGCCGCGGGGCTCGGCAGCGACGCCGCCCACGCTCTCGATCCGGGCCGCGATCGCCGACGCAGCCCGGTGCGCCTCGGGCAGGTGACTCGGATTGGGCTCGCCATGCCCTTGGGTGCTGGTCATGACGAGCCGACCGAGACGTCGACGCAGGGACAGGGTGAGCGAGTTGTCGGCCGTCTGCATCACCAGGGCGATGATGCCGCGCTCGCTCCACCGGCGCAGGCTCGCCAGTCGCCACTGACGCACCGGAGAACGCAGCACCCGCCCCAGGAGGCTGCCCCATCGTGCCGCGAGCCTTCGATCGCCGGGCACCAGCGCGGTCGCCAGCGCGCCCATGAGGTTCGAACCAGGTCCGTAGCGGACGTTCTCGACATGGGTGCGGTCGTCCACGTGGAACGAGGTGGTGATCGCGACGCCCTTCGCCAACTGCAGGGAATCGGGAACCTTCACGGCGACGGCGCCGTCGAGCGCCTCGGAATTCGTCCGTGTGAGACGTCCGACTGCGTCGGAGATGTGCGGCAGCGCACCGGACGCCTTCATCCGATGCAGAAGCTGCTGCGTTCCCCACGTGCCCGCGGCGAGCACGACCTGCTCGGCTGTCACCGTCCGGCGCGCACGAAGGAACCAGGCGCCGCTGCGCTCGGTCGTGACGCGGAAGCCTCCGTCTGGGAGCTCACGCACGTCGGTCACGGTCCGCAGCGGCTCGATCACCGCACCGCGTCGCTCGGCCAGCGCGAGGTAGTTCTTCATCAGGGTGTTCTTCGCACCCACGCGGCATCCGACCATGCAGTTGCCGCACAGCGTGCATCCCGTGCGCTCCGGCCCCTCGCCGCCGAAGAACGGATCAGGGGTCTTCTCCCCCGGCTTCCCGAACCACACCCCGACCGGGGCATGCCGGAACGTCTCACCCACGCCGAGATCGTCCGCCGCACCCGCCATGATCCGCTCGACGGGACCGGTGTGCGGGTAGTGCTCCACCACACCGAGCATGCGCTTCGCCGTCTGGTAGTGCGGCGAGAGTTCGACTTCCCAGTCGGCGATCCCCCGCCACTGCGAATCCTCGAAGAACGCCGCCCCCGGTTCGTACAGCGTGTTGGCGTAGTTCAGGGAGCCACCACCCACGCCCGCACCGGCGAGGATCATCACGTGGGGCAGTCGGTGGATGCGCTGGATGCCGAAACAGCCGAGAGCGGGTGCCCAGAGGTATCGCCTCAGATTCCAATTGGTCTTGGCGAAGTCCTCGTCCTCGAAGCGTCGTCCCGCCTCGAATACGCGCACCCCGTACCCTTTCTCGGCGAGGCGCAGCGCGGCTACCGAGCCGCCGAAGCCGGAGCCGATGATCACGACGTCTTCATCGAACTCGGCCATCGCTCGCCTCCGGAACCATCATCAGCAACGCAGCGGGCAGCACGGAGATCGTGCATTCGTCCTCCCCCAGACGTTCTCCGTCCGCGTAGACGACCAGGCCGGGGGCGGACACCGCCACGGTCCGAGCCCGGCGATGCACGACCTCCGCACGGGTCAGATGCGTCCCGCGCAGCAGCAGGGGGAACAGTCGCAGCAGACGCAGTCGTCCGAGGGACGCGACGTGCACGATGTCGAGCAGTCCGTCGTCGGGCACGGCGCCCACGCAGATCGGCATGCCGCCGCCGTAGCTCGATGTGCTGCCGACGGCGATGAGCGTCCCGGCAGACCGCGCGGGGGGCTCGCCATCGACCGCGAGTGTGAAGTCCATCGGCCGAAGGCGCATGAGCTCGATGAGCAGAGCCAGGTGGTAACGCGCGGCACCGTGCGGCCAGCGCAGCCGGTTCGTGCGATCGCTGACCTTGGCGTCGAACCCCAGGGCGGCGATGGTCAGGAACTTCCGGAGTCCGGCGGCCGTGCGCACCTCGCCGACATCCACCGCGCGAGCCACACCCGTGAGGGCGATCTCAGCCGCGGCCGCAGGATCGCCACGGGGAAGGCTGAGAGCACGGGCGAGGTCATTCCCCGTGCCCGCCGGGACCAGGACGACCGGGATGGCGGAGCCGCACACGATGTCGAGCACACCGGACAGGGTTCCGTCGCCGCCCACCACCACGAGCGCGCGCGGACCGGCCTGGAGCGCGGTCGCCGCGAGCCGGGCAGTGTCCTCTGCGCTTCCGCCCCCGTACATACGCACCTCGGCTCCTCGCTCGCGCAAATGTACGACGGCCGCCTCTGCAGCTGCCTGCCCTCGCCCCTTGCCGGACAACGGATTCGCGAGCACCGCGATGTGCTCGGCCACGTCAGTGGGTCCGCTCGAGGGGAATCACCGCGCCGGGGTTCAGGATGCCCCGGGGGTCGAGTTCGCGTTTGATCGCCGAGAGGATGCGGATACCGGTGTCGCCGATCTCCTCACGCAGCCACGGCGCGTGATCTCGTCCGACCGCGTGATGATGGCTGATCGTGCCGCCGGCCGCGAGGATCGCATCGTTGACCCGCGCCTTGACCGGCCACCAGACCTCGAGCGGATCGGCTCGGATGCCGGCGAGCACCGTGAAGTACAGCGACGCTCCGGTCGGGTAGATATGCGACACGTGGCACATGACGTACGACTTCGCCCCGGCCACCGAGAACCCGTCCTTCAGCGCGCTCTCGACGGCAGCCCGCAGCCCGGTCAGGTTCGACCAGGTGGTGGCTGTCTCCAGCGTCTCGCAAAACACTCCGGCGTCGAGCAGCGAGTCCCGCAGATAGGGACCGTCGAAGCGACTCTTCAGCCACTCCTCCGCCGCGCCCTCCCCTGCCGAGGCGCCTCCCGCTGCCGCGAGGAGGGCACCGACTCGGGCGCGCCGCTCCGCGATCCCCGCGTTTTCGCCCTCGTACACCGTCACGACGCTGGCACCCTTCGTGAGCGCCTTGCCGATCCTGCCGACCTGGGCGAGGCTCACGGCGGTCTCCGCTTCATCGGACAGCCGGATCACGGTGGGGCCGTTTCCCTCCTGTGCCACCCGTCGCAGTCCTTCGGCGCCACTCGCGAAGTCGGGGAAGGACCATGATTCGAACATTCGCTCTCGCGGCACCGGGTGCACCCGCACCCGTACCTCGGTGATGACCCCGAAGATGCCCTCCGAACCGAGGAACACCCGGATCAGATCGGGCCCGGCCGCGGAACCGGGTGAGCGTCCGAGCTCGATGTCGCCGGTGGGGGTCGCGACGCGGATACCGGTGACCATCGTGTCGAAGCGACCGTTGCCCGCGGAGTTCTGGCCCGATGAGCGTGCGGCCGCGAACCCTCCGATGGTGGCGTGGCGGAAGCTCTGCGGGAAGTGGCCGAGCTCGTACCCCTGAGCGGACAGCAGCGACTCGGCGTCCGGGCCGGTCGTGCCGGATGCGAGCACCGCCTCTCCGCTGACGGCGTCGAGCGACACGAGTCCGCTGAGCCGACGCAGGTCGAGGCTGATGACGGCACGGTGGGGGCCCCGTTCGGGGTCGAGAGCGCCGACGACGCTCGTCCCGCCGCCGAACGGGATGATCGCGATCCCACGATCCATGGCGACGTCGAGGCATGCGCGGACCTCGTCATGACTCGCGGGCCGGACCACGGCATCCGGTACACGCTGGTGTCGCGCGCGTCGGCGCAGGAGGTCCGGTGTGGAGCGGCCGCCCGCGTGACGGATTCGCGCCTCCGCCGACGGATCCACGTGACCAGGCCCGACGGCGTCGTGGAAGGCAGCGAGATCGCTCTCGGTGAGCGCACTCGTCGCGATCTGCACGGCCGACAGCTCCACCGGTACCTCTGGTCGCCGGATTCGGCCGAGCAGGAGCGGCAGGAGCGCACGAACGGCGCGCGGCAGATCTTTCGCCCTGTCCGGATCGCCCCAGCCGTTCCATCGCATCGCGCCGTCCTCGGCCCCGCTGCCGCTCTCGTGCACCATGCGTTACAGTGTGACACATCATGGAAGAACGTCAACTGGAATTCGTGCCGTCTGAGGACGCTCGCCCGTCCTGGGATGCGACGCAGAGCCGCATTCTCGACGCGGCCGACGTCCTGATCCGCCGCAGGGGCGTTCACGGCGTGACGATCGCCGAGCTAGCCCGCCGCTCGGAGCTCAGCCGCCCCACGATCTATCGCCGTTGGGCAGACGCCGACGACGTCGTCCGGTCGGCATTGCTGCGGCGCGTCGCGGCACTGATCGAGCAGTTCCCCACCCCGGCGGAAACTCGCGCGGCACTGGTCGACGACGTCCTGAGGTTCACGACGCTGTTCCGCACTGACGCCGTCTACTCGCGCCTCCTCGCGGATGAGCCGGAGGCGTTCACCAGGTACACCCTTCAACGCGTCGGGTCGAGCCAGCGCCTGATTCTCCAGTGGCTCGCGGCTGCCATCGGCGCGGCGCAGGTGCAGGGCTCCGTCCGTGAGGCTCCACCACAGGACATCGCCGTGATGCTGCTGCTCGTCACCCAGTCCGCAGTGCTGTCGCAGGGGACGGTGTCCGAACTCCTCTCCGAGGCCGCCTGGGAGCGCGAGCTTCGGGCAGCGCTGGACGGGCTGCTGCGCCCGTGATCGACGCGTCGTCCGCGTTGAATGCCGTCCGTCGCAGGGGCGATCTCCTGCGCGCAGCCGAGGAGACCGTGGACGTCCTCGTCGTCGGAGGGGGCATCACCGGGGCGGGAGTGGCGCTCGACGCAGCTTCGCGCGGCCTCAGCGTGGCCCTGATCGAGGCAGAGGATCTGGCGTTCGGCACCAGCCGCTTCAGCTCGAAGCTCGTGCACGGGGGCCTGAGGTATCTCGCGACCGGCGACGTCGCCACGGCGCGGGAGAGTGCACAGGAGCGGCATCTGCTCATGACGGTGATCGCCCCGCACCTGATCCACCCTCTGGGACAGCTCCTCCCGTTCAGCCGCGGCGTCACACCGCGTCAGCGGGCCGCGGGGGCGATGGGGATGGCGATGGGCGACCTGCTCCGGGTTCGAGCGCACACCCCACGGACCGTGCTCCCTGCGCCGACGCCGGTGTCGCGCCGCACGGCGCTCCGCCTGGCGCCCGCGCTCGACGCGGCCGGCCTGCGCGGCGGCATGCTCTCGTACGACGGCCAGTTGGTCGACGACGCCCGTCTCGTCGTCACGGTCGCACGCACAGCCGCGACGTACGGCGCCCGCATCCTCACCAGGGTGCGCGCGATCCGGCTGCGCGGCGATGGCGCGACGGTCGAAGACGCGCTGACCGGAGAACGCTTCGAGATCGATGCCCGCGCGGTGATCAACGCCACCGGGGTCTGGGCGGGTTCTCTCGACGAGGCGATCCGTGTGCGGCCGAGCCGCGGCACGCACATCGTGCTCGACGCCGACGAACTCGGAGGCCCCACGGCGGCGCTGACCATCCCGCACGAGGGGTCCATCAGCCGCTACGTCTTCGCGCTGCCGCAGGCGTACGGACGGGTGATCGTGGGCCTGACCGACGAGGATGCTCCGGGCACGGTGCCGCGCGTCGCGCAGCCGACAGAAGCCGAGATCGACTTCCTCCTGGCGAACCTGAACCGCGTCGTGGCCGCTCCCGTCAGACGCGACCAGGTGCGCGGCGCTTTCGCCGGCCTGCGCCCGCTGGTCGACAGTTCGTCAGCGGCGACTTCCGATGTCTCGCGCCGGCACCTGGTGGCGATGTCCGACGCCGGGTACGTCACGGTGCTCGGCGGAAAGCTGACGACCTACCGGCGGATGGCCGAGGATGCGGTCGACGTCGCCGTGCGCACCCGCGGCCTGCCGGCGATACAGAGCTGTACGGCGTCGCTCCGACTCGTCGACCGCGTCGTACCTCGTGCCGCGGAGCTGCTCGATGACCGCGCAGGTCTTTCAGACTCGGAGGTCGAGTATGCCGTCCGCGTCGAGGGCGCCATGACCGCCGCGGATGTCCTCGACCGACGAACGCGCATCGGTCTCGTGGATGCGGATCGCGGACGCTGCCGCTTCGCGGTGGAGGAGCTGGTCGCCCGCACTCTCGCCGACCTCACCTGATCCCTTCCGGGCCCGTATCCGGGCCGTCCCGTTTCTGCCGCGCGGCGTCGCGGGGAACACGCGAGGAACAGCGTGTGAACTCCCCTGAACGGTGCGCCGAAGGAGGGTCCGAACGCCCCACGACCCTGCACAGTGGTGTCATGGACATGCTCTTCACGATGCTGGGCGGCAAGGGAATGTCGGGGCTGCTGAAGACCGGCACGGCGGTTCTCACGTTGCTCCTGGTCCTTCCCGCACTCCTCAAGCTCTTCGTGGTCACGGTCGACGAAGGGTGGGCGGCGATCCGAACCCGCAACGGAAAGCCCATCATCCGCAATCGTCCGCAGCGCCGTCCGACGGCGCGCGGTGGGGCCGTCGGCGAGGTCGTCGTCCTCGATCCCGGCTCGCACGGCGCATTCCCGCTGTTCTACTGGTATCGGCTGATCGATGTGCGGTGCCGGGCGACCGACCTGCCCGTCCGCGAGATGGGTGGTGCGAGCGGACACCAGCACCGCGTGCATGCGTCGTTCGAGTGGCGGCCGATACCGACCGGACGCGATCTCCGCGTGTTCGAACTCGACGTCGTCAATGTCAAGGAGCGCGCGTCGAACATCGTCGGCGCGGCCTTGAGAGACGTGATCAGGGGCCTTGACGGCACCGAGCTGCCCCACAACGACGAGATCAACGCGCGTGTGATCGCCGCCAGCGCCGAGGAGGTCCGTCGCGCCTGCGGAGTGGAGCTCGTGCGCGTGATGGTCACCGGTGACGCTCTGACAGACGGCTATCTGATGTCGACGGCCCTCCGTGACGTGGACCGCGGCGCACAGGCCGTCGCCGCCCTGCACGCCTTGAACTGACGCCGTCCGCTTCCGGTGCCGCCTTCCGCGCGTCAGTGGCGTTCGTGGAGGGGCAGGTCGATCGTCCCCGTCTCGCCCGCATCGCGTGCTTTCGGGATCCTGGTCCCGAGTACCTGCGAGACGATGTCCTGGGCGATCTTCGGAGCCGTGAGACCCGCATCGACGAGGATCTGGTCCCGCGAGGCATGATCGATGAACTCGTCGGGCAGTCCCAGCTCGTCCACTGCCGTGTCGATGCCTGCTTCGCGCAGGACCTGTCGCACCCGCGTTCCGATACCGCCGACACGGATGCCGTCTTCGAGCGTGATGACGAGGCGGTGGTGAGCGGCCATCTCGATGACCGACGGTTGCACGGGGATGGCCCAGCGCGGGTCGACGACGGTGGCCCCGATGCCCTGGGCTCGGAGTCGGTCCGCGACGTCGAGCGCGAGTTCGGCGAACGGGCCGATGGCGACGATCAGCACGTCCTCCGATTCCCCGCGGGCGAGCACGTCCACGCCGTCCTTCAGACGCTCGATCGCGGGAAGGTCGGCGGCGACCTCGCCCTTCGGGAAGCGGATGACGGTCGGGGCATCATCGACCTGGACGGCCTCGTTCAGCGCCTCGGTCAGACGCGCTCCGTCCCGCGGAGCGGCGATGCGGATGTGCGGGACGATCTGCAGCATCGCGAGGTCCCACATCCCGTGGTGGCTGGGGCCGTCGGGGCCGGTCACGCCGGCGCGGTCGAGCACGAACGTGACTCCCGCACGGTGCAGCGCCACATCCATCAGCACCTGATCGAAAGCCCTGCCCATGAAGGTGGCATAGAGAGCGACGACGGGATGCAGTCCGCCGTATGCGAGCCCCGCGGCAGAGGCCACCGCATGCTGCTCGGCGATCCCCACGTCGTACACGCGGTCGGGGAACCGCTCGGCGAAGGGCGCGAGACCCGTCGGCCGCAGCATCGCGGCCGTCATGGCGATGACGTCGGTGCGCTGCTCCCCCACCGAGACGAGGGCGTCCGAGAACACGTCGGTCCAGCCGCGACCGCCGGACGACAGCGTCTCACCCGTCGTGGGGTCGATCTTTCCCACGGCGTGGAACTGGTCGGCCTCGTCGTCGCGAGCAGGCTGGTATCCGCGGCCCTTCTCGGTGATCGTGTGCACGATGACCGGGGCGCCATACGACTTCGCCAGCTCGAGCGTCTCGAGGAGCGCCGGGAGATCGTGCCCGTCGACAGGACCGAGGTACTTGATGTCGAGGTTCGAGTAGAGCGCCTCGTTGTTGGTGAAACGCGAGAGGAAGCCGTGCGTTCCGCCGCGAACACCGCGGAACACCGCGCGCCCCACCGGACCGAACGCGCGGAACAGGCGATCGGAGCGCTGGTGCAGGTCCTTGTACGCAGCGGCCGTGCGTACGCGGTTCAAGAACCGTGACATCCCTCCGATGGTGGGCGCGTACGACCGGCCGTTGTCGTTGACGACGATCACGAGATTCCGGTCGTTGTCGTCGGAGATGTTGTTCAGCGCCTCCCAGGTCATGCCCCCGGTGAGCGCCCCGTCGCCGACGACCGCGACGACATGTCGGTCCGCGCGGCCCGTCGCAGTGAGGGCCCGGGAGATCCCGTCCGCCCAGCTCAGCGAGCTCGAGGCGTGGGATGACTCGACGACGTCGTGCGCGCTCTCGGCCCGCTGCGGGTAGCCGGCGAGGCCACCCCGCACACGCAGGCCGGAGAAGTCCTGGCGACCCGTGAGGAGCTTGTGCACATAGGACTGGTGCCCCGTGTCGAAGATGAAGGGATCCTCGGGCGACGAGAACACCCGGTGGAGGGCGATCGTCAGCTCGACGACGCCCAGGTTCGGTCCGAGGTGCCCCCCGGTCTGCGAGACGTTCTCGACGAGGAAGGCGCGGATCTCCGCGGCGAGCTCGTCGAGTTGATCGGTCGAGAGCGCATCCAGATCACGGGGTCCTGAGATGCTCGGAAGAATGGGCATCTGCGCCTCCTCACAGGCTTCGCCAGAAGCGCCCGGCGGGGGTGCGGGCGCCCGTCGATCCTACCGCCCCAGGTCGGGAGAACTCGGTGAGCGCCGCCCCCTTGACATGACGAAGGGACTCCGATCCGTGGATCGAAGTCCCTTCGCGTGCGCGATCAGACCAGCGAACGAAGCACGTACTGTTACATGCCTCCGTATACGGTAATCCGAGCCCTTGGGCACTTCGAAATCAAGCTTTCCCGGACGCAATCCCTGGTCAGAAGGGGAATCAATCGCTCCATGCAACTACCGTCAACGCAGCATGTCACCGAATCTGTCCGGAGAGGTCAATGTGCTGAGTTTCCTCTTTGAGTAATGCAGGTGGACGGGAGCGACCGACGAGCCCAATAGCGTCGTGGTTCGCCTCAGACCCCAGGGAGCTTCTCAGTGTTCGCCTTCCAGGGGCATTCACCTCCGTGATTTCCCCAGTCACACGCGTGTGGTCCGGCGTGGTGATGCCAGCCAAATACTCTGCCGTCCTCCGATGCATGCTCGCATCGAAAGTACCTAGAGGAGTTCGCGTGTCCAGCGTGCACGAGCGCAGCAAGTTCCTTCGGGTCAAGTGCTTGATTCATGATCAGTACGCCACCTTGCTCATCGCCCATGCGACGCAGCATCCAGGATATTGCCCTCCGCCCACAAGCCCTCCGGAAACGAACGCGAGCGGGAGTCAGTTGAACTGAAAATCCCGGTATGACGACCGCACGTTGAAGCGTCGCCCTTCTTTGCGTCGCTGCAAGAACCCGGCGATCGTGTCGACGTCTTCTCCGCGCATTCCGAGGGCACGGCACTTCGCGCGAACCTGCTCGACGGTGACCGGAGCCCAACGATCGGGTCGACGCATCATGTCAGACTTGAGCTTGTCCTCTTCGTTCCACTTCAGACCTGAAGAGTATCCGGCTGCCATAGACGCGATGTGCTCAAGGATGCCGTCCACACCGTTTGGCAACGCTTCAGGAGCCGGCTGGGGATCCGCCGAAGACTCGATCGTCTGGCCAGGATACAGCTGGACCGGGTTCATGTCTTCGATCCACTCGGCAGTCTCTTCGATGCCCCATTCGATGACCGCGATTGCGTCAGCCTGCACGTTCCACACCTCGTTCAGGTGCTTGCGATCCGGCCAGGCGTAGAGCACCCGCTGGCCGTCATAGTGGCCGCCGGAGTATCCGCGCCATGCGTGGTGGTGCACCAGTGAGTGCGCGATAAGCCGCCTAATGCTGGCGCTCTCAACATCGCGCCGGGGCGTCACGACGATCACGGATCCTCCCGGCTGCTCGAGGAGCCACTTCACGGCGCGAGCTGCCTGCGCCTCGCGAGAGTCATCATCGCCGAGCCGAGAGACCGCTACGGGAAAACCAGACACTTCGATCTCCTTCGTTCGTTTTCTAGAGTCAACGCTAACGACGGGTTCAGACATCGGCGGTGCGGCGCGTCGCCCTGATGTTCCCGACGACCGTCAACGCCAGCGCGATGGTCGTGAGTACGGCTGCTCGGCAGGCAACGGTGACGCACCACCTCATAGCCTGGCTCGGCACCCCGGTCTCAGAGCTCTGCCTTGGCGCAGTGGGCTTCCCGCCTGCTGCTCATCCACTGACGATGAGGGGCTCGTCGTCAACAATTGAAGTCTGTAGGCTCTCGACTCGAGAACTGAGATCATCGAGCAGACCTGACCACCTCTCGTAGTGCTTGGGCTTGGCGTTCCGTGCCAGCCACCCCGGAAAGTCCTGCTTACCGCGAGGCGTAAAGTCATAGCGGTACTCCCCGCCGAGCTTCATTTTGGACTTCAGCACCAACTCTTCGCCTTGGTCATCGACGAACCTCTGCATCAACGCCGCTGGGAACATCCACTCGCTCTCAGCATCCTGATGACCGCCGACGAACGTTCGATACTCCAGGATCGACTTCTTCGCAAAGCCAAATCGTCCAGACAACAAGTCGCGTGCCGAGCGGCCCTCCTCATCCGAGTCCAACAGGGTAATCACCTGTTGCTTCGCCTCAGCGCGAAGGAGGATGGACTGCGCGACCGCGGAGTGCGCTCCTTTGCAGGCCACGATCGTGACCGAGGTCAACTCATCAGCGCGGCCGAGTGCTGACGCCGCCAGTTCGATGAACTGCTTGTCGGTCTCACCCTCCACCACGAGAAGCAGTGCGCAGTCCGGAGGAACTGAGTGATAGCGGTCAAGGAGTTCAGGCACGACGGTGTCGACGAAGAGTCCGGACATGACGTTGGCGTGCTCGCCGTTCCCAAGGGCAGACCCGACAACTCGCGAGATCCCGTCACTCAGGCCCTTCTCCAGCGCGACTACCTGTGCATTCGACGACCGGGAGACTATGTATGGCGAATGAGACGTCACCAGCAGCGTCACATCATCTCGTTCCGCAAGTTGCTCGAGATCATCTCTCAGTGCTTGTTGCGCCGCCGGGTGCAGGAAGGCCTCTGGCTCTTCGAGCGCGAACACGAGGGACTGCTTGCTCGCATCGCTAAGGTACCGCAACAGCGCGATCAGAACGCCGCCAGCAACACCTGTGCCTTTCGAAGCCAGGTCGGTCATCACCGAGTCCTCGAGCCGAATCCGAATGTTCGACAGGGTTTCTTCGAGCGACGTCACTGACGGGACAAGGGCGATGCCCTTTACCTCAGGGAACAGCCGTTGGCTGAGGTTGAGGATCTTGTCGCGCATCGGCGCAAGTAAACCGTCTTGAAGATGCTTTTCGTACGCGATCCGAGCTTCTTCTGATTCCCCATATGCCGTTCCCAACTCCTCGCGCAAGACGGAGTGAAGGATCTCCCGGAACTGCCCGACAAGAAGCATCTCGATGCTTTGGCCGCTCTCAACGGAGACGAATCTCACGAGCTTACGGAACTGCTTGAGCGCGCGCTCGTTGAGCTTCGCATCTCCGCGTCGATCACCGACACCCTTTGCGGCGAAATACTCCTGCCTCACCAGCCCGGTTGCCTGGTTACCGCGATAGGTGACGACCAGGCGTAGCTCGTTCACGCCAGCGTAGGTTGGCTTACCATCGCCCACGACGCTCTCCTCGTACTCTCGGAGATACTTGAGCAGCGTCCTTTCAGAGCTTGAACGTCCCGCAACCTTGAAGGTGAGAGTCGTTCGCGGATAGGCATAGAGCAGCTGACCAGGAACGTCTCGTGACGCCTCGAAGTCGTACGCCTGATCCAGCGCCAACTTGAGCGCCCGGACGAGATTGGACTTCCCACAATTGTTCGGCCCGACGAAAGAGTTCATGCCAGTGACGAGCGAGACATCGATGCCTTCCACGAACGAACGAAACGACTTCACGTCAATGCGCACTAGCTTCACGTCGAATCCCCAAACTTGCTTTTCCTAGGTTGTTTCGACTCTCCCATACGACGCCGGGCGGGGATGCAAGAGACGTGGTGGCGTGTCGTGCCATGCCGCCAGAGTGATGACCCTCGAGGCGGTGAAGCGTCGCCGGTCGGCCGAGCAGGTCCAAGCACGTCAAGACGTACGATTGCCCCGCCCAGCAAAGCTGGACGGGGCAATCTTCTAAGCTGGCCGCAGCGGAGCTACGAGGTCGGAGACAGCGACCTGCGCTGACTCTGACCGAGAGCTCCGGCTTCAGCTACCGGCAAGTCCGCGCAGCACGTACTGCAGGATGCCGCCGTTGCGGTAGTAGTCGGCCTCACCAGGCGTGTCGATGCGGACGACCGCGTCGAACTCGACGGGCTGCTTGCCCTCGGGCGAGTGCTCGCTCGGGGTGGCCGTGACCTTGACCGTCTTCGGGGTCACACCGTTGTTGAGCTCCTCGAGGCCCGAGATCGAGACGATCTCGGTTCCGTCGAGGCCCAGCGACTCCCAGCTCTCGCCTGCGGGGAACTGCAGCGGGACGACACCCATGCCGATCAGGTTCGAGCGGTGGATGCGCTCGAAGCTCTCGGTGATGACGGCCTTGACGCCCAGAAGGCTCGTGCCCTTGGCCGCCCAGTCACGCGAAGAGCCGGAACCGTACTCCTTGCCACCGAAGATGACGAGGGGCGTGCCCTGCTCCTGGTAGTTCATGCTGGCGTCGTAGATGTACGACTGCGGACCACCCGGCTGCGTGAAGTCACGCGTGAAGCCACCCTCGACGACCTGTCCGTCGTTGACCGCCGAGACCATCAGGTTCTTCAGGCGGATGTTCGCGAACGTGCCGCGGATCATGACCTCGTGGTTGCCGCGACGCGATCCGAAGGAGTTGAAGTCCTTGCGGTCGACGCCGTGCTCCGTGAGGTACTGCGCCGCCGGGGTGCCGGCCTTGATGTTTCCGGCCGGCGAGATGTGGTCGGTGGTGACCGAGTCGCCGAGCGTCGCCATGACGCGTGCGCCCTCGATGTCCTTCACCGGGGTGAGCTCCATCGTCATGCCATCGAAGTACGGTGCCTTGCGGACGTACGTGGAGTCCTCGTCCCACTGGAAGATCGCGTCGTCCGGAGTGGGAAGGCTGCGCCAGCGCTCGTCACCGTCGAAGACCGTCGCGTACTGCTTGATGAACTGCTCGCGGGAGATCGAGGAATCGACGAGCTCCTGCACCTCGGCCGGGGTCGGCCAGATGTCCTTCAGGTAGACGTCTTCACCATCGGTGCCCTTGCCAAGTGCGTCGTTCTCGAAGTCGAAGTGCATCGACCCGGCGAGTGCGTACGCGATGACCAGCGGCGGGCTGGCGAGGTAGTTCATCTTCACGTCGGGGCTGATGCGGCCCTCGAAGTTGCGGTTGCCCGAGAGGACGGCCGTGACCGCGAGGTCGTGCGAGTTGATCGCCTCCGACACCTCTTCGATCAACGGACCGGAGTTGCCGATGCAGATCGTGCAGCCGTAGCCGACGGTGTAGAAGCCGAGGCCTTCGAGGTCTTTGTCGAGACCGGACTTCTCGTAGTAGTCGGTGACGACCTTCGAGCCGGGGCCGAGAGTCGTCTTGACCCACGGCTTCTGCTTCAGGCCCTTCTGGAGGGCCTTGCGTGCGACGAGACCGGCCGCGATCATCACGGACGGGTTCGACGTGTTGGTGCACGACGTGATGGCGGCGAGGGTGACGGCGCCGTTGTCGAGGATGTACTTCTCCCCCGACGGCGTCGTGACCGGCACGGGCTTCGATGCGTTCGCCGGAGCGCCGCTGTTGATGTGCACCGGACGCGTCGTCGGCTCCTCCTCGCCCGGCACCGAGCCGGGGTCGGATGCCGGGAAGGAGTGCTTCGACTCGAGGTCGACGATGTCGTCTGACGTGGACGCCGTCGTGTAGCCGAGGATGTCCTGCTCGAACTGGGCCTTGGCCTCGGAGAGCAGGATCCGGTCCTGAGGACGCTTCGGACCGGCGATCGAGGGGACGACCGTGCCGAGATCGAGTTCGAGGTATTCGCTGAAGGTCGGCTCGACGCTCGCGTCGTGCCAGAGCTTCTGCTCCTTGGCGTATGCCTCCACGAGCGCGACGGCCTCTTCGCTGCGACCCGTGAGGCGCAGGTAGTCGAGGGTCACGTCGTCGATCGGGAAGATCGCCGCCGTGGAACCGAACTCGGGCGACATGTTGCCGATGGTGGCGCGGTTGGCGAGCGGCACCGATGCGACGCCCTCGCCGTAGAACTCGACGAACTTGCCGACGACGCCGTGCTTGCGCA
>JAQZBG010000366.1 GCA_029239165.1 Microbacterium sp. | reverse complement strand
GGCGTCGGCCGTCGTTTTCGAGGAGTTGTGCACACCGCTGGCGACCAACCGCTCCAACAGGGTCGTCTTCCCGGCGCCGTTCCGTCCGATCAGTGCCACGCGCTCCGGCCCCTGGATCACCCAGGACCGGTCTCCGTCGCCGAGAGTGGCGATACGGCGGCTGCGGGACACCTGCGGATCGGGCAACTCGATCTTCATCGAGGAGCCCGACCGCACACGGCGCCCAGCTTCCTCGCGCGCGGTGTGCGCGGCATCCTCCTTCGCCCCGACCTCGGTGCGGAGTCTGCCCGCCGACACCTCGGCGGCCATCTTGCGGCCGTGCGCGACGATCTTCGGGACGCGCTTCTCGATCTCGGCCTTCTTCGCCGTGCGAGCGCGATGGGCGAGTTTGACCTCGGCCTCGATCCGCTGGCGCTTCTCCTTGCGGAGCAGTTGGGCGGCGGTGGCCTCGGCCTGTTTCGCGGCATCCTGCTCCGCGTCCAGCCAGGCGCGCCATTCGGAGTACGGACCTCCGAACACGCTCAGCGTCTGGGCGTAGAGCTCGGCGGTGTCATCCATCAGCTCGAGCAGCGACAGGTCGTGGCTGACGACGATGAGCGTGCCCTTCCAGGCGCGCACCATCGCCGAGAGCTTCGCCCTGGCGTCGCGGTCGAGGTTGTTGGTCGGCTCGTCGAGGAGCGTGATCGGCGCGCGGCGCAGGCGGATGCCGGCGATCGCGACGAGCACGGCCTCGCCGCCGGACAGCTCTCCGACCCTGCGGTCGAGGAATTCCGGGGTGAGACCGGCTTCGGCCAGTGACGCCTCGGCCCGCGCCTCGATGTCCCAGTCGTCGCCGACCGCATCGAAGTGGGCGGGATCGACGTCGCCCGCGCTGATCGCCCGCACGGCGTCGAGCGCTTCGGAGACGCCGAGCAACTCGGCGACCCGGCGGTCGACGTCGAGGGTCAGCTGCTGCGGAAGGTCGTCCAGTGCGGTGGAACCGTCGGGCCAGGTGAACGTGAGCCGGTCGAGGATGACCGACGCGTGAAGAGTGGTGGGTTGTGACATGAGTGTCTCCTGTCGAGTGCGAGGGTGCACTGACACCGAGCCCCTGCCGGGCGTGAACGGGTCACGGATGCGGAGGGGAGGGTCTGCCGTGGAGTCGGCGATCGTCGGGTCAGCGCGCGGGAAGAGGAGCGCGGAGGCGACGGATCAGATCAAAGGACTTCCAGACACGGCGGACAGGACTCCACGACGATACCCGGGCGTGTCGGAGGTTCGCAACCCCGGGCGTGTCGTGCAGGGGGCGGGCGGCTCAGCTCTTCGCGATCCCGTCGATCCACTTCGTGAGGAAGCGGTGCACGTCGGTCAGCTCCTCCTCGGAGATGCTGTGCGTGAGTCCCGTGTACACGCGGCCGGAGAGGTCTGAGTGCCCGGGGAGCCACTGCGCCGTGTGATCGACGAGCGCGGGCGGGATGACGTCGTCGTGAGTGCCGCGCCCCCAGAACACGGGTGGGCGCAGTTCGGCGAGCGACTCGTCGTTGGGCAGGTCGCCCGGCGTCACGTAGCCGCTGAGCGCCACGACCGCTCCGAAGCGCTCCGGAGCCAGCCGGAGAGCCTGCAGCGACACCGCCGCGCCCTGCGAGAACCCGAGCAGTGCGACCGAGGGGGCATCTTCTGCCGCGGCGTCGAGCCAGCGCAGGAACGCCTCGGCGGCGACCGTGACCGTCTCCGGGCTGCGTCCGTCGAGCCCGTCGATCGCGTACCAGGAGCGACCGGGCATCGGCCACGGCGGCGCGAGGGGAGCGGCGACGGAGGCCACGGCGATGCCCTCGGGGAGGTAAGGGATGAGCCCGAACAGGTCGTGCTCGTCGGCGCCGTAGCCGTGCAGCAGCACGAGCAGCGGCATCCGTCCGCGGTCGGAGGCCGACCAGCGGGTCGCGGTGTCGTCGATCGTCAGGTTCTCGCTCACACCGTCATCCTGCCAGGGACGACGGACGTGCAGCCGGTGTCGGTCGGCGGAGGCGGCTGGTAGAAAGGACACATGGCGGTCCGCACACCTGATCCCGATCCGGAGCCCGAAGACGACGGTCTCGGCGCGTTCCCGGATTCGAACCCGCCTGCCCCGGACGGCAATCCCGGCTGGCTGAGCGAGTTCGAGCTCGAAGAGGCGCGGCGCCGGCTCCCGATGCTCTATGTCGAGGCGATCCCGGTGCGCACCGACGGCTCCGGCCAGGTCATCGAGATCGGGATACTGCTCCGCTCCACCCCGATGGGGGAGATGACGCGGACGATCGTGTCGGGTCGCGTCCGCTTCGGCGAGACCATCCGCGACGCCCTGTTCCGGCATGTCGAGAACGACCTCGGACCGATGGCGTTCCCGCTGCTCCCCCCGCAGCCGCTGCCGTTCACCGTGGCGGAGTACTTCCCGATGCCCGGAGTGAGCGCGTTCCACGACGACAGGCAGCACGCCGTGTCGCTGGCGTTCGTGGTGCCGGTGACCGGCACCTGCGAGCCGCGTCAGGACGCTCTCGAGGTCACCTGGTTCTCGCCGGAGGCCGCCGGATCCGATGCGGTCGCCGCCGAGATGGAGAACGGTCGGGGGACCCTCATCCGTCAGGCTCTCGCGTACCTCGGTCTGCTGCGCTAGTCGGCCGCTCCGCCCGCCACGGATCCGGTCGCTCCCCGTCTGTCCGGGGACTTCAGCCGTCGGGGTTGTCTCCGCAGTGCATTCACGTGTATTCATGACGAAGGTGATCTGCTCAGAGAGCCCATGACTTTCGCGGTCACCGACCGCGTCCTGCCCGAGAAGGATGCTCCATGGCGTTCGCCCTCCAGATCCGTTCCCTTCGTGCAGCAGCCGCCGCGGTCGCCGTCACGCTGTTGGCGTCGATGTTCGTCGCCGTCGCCGCGCCCGCTGCGGCTTCGCCGGTGTCGGCCACCGTCGCGGTCGACCCTGCGCACTCCGGCATCGCCGACCGACTCCCGCTCGCCCTCCAAGCCGCGGCCGCCGTCGGGTCACCGGAGCCCGGGGAAGGCACGGCCGTCGTCGACGGCACCGTCACCTTCCCCGACGGCATCGACCTGACACGCGGTCGCACCTTCGTCGTGGCCTACGCTCCGGGCGCGGACCCGCTTTCACCCCTCGCGTCGGCCGCCGTCGCCGCCGACGGCAGCTACGCGATGAACGCGCCGCTCGGCGACATCGTGCTCGGCGTCCTCTCCGAAGGACGCGCGGTGCTCGACCACGGAGCCCCGCTCGCCGCGGGCGCCTCCGACGCACTCACTCTGGGGGCAGAAGCGGCCTCGTATGACGTCACGCTCGAGCAGTCGGCCCTCGTCACGGGCACGGTGACGGCGCCGGTGAACATCACCGGCCAGCGCGTCGCGGTCGTGGTCTACCCGGCGGACGGCGCCGGCGCTGCGCCTGTCGCGGCGAACTACGTGACGGATGCCGGAACCTACGCGGTCGGCGGTCTGCCCGCGGGGAACTACCGGATCGCCTTCGTGTCCGCCGCCGCCGGTGCCGCCTCGGAATGGTGGGACAACGCCCCCGGTTTCGCGAAGGCGAAGCCCGTCGTGGTCGATGCGACCGTGCCGCGAACCGGCATCGACGCGAAGCTCGAGACCCTGCGCCTGATGGACACCTCGGTCCCCACGATCAGCGGAACGACCACCGTCGGCCAGACTCTCAAGGCCGCCCCGGGCGTGTGGACCGCGGGCGCGGCCCTCACCTACCAGTGGTACGCGAACGGGGCCGCGATCGCGAAGGCCACCGCATCCTCGCTCGTGCTCTCCGCCACCGTCGCCGGCAAGAGGATCACGGTGCGCGCCACGGGCAAGAAGACGTCCTACTTCCCGACATCCGTCACCTCTGCCGCGACCGCAGCCGTGGTGCGTCCGCTGACCGCACCCGTGCCGGCGGTCACCGGCACGGCGACGGTCGGTCAGACCCTCAAGGTCAAGACCGGGACGTGGACCGCGGGCACGCGGCTGACCTACCAGTGGTACATCAGCGGCGTCGCGGTCGCGAAGGCCACGGCCGCATCGTTCAAGATCCCGGCGGCCGCCGCGGTGAAGCCCATCACCGTCGTGGTGACCGGGAGCAAGGCGGGATACGCGACCGCAGCCAAGCGATCGAAGGCGACGGCCGCGGTGAAGGGCATCCTGTCGGCTCCGGTTCCGAAGATCACCGGCTCCACGATCGTCGGCTCGAAGCTCACCGCGGTCCCCTACACGTGGACGAGCGGCACCAAGCTGACCTATCAGTGGTACCGCAACGGCAAGGCCATCAGCCGGGCCACCGGTTCGACGTTGGTCGTGACGGCGGCCCTGGTGAAGGGGAACATCACGGTGCGGGTCACGGGTACCAAGAGCGGCTACATCACCGCCGCCCGCACCTCCGCCAAGACCGCGGTCGTGAGCTACCCGGCGCGCACGAAGCCGATCTCGA
>JAQZBG010000365.1 GCA_029239165.1 Microbacterium sp. | reverse complement strand
CGAGCAGCACCGCCAGGGCGGCGCGGATCAGTTCCTCGTCGTCGGCGAGCAGCACACGGATCACGCGGGCGCCCCCAGCTCTGCGCGCAGCTCGAACGTATCGGCGTCCTGGACGATCGTCAGGACGCCGCCCGCCTCCCGAAGCCGCTCTCGGGCTCCCGCGAGGCCTCCGCTGGCGGGATCCCGGTGCGTTTCGCCGTGCGCGGCGCCGTCGTTGCGCACCAGCAGCACGGTCCGGCGGTCGACGGTCATCAGCGCGATCTCGCACCAGGAGGCGCGGCTGTGCCGCAGCACGTTCGTCACGGCCTCCCGCGCGATCAGTGCGAGCGTCGCGAGGCGTCGTCCTGTCGGATCGCCCTCCACCCGGACCGTGCACCGCACTCCCGAGGCCTCGAGCACCCGCCGCAGTGCGTCGATCTCGTCGGCCAGCTCCACGTTTCGCGAACCCGCGACCGCGGCACGCATCTCCTCGAGGGCGGATGCGGCCAGCCGCCGGATCTCGCCCGCCTCACTCGATTCCCGGACGACGTCGGTGCCCCCTGCGGCGGCCGCCGCTCCTCGCTGACGGCGAGCGCGGCGATCGCCTCGCGGCCCGCCTGCGCATCCGCGATGACGCGCCAGAGCCAGAGCACGCTGACGTTGACGACGGCGAGGCCGGCGCCGATCACCGCGACGATGACCAGCGCCTGTCCGGCCTGCCCGCCGGTGAGTGAGGCGGCGGCCGCGCCGATGGCGCACACGGCCGCTGTTGCGACCGCGACCCATCGGGGTCGCAACAGGACGGGAAGCGTCCCCACGATCGCCGCGCCGATCCATGCCCACGACTGCCAGCTCCCCGCCGCCACCGGTCCGACCAGCGGGATCGTCAGCCCGGCGGCGATGACGAACGCCACGGTCCATCCGGGCCTGCCCCGCACTCCGCTGGGCGCCACAGCCCCGTAGAGCACTCCCGCCTGCGTGACGGCGAAGCACAGCGTGCCGATCGATCCCAGCACGACCCACGTCGGCCGCGGCTCTCGGATCAGTCCCATCCCCGGCATGAGCACGCTGGTGACGACGGCGCCGGCCAGCCACGCGAGAGTGAGTGCACGAGCCCTGACCACTCGACGGTCGTCGAGTCCGCCGTGCGCCGTGATGCCCATATCGACCGATTCTCCGTCGGCGGGTGCACGTTCCGACCGTGCGATGTCCACGGGATCGCGTGCATCGCTCCCGTAGGACCGTACGCCGGTCCGGCGGACGCTGGGGTCATGTCCACACCACTCTTCTCCGCATCCGCGCTCCCGGGGCGCGGCGACAGCGCCCGTACCACTCCGTTCCTCGGGGCGCTCCTCGGCGCCCTCGAGCTCCTCGCCGCCGCGACGGTGTCGATGGTCCTCGTCGACCAGGTCACCGCGCTCGTGCTGGGTCTCCTCGGGTGGTCGTCCGTCCTCGCCCATCCCGCCGGTGTCGCCGTCGTCATGACCTTCGATGTCTGCGCGGGCACCGCCGTCTGGATGCTCGCGCGCGGGCGCTCGAACCGCTCCATCCTCGGCATGGTGATCGTCACGGGCACCGCCTTCGCCCTGCCGCTCCTGCCGTACTGGCTGGGCGGGATCTCCGGTCCGACGGCCGTGCTCCTCGGCCATGTGCTCGTCGTCCCCGCGATCGCGCTGCTCGTCGCCATCCTCCCTGGCGATCTGGCGTCCGGACGCGGCCGGCCGATCGCGGAAGCGCCCGACTCCGGCATCCGTCTCCGTCGTCTCTCGCGCCGGTGGCCGACGCTCCTCGCGCTGCTGCTCACGTTCGGCGAGATCCTGCACCCCGACGTCGCGCCGCCCTGGGCGCTCGTCGTCCTCGGCGCGGAGTACCTCGTCATCGGTCTCGCTCGTCGCCAATTCCGCGATCCGCGACTGCTCCTGGTCCACGCCGCCGGCGCACTGGCCTATGCGGCTCTCGCGACGCTCACCGTATTCGTCACCCCTGCAGCAGCCGGCATCCTCATCGGGATCGGCTGGCTCCTGCACGCGGGTTGGGATGTCGTGCTTCATCGCAGGAACGTGGTGGTGTGGCGATGGTTCGCTGAGGCGTGCATCGTCATCGACGTCGTCGTCGGCGTGACCGCGATCGTCGCAACCGTCGCGATGGGGGGCTGACGATGAGCACGAGCAGCCGCTTTCCGCTCGGCGACGTCGATCTCTGGTTCGAGGAGCGCGGTGAGGGTCCCACCGTCCTGATGATGCACGGAGGCTTCAGCGACTCCCGCGACTTCGAGGACAATCTGGGGACGCTCCGATCGGAGTGCCGGCTGCTCCTGCTCGATCGGCGCGGGCACGGCCGCACGGCGGATGTCGACGGACCTCTGACCCTGGAGGTCATGGCAGACGACTCGATCCGCTTCATCGAGGCGGTCGCACGTGGTCCGGTCGCCGTCGTCGGATACAGCGCCGGCGCCGCGGTGGCTCTCCGGGTAGCCGCGCGCCGCCCGGAGCTGGTGACCGCGCTCGTGCTCTTCAGCGGGTGGTTCGATGCGGACGGGCTTCTCGTCCGGCCCGCCGCGACGGCTGACTGGCCGGCCGAGATCGTGGAGGCGTACGGCGAGGTCTCGCCGGACGGGATCGACCACTTCCCCGTCGTCGCCGCCAAGATCGCCGCTGCCGCGGAGGGCGAAGAGCCGTTGACGGAGGGCGACCTGGGTCGGATCACCTGCCCGGCTTTGGTGGTCGCAGCCGACGACGACCTCGTCACCCTCGAGCACACGATCGAGCTGTACCGCACGCTCCCCGACGGCTACCTCGCGGTGCTGCCGGGCGCCACGCACCTCCTGCTGCACGAGCATCCGCAGGCCTGCACCCGCCTCGCCGCCGACTTTCTCGCCGGCCGCAGGGGTCCTCGGCGGATGCCGTTCTCCCGTCCCACGATGGCAGGGCGCGACAGCTGAGGCGACGAACCTCGAGCTCCCCGCGTGGTCGAGGCCGAGCCGCGCGGTCACGTCAGGAGTCCCCGCTGGAATCCCACCGCCACCGCGGCGGCGCGATCGTTGACGCCGAGCTTGTCGTATACGTGGAGGAGATGCGTCTTGACGGTCGCCTCGCTGATGAAGAGCTCCGCCGCCACCTCTCTGTTCGATCGGCCCTGGGCGATCAGCGAGAGGACCTCCAGTTCCCGATCGCTGATCGGGGATCCGGGCTCCCTCACCTGGTGCATGAGCCGGGTGGCGATGGTGGGCGAGAGCACCGACTCACCCCGCGCCGACGCTTCGACCGCCCGCTTCAAGTCGTCGATCGGGGCGTCCTTGAGGAGGTAGCCCGTCGCGCCCGCCTCGACGGCGGGCAGCACTTCACTGTCGGTGTCGAAGGTCGTCAGCACCAGGACGCGGGCGGCGATCCCGAGCTCGCGCAGGCGCCGGATCGCACTGACACCATCCAGACGCGGCATCCGCAGATCCATCAGCACGACGTCCGGGTCGAGCGCGCGCGCGAGCTCGACGGCGTGAGCGCCGTCGCTCGCCTCGCCCACCACATCGAATCGCGGGTCGCCCGCGAACATCCCGCGGAGCCCGTCGCGGACGACCGGATGGTCGTCGGCGATCAGCAGGCGGATGGCGACATCAGGCATGCGAGCCCTCCTCCGAGGTGCGCACGCCGATGGCGGGCAGGGTGGCAGAGATCGCCGTGCCGGAGCCGATCGCGGACTCGACCTCGAGGTCGCCGCCCAGCCGAGCCACGCGCTGCCGCATGGACGTGAGACCGAAACGCCCGTCCCCGGAGTTCTGCGCCGCGTCGAATCCCACGCCATCGTCCCGGATGTCGAGGGCCACCTGATCGTCCATGTACGAAAGGGTGACACCCACACGGCTGGCCTCCGCGTGCTTGGCCGAGTTCGAGAGCGCCTCCTGCGCGATGCGCACCACGGTGGCCTCGACCTCCGGATGCAGGGGGCGCGTGTCGCCCGTCACCGACACCGTCGCGCGGACGCCGTTCCGATCGCTCCACTCCGCCGCGATCGCGGCCACGGCATCGGGCAGCAGCGTCGCATCGAGCTG
>JAQZBG010000364.1 GCA_029239165.1 Microbacterium sp. | reverse complement strand
GCGGCGCTCGTCGGCAAGTACGCGATCGAGCAGTGGGCGCGCGTCGCGGTCGACGTCGAGCTCGCGCACGAGTTCCGCTACCGGGACCCGGTGATCGGTGCCGACACCCTCGTCGTCTCGATCAGCCAGTCCGGCGAGACCATGGACACGCTGATGGCCGTGAAGTACGCCCGCGAGCGCGGCGCACGCACGTTGTCGGTCTGCAACACGCAGGGCGCCACCATCCCGCGTGAGTCGGACGCCGTCGTCTACACGCACGCCGGCCCCGAGGTCGCCGTCGCGTCGACCAAGGCGTTCTCGGCGCAGATCACCGCACTGCTGCTGCTCGGCCTCCACATGGGCCGTGTGCGCGGGGCGATCGCCGACGCGTCGACCGACGTGGCCGAGCTCAGCGCGCTGCCGGAGAAGATCGCGAAGGTCCTCGAGAGCGAGCAGGAGCACGTCACCCAGTTGGCCGGCTGGATGGCCGACACCCGCTCGGTGCTGTTCCTCGGTCGCCACGTGGGGTACCCGATCGCGCTCGAGGGTGCGCTCAAGCTCAAGGAGATCTCGTACATCCACGCCGAGGGCTTCGCCGCCGGTGAGCTCAAGCACGGGCCGATCGCGCTCATCGAGCCGGGACAGCCGGTATTCGTGCTGGTGCCGTCTCCGCGTCACTCCGCGCTCGTGCACTCCAAGGTCGTCTCGAACATCCAGGAGATCCGCGCCCGCGGCGCCCGGGTGATCGTGATCGCCGAAGAGGGCGACGCCGCAGTGCTGCCGTTCGCCGACGAGGTCATCCACATCCCGCTGGCCGGCGCGATGTTCGAGCCGCTGCTCGCCGTCGTCCCGCTGCAGATCTTCGCGATGGCGCTGGCCACCGCCAAGGGACTCGACGTCGACCAGCCGCGCAACCTCGCGAAGTCCGTCACGGTCGAGTAAGCCCGTCCGCGGCGGAGGGCGAACCACCCCTTCGCGGACGAACCGCCCCCTTGCGTGCGCACGCAAGGGGGTGGTTCGCATTCCAGAGGGTGGTTGGGGGAGGACAGTAGGCTGAACAGGTGATCATCGGCACCGGCATCGACCTCGTGGACATTCCGCGATTCGAGCGGACGATGGCCAGGACGCCCCGCCTGCGGGAGCGGCTCTTCGCTCCCTCCGAGCGCACGCTCCGCCTTCCCTCGCTCGCCGCGCGCTATGCCGCCAAGGAGGCGCTCATCAAAGCGCTCGGCGGCTCCGACGGCGTGCACTGGACCGAGATCGAGATCGCCTCCGAGCCGTCAGGGCGTCCGCACTTCGTCCTCACCGGTTCGACCGCCGCGGTCGTCGAGGAACGGGGCATCCTCACACTGCACCTGACCCTCACCCATGACGCCGGCCTCGCCGCCGCGTTCGTCGTCGCCGAAGGAGCCCCGCTGTGACCGTCCCCTTCCGCGAGGCGGCCGTCGATCTGGACGCCATCGCCGACAACGTGCGGCATTTCCGCCGACTCACCGGCGTCGAGGTCATCGCCGTCATCAAAGCCAACGCCTACGGGCACGGCGCCGCGGCCACCGCTGTCGCCGCGCTCTCCGCCGGTGCCACGCGGCTCGGTGTCGCCGAGATCCCCGAGGCACTCGAGCTGCGCCGGCAGGGCGTGCACGCGCCCATCCTCGCGTGGCTGCACGCGCCGGGGGAGAGGTTCGAGCACGCCGCCGCGCAGGACATCGAGATCGGCATCTCCTCGTTCGATCAGCTCGAAGCGGCCGCCGCCGCTGCCGGCGTCGACCGTCCGGTGGCCGTGCACCTGAAGTTCGAGACCGGGCTCTCCCGCAACGGCATCGCCCCGGGCGACTGGGGGCGGGTGCTCGCCGAGGCCGCGCGTCTCGAACGTATCGGACGGCTGCGCATCGTCGGACTGTTCAGCCACCTCTCGAACACCTCGGTGGAAGACGACAGGGCCGCACTCGCGAAGTTCGAGGAGGGCGTGGCCGCGGCGGCGTCGTTCGGCATCCACCCCGAGCTCCGCCACATCGCCGCGACGGCGGCAGCCATCGACCTGCCCGAGATGCGACTCGATGCCGTGCGCGTCGGCGTCGGCCTGTTCGGCCTGTCTCCGTTCGACGACCGCAGCTCCGCCGAACTCGGGCTGCGGCCCGCCATGACCCTGCGAGGCGCGATCGCCGCCGTGCGCAGAGTGCCGGCAGGCACGGGGGTGTCCTACGGCTACGACCACCGCACCGACCGCGATACGACGCTGGTCCTCGTCCCGCTCGGATACGCCGACGGTGTGCCGCGCAACGCCTCCGGCAAGCTCCCCGTGTCGATCGGCGGCCGTCGGTTCGTGAACGTCGGGCGGATCGCGATGGATCAGTTCGTCGTCGACGTCGGCGACACGCCGGTCTCGATCGGCGACGAAGTCGTGCTCTTCGGAGACCCGACTCTCGGTGTGCCTTCCGCCGCCGACTGGGCCGCTGCTGCGGACACGATCAACTACGAGATCGTCACGCGCATCGGTCCCCGAGTTCCCCGGCGGGCCTCATGAGCATCGACCCGGCCTTCCTCGGCCGACAGGAGATCGCGACGACCGAGGCGATGGAGCAGCTGGGCTACCGCATCGGCGAGCAGCTCGAGGCGGGCGATCTCCTCATCCTCACCGGCCCCCTCGGCGCCGGGAAGACCACCTTCACCCGGGGCCTCGCCGAGGGCCTCGGCGTACGAGGGCCCGTGCAGAGCCCGACCTTCGTGATCGCGCGCACCCATCCGTCCCTCACCGGCCGGGCTCCGCTGGTCCACGTCGACGCGTATCGGCTCGGCTCCGCGGCCGAGCTCGACGACCTCGACCTCGACCTCGAGCATTCCGTTGTCGTGATCGAGTGGGGCCGCGGCATGGCGGAAGAACTCGCCGATTCCTGGTGGGACATCGAGCTCGAGCGCCCGGTCGGCGCCTCGGATCTCGACCCCGCCGCGCTCGACCCCTCGGACCTCGACGCCGACGCTCCGCGGATCGTCACGATCGTGCGCGAAGGAATCACGTGATGACGACTGCGGGCCCCGCGCTCGTCGCCGTCATCATCGAAGACGACCCCGGTGTGCGCTCCCTGCTGGACGAGGTGTTCCTCGCGGCCGGGTTCGAGACCCATCTCGCCGGTTCCGGGCCGGAGGGCCTCGCGGCGATCGAGCAGCACCGGCCGGTGATCACCACCCTCGACATCAACCTCCCCGGCATCGACGGGTTCGAGGTCGCCCGACGCATCCGCCGGGTCAGCGACACGTTCATCATCATGCTGTCCGCCCTCTCCGACGAGTCGGACGTGGTCCTCGGGCTGACCTCCGGCGCGGACGAGTACCTCGTGAAGCCGTTCCGTCCGCGTGAACTGCGCGCCCGCATCCAGGCGCTACTCCGACGCCCCCGCGCCCCCGACCGTCCGGAACCGGCACCGCCCTCGGTCGCCGAGCACGAGCGGTCAGAGGAAGGCGCCACGGTCCTCACCTGGCGAGGCCTCGTACACCGCGATCTCAG
>JAQZBG010000363.1 GCA_029239165.1 Microbacterium sp. | reverse complement strand
GTGGCAAGGGTGAGTGATCCGAGAACCCAGGGGTTGCCGAACTGCGCGATCACCGGGGCGAGATACGGCACCGACCCGCGCACGATCCGCGCTTCGTCGATCGTGTAGGGGAACGGGTCGTCGACGGCGTTGGCGTCTCCGCGCATCGTGATCACGCGTTCTTCTGCGGCGGTCCCCTCGCCGACGCTCGTCACGCGGTGCGTGATCGGCAGCGTTCCCGCCCGGTCGACGGTGACGACGTCGCCGACGGCGATCTCGGCGGCGGGAATCCGCTGGACCAGTGCGACGGAACCCGCAGGGATCGTGGGAGACATCGACCCGGTCTTGAACATCATCAGCGAGTACCCGCCCGTGAAGGCGAGCAGGGCGAACACGAGGCAGACAGCCCCGCCGAGCGCCGCGACGGCCAGCAGGATGTCGCGGACGAGGCGGCCCGTCCGTGCAGCACCGCGCGCGAGGGCCGTCATCCCGTGCTCCCCGTGATGACCCAGGTCGGTGTGAGCGCGGCGCCCTGTGCGGCCGCCGGCGCATCGGGCGGGAGCGTCAGGACGATGCAGTACGTCACGGTGGAACCACCCGCCGCTTCGACCTGCTGCGCGGGAAGCACCGGAACCTGGGTGAGACCCGTCACCTCGACCCCCGGTGTGCTCGCGGTGCACTCGGGCGGAGTGGGATCGGTCGCCGAGGTCACCGACGCCCGCACCAGAAGCGCGTCCCGGAACGCCTCCTCGGCGCTCCCCGCAGCGGGCTCCGTCGAGAGCGACACCCCGCTGAGGAGCACCTGTCCGTCCACCGATCCGCTGGCCTGGACCTGTACCCACGCCGCCGTGCTCTCCCCCGGGAAGAGCGGGGACAGCGTCCAGCTGAGGGTCGCAGCAGCATCCTCGGGATGCGCGGCGAACGCGCCGGTGTCGGTTCGCGACGCCAGGGCGAAGCTTCCGGCCGTGAGCGGCGAGCCCGCCAGCTCGCTGTCGGACCAGGACGCGAGAGTCCCGGCTGCGCCCACCCCGAGCAGGAGCGCGCACGCGAGCAGCGCCTGAACACGCGTGAGCGTCTTCAGACCGCGAACCCGCGCCTGTCGAACCACGATGGCTTGCCCGAGTGGTTACTGCGAGACCGCGTCCCACTGCCAGAGCGCGGTGCCCGTGTCGCCCTGGGCGATCGTCGCTCCCGCGGTGACCTGCAGGCACAGGTACACGATGTCTCCCGGGGCCATGGTGGCGGGCACAGCCGTCCCCCCGGCGAACGCGGCCGCGTCGCATCCGAAGGTCGTCGTGGACACCGCACCGAACGTCAGGTCGCCGGCGAGCGTGCCCGTCACGGTCGGTGCCACGGCGGTGAGCCCCGCGGAGGATGTGCTGGCTGCGGTGAGCTGCAACGCGAAGGGCGCATAGACGACATCCTCGGGTCGCTCGTCGCGAACTCCGAGTCGTTCCACGCGGCGAGTGTCAGCGCGGATCCCACGCCGACGACGAGCCCACCGGCGAGGACGGCGTAGGTCTTCCTACGAGTCAGAGAAGAACGCCCGGACCCCTCCAGAACAGTGCGTACCATGATTCCTCCTGGTCATCCTGCTCCCCCGCGTGCAGCATATACATAGGCTGCACTCAGTAAAAGAGCAAGTTCACCGATGCGGGCGATGACCGCACGCCCGGCGTTCAGCCGACAGGGGTATGCTGGCCCGTTGGGTCACTCGACCCGAATGAGTCCCGAAAGGCGGTGATGGCGATGTCCGGTGATAGTTACGACGCCGCCTTCGCTGCGTCGCGACTCCCTGCGTTCACGCGTTGACCTTCGGGTCCGCTCTCGCACGTCCTTCCCGCAGCCGTCGGCGGCGTCATCCGCCCCCTGACGAATCCGCATCATGGCGCTCATCGACAACGGCGTGTACGTCCACGGACGTCGCGTGGAGACCCCGAAGAACCTGGACGAGACCTACCGGATGCTGGATGCCGCCGGCGGCATCGCCTGGATCGGCCTGTATCGACCCAGCCCGGAAGAGGTCGCGTCGGTCGCGCGGGAGTTCGACCTGCATCCGCTCGCGGTCGAGGATGCGCTCTCCGGGCACCAGCGCTCGAAGGTGGAACGCTACGGCGACACCCTGTTCGCCGTGCTGCGGCCGGCACGCTACCGCGACAAGGAGGAGTCGATCGAGTTCGGCGAGCTGCATCTCTTCGTCGGCCCCGACTTCGTGGTGACGATCCGGCACGCCGAGTCACCGAACCTCGCCGCCGTGCGGATGCGCATGGAGGCCAACCCCGAGCTGCTCGCGATGGGCCCCGAGGCGGTGCTCTACGCGATCCTGGATGAGGTCGTCGACGGGTACGAGCCGATCGTGGCAGGCCTGCTGAACGACATCGACGAGATCGAGGACCAGCTCTTCGGCGACGGCGATGACGACAGCGCGCTCTCCCGCCGCATCTACGAGCTCTCCCGTGAGGTCATCAACTTCCAGCGCGCCGTGCACCCCCTGAGCGGAATGCTGGAGTGGCTGCGCCGCGGGTCGGAGAAGTACCGCATCGACGAGGAGCTGCAGCGTTCGCTGCGTGACGTGCTCGACCACACGATCCGCGTCAATGAGCGGGTCGACTCGTTCCGGGCGATCCTCGAGAACGCGCTGACCGTGCACTCCGCCCTGGTCGCCCGCCGTCAGACAGAGGCCGGTCTGGCGCAGAACGACGAGATCAAGAAGATCTCTTCCTGGGCGGCGATCATCTTCGCGCCGACGCTGGTCGGCACGGTGTACGGCATGAACTTCGACGTGATGCCCGAGCTGCACTGGGCCTTCGGCTACCGTCGTCGGCGCGGCTGATCTCGTCGAGCAGGTCGTCGAGGTTGTCGAACTCGACCGTCTCGGTGCCGTCGAGCTCGCGCACCTCGACGCCCTCGACCTCGAGCTCCTCGTCCAGCTGCACGAGGATCCGCGACTCCGGGAACTGCTTCGGCGCCAGGAACGCGAGCAGCACGGCATCCGCGAAAACGACGACCGACGTGGCCTCGAGGTCGTCGCGCAGGTCGATCTGCTCGATCACGGGCTCGTCGTCGACGGCGTCGTCGATGTCGGTGGCGACCTCGTCGACCACCGCACGCCACCGGGATTCGCCGACCGAGAGGATGCGCGACACCGCCGCGATCAGTGCTTCGTGATCGACATCCTCCGGGTGCTCGTCCAGCTCCGGGTCGACGTTCACGTTCACCACGGTGCCGGCCGCGTCGATGCTCGCCCGCCCGTAGACCAGACCGTTCTCGGCGATCGGGTCTTCGAGCAGCCCGCTCTCGACGATGCGGGCGAGGAGGGTGTCGAGCACAGGCGAAGTCATGCCTCCAGTCTTTCGCATCCATCGCGGTACGGGGCGATCATCCTCGACGCAGAAGCGGCGTGAGCATCACGCCGACGGCCGTGATCCCCGCCGCGACGAACAGCACCCCCGGCGCCCCGAGGGCCGAGTACCCGATGCCGGCGAGTACCGGACCGCCGACCGCGCCGAGGTTCAGGGCTGCCGTGGCATAGGCACCGCCCAGCACCGGAGCGCCCTCGGCCTGGCCGACGATGCGTGCGATCAGGGCCGAGCCGACCGCGAACGACAGCATCCCGCCGATCAGTGCGCCGACGAACACGGCCGGCACCGACCCGGCGGCGAGACCGAACAGCATCCAGACCGCGGTCGTCAGCGCGGCACCCACCACGACCCACGTCCGCGCGCGGCGGGCAGCCCACCGACCGGTGGCCGCCACCCCCAGGAAGGCCCCGACCCCGAACACGGCGAGGAGGAGCGGGATCCAGGAAGCGCCGACCCCGGCATCCGCTCCGATCACGGCGAGGAACGTGAACACCCCGAAGGTCGCGGCGTTCACCAGCACCGCGAGCACCACGGCCACGAGGACCGGGCGGCGGCGCAGCTCGGCGACCTCCCCACGCACGTCGATCTGCGGCGAGCGCGGAACGGCACCGAGCGTGCGGTCGAGGAGCAGCGCGACGACGGCCGGGAGGCAGAGCAGCACCACGGCCCAGAAGGTGGACCGCCAACCGAACGCGTTCGCGAGCATCGCGCCCGCCGGCACGCCCACGATCGTCGCGAGAGTAGTGCCCGCGAGGAGGACGGCGACGGCCCTGGTCGTCTGCGCCGGGAGGACGATGCCCCGCACCGTGGCGAGCGCGATCGCGAGGAATCCGGCGTTCGCGAGTGCGGCGAGCACCCGGGTGATCAACAGCAGCCAGAACGACGACGCGACGGCTCCGATCACATGCGCGGCGATGAAGATCACGAGAAGCAGCACGAGGGTCTGCCTCGGACGCCAGCGACTGGCGAACACCGCCATCAACGGCGCGCCCACGACCATGCCCACCGCGAAGGCAGAGGTCAGCAGGGCTGCGGTCGACGGATCGACACCGAGATCGGCGGACAGCGGGAGGAGAAGACCGGCGAGCATGAACTCGCTGGTGCCCTGGGCGAAGATCGCCAGAGCGAGGACGGGGATGAGGAACGGCATGGATCATCCAGACGCGCAGAGCCGCGCGCGCATCGAGGCGCGCCGAGCGGCGGGTGAGTGAGGTCGACGAGGATGCGGGGAGCGCACGACGTGCGCTCACACCCGCGATCTAGCGTCTATCCGACTCAGGGCTCACCCGCCCAGCGTATCCGACGAGGCTCGACAGGTGGTCGCGCGCGCCTCAGGCGTCCTTCGCGATCGGGCCCGCCACGTCGACCTCCGCGTTGCGACGGGTCTTCGCCCACCCGTTGCGGCCGCGCGCGATCCGGTAGATGGCGCGAGCGCCCGCGACATAGACGTAGTAGTCGTACAGCCACACCCCGAACCCCCACATGACCGAGGTCCAGAAGCCCGCATCGGGTTCGCAGTGGCGACGGTAGAGCGGCCCCCAGACGAAGAACGGACCGATGCCCAGTACGAGATACGAGACGGCGAGCGGGAGCAGCAGCATCAAAGGCACCGCGACCGCCCCGGTGGCGATTCCCACGACGGCGGCGATGACGAGCGTCACGGCGGCGAGGCAGGCGAACAGCTGGAACACCGGCAGCAGCAGGTAGTAGCAGACCTCGAGGATGCCGACGGTCGACAGCCGACGCGAGCGGACGATCTCGGGGATGTAGCGGATGCACTGCATGTTCCCCTGCGCCCAGCGCGTGCGCTGCACCGCGAACCGCCGGAAGTCGTGCAGAGCTTCCTGAGCGACGTAGGTGTCATGCAGGTGCCGGTTCTTGTGCCCCGTGAGCAGGATGTGGATCCCCAGCTCGTAGTCCTCCAGGAGAGACCCGTGCCAGGGGCGGTCGGACCGCGCGGCGATGTCGTCGAGGACCGAGAGGCGCGTGAACTGACCGTTGCCGCCGAGACCCACGGTCTGCGTCCACCCGCGGAGGGCCTGGACCGCGGCGATCTGCCCGCGGAACTCCATGTCCTGCATCCGGATGAGGAAGCGTCCGAAGGTGTTCCGCGCTCTGCCGGCCTCCGGCACGGGCGTGCGGTCGTCGCGGTTCTTCATGAAGACCGTGACCTGCGCCGCGCCGACCTCGGGATCGCCGAACGCCTTGGGGGAGGCCGCCTGGCGGAGGATGTTCTCGGCCACCTCGCCGTCGGCATCCACGACGCACACGATCACGTCCGCGCGGACCGTGTCGGCGGGGAGGAAGGCGTTCAGCCGGAAGTACGCGGCGTTGAGCGCATCGCCCTTTCCGGTCCTGGCTTCGGGCCGTCGCCGCTGCACCAGGTGCACGAACGGATCCACGTCGGCTGCCGCCTGCACGATCGCGGCAGTGTCGTCGTCGCTGTCGTCGTCGATCACCCACACGTGCGCCTGCGGGACGGTGGTGCGCAGCATCCGGATCGTTCGCCCGATGACGACCTCCTCATCACGACAGGGGACGAACATGTGCCACTGGAACGCCTCGACGCGGCCCTCCGGATCGGGCCGGCGGCGCAGGTACGGGATCACGATCAGGATCACGTAGACGATGAACGTCAGCGTGACGATGATCGAGTACACGCTGGCGGCCGCGATCATGGCGTCCTCGAAGGGCGGGCGAAGGCTTCGGCGCGGGACATCAGACCTCCTCGTCGCGGGTGGCCGAGACGGCGCAGCGGATGTGCTCGGCGATGCGTTCGGTGGCGTGACCGTCGCCGAACGGCGAGGGCAGCGCGTCGAGGTCGGCCAGGGTGCTCGTCACCGCCGACAGCAGGGCGGCGGTCTCGCTCGCGAGCATCTGCGGGGTGACGAGGCGGGTGAAGGAACCGAGCGCCTCGGGCCGTTCCGTCGAGTCCCTGAC
>JAQZBG010000362.1 GCA_029239165.1 Microbacterium sp. | reverse complement strand
GTGGCTCGGTGTGTCCGACAGTGCAAGCGGGATCGTCTCGGCCAGGCGCCCCGACGGCGAGACGGCGCCGGTGAGGATGCGCGCCAGCGCCTCGGAGACTCCCTGACCGGCCAGTCCGGGGAGGACGATGGCGTCGACCTGCTCCCGCCAGGGTTCGAGGTCGACGACGCCGCCGGCGATGCAGACCACGACCAGAGGCGTGCCGGCATCGACGAGCTCCTCGAGCAGGCGAAGCTGTGCGTCGGGGAGTGCGAGCGTGGTGCGGTCGTAGCCCTCGCTCTCGGCCGCTTCCGGCAGCCCCACGACGACGACGCCGACATCGGCCGCCGAGACGACCGCCTTCGCCCGGGCCAGGGCATCGGCATCCGTCGTCACTCCATCGTCCGCGTAGCCGGGGGAAGAGGTGACGAGACCCCGATGCGCGGCGGCCAGCGCGGCGACGAGGGATGCGGGCGGCTGCGCCGCGTTGACGCCGGCGCTGCCGCCGCCCTGGAAACGCGGAGCCTGGGCGAAACCGCCCACGACCGCCACCGTCGCGTCCGGCCGCAGAGGGAGGACACGGCCGTCGTTGCGGAGCAGAACGGCGGCGCGCTCGGCCGCTTCCCTCGCGAGTGCCGCGGCGTCCCGGCTTGCGGCGGATGGCTCGGCAGCGTGATCGTCACGGCGCGCGGATGTCGCGGCCTTGCGGGCGAGGTCGACGATGCGCTGAGCGGATGCTCGCACCGTCGCCTCGTCGAGGGTGCCGTCGTCGACGGCGGCGACCACGAGCGCGTCGGAGGCGCCGGACGTCGACGGCATCTCGAGGTCGAGGCCGGCTGCCAGTGCGGCGACTCGGTCGTCGACCGCGCCCCAGTCCGAGACGACCACGCCTTCGAAGCCCCACTCCTCGCGCAGCACGTCGGTGAGGAGCCACCTGTTCTGAGTGGCATAGGTGCCGTTGATCCGGTTGTACGACGCCATGACGAGCCAGGGCTCGGCCGCCGTCACGACGTGCTCGAAGGCGCGGAGGTAGATCTCGCGCAGCGCGCGCGCGCCGACGTCGGCGCTCACGCGCATGCGGTCGGTCTCCTGGTTGTTGGCCGCGAAGTGCTTGACACACGCACCCACACCCGTCCGCTGCACCCCGCGCACGAACGCCGTCGCGAGCAGGCCTGTCAGGTGAGGATCCTCGGAGAAGTACTCGAAGTTGCGGCCCCCGAGCGGGGAGCGCTTGATGTTCATACCCGGGCCGAGCACCACCTGCGCGCCGGCTTCGCGGGCGTCGACGGCGATCGCCTCCGCGACGCGGGCAACGAGGTCGAGGTCCCACGTCGCGGCCATCGCCGAGAGCGTCGGGTAGCACGTCGCGGCCACCTTGCCCGCGAAATGCGGCAGGTTCATCGCCAGCCCGTTGGACCCGTCCGTCATCTTGACGGGCGGCACATGATGGGCCGGCAGGGTGCGGGTGGTGTCCATATCGGCGCCCGAGAGCAGACTCGCAGCCTGCTCGAGGGTGAGGCCTGGTTCCACGGCTCTGGTTCGGTTCACAGCACACCCGCTTCGATCATCTGCAGTCGCTCCTCAGGATTATGGATGTTCCAGCGGCGCGGGCGCGGTGGATCCGCGTCGGCGGGTCGATAGGCGCACTCGAACCGGTGCGCACCTTCGCCGACCTGGATGGGCGTGGCCTGCGCAGAGGGGAGGATGACCTCGGCGATGACGCCCGGTGGCACATCCACCTCGACGACGAGGAGGTCGCCGCGTCGCCGCCACTGCACACTGATGAGGCCGAAAGGCGAGAGGTGAGCCGTGGACGCGGACTCGAGGCCGCCGCCCGGCTGAGGAGCGACGCGCACCCGCGACCAGCCCGGCTCCACCAGCTGCAACCCACCCACCACCCGGTGCAGGAAGTCGGCGACGGCGCCCAGCGCGTAGTGGTTGAACGACGTCATCTCACCCGGGTTGACCGAGCCGTCCGGGAGCAGGCTGTCCCACCGCTCCCAGACCGTCGTCGCCCCCATCGTCACGGGGAACAGCCACGACGGCGTCTGCGTCTGCAGGAGCAGGTGGTACGCGGTGTCGGGGTGGCCCGTGATCGCCAGAGCGTCGCAGACGAGCGGCGTGCCCACGAAGCCGGTCTGGATCCGGTGGTCGCCCTCCCGGACGAGCTCGGCCAGACGAGCTCCCGCCGCCCGCCGCTGGGCGTCATCCCGCAGCAGGTCGAACATGATGGCGACCGAGAGCGCCGTCACGGTATCGCTGACGACGAGGCCGGCCGGCGAGACGTAGTGCTCGCGGAACGCCGCGACGGCACGCTCGGCCATGCGGCCGAGGTCGGCTGCGGCATCCGGCTGTCCGATCAGGTGCGCCGCCTCGGCGGCCAGGCGCGCAGACCGCGCGTGGTATGCGGTGGCCACGAGGCGGGGATCGGTGCGCGAATCGCCCGGGCGGTCCGGCGGTGCCGCAGGATCGAGCCAGTCGCCGAGCTGGAAGCCGGTGCTCCAGTGCCCCGTCTGCCCGGTGAGGGCGTGGACCTGCTCGACCCACGCGCGCATGCTCGCGAACTGATCGCGGAGGATGCCGACATCGCCGGTGCTGCGATACAGCTCCCACGGCACGATGACCGCGGCGTCGCCCCAGGCCGCGGCCGGGTCGCTCGGGAAGCCGCAGTCGATCCACGGATGGAAGTTCATGACCGAGCCGAACTCCGCCTGCTCGGCCGCGAGGTCGCGCAGCCAGTTCTGCAGGACGCCGACGGAGTCGTACAGGTACGTCGCGACCGGCGCGAAGACCTGGATGTCGCCGCTCCAGCCCAGCCGCTCATCCCGCTGAGGGCAGTCGGTGGGCAGGTCGACGAAGTTGTCGCGCATGCTCCAGACGACGTTCTGGTGGAAGCGGTCGAGCAGCGGGTCGCTCGCCGAGAACCAGCCGGCACGGGTCATGTCGGAGTGCACCACGAGTGCTTCCGCCGAGAGGAGCGACCCGCCGGCCGGCAGGCCCCGCACCTCCGCGTAGCGGAAGCCGTGGAGCGTGAACCGCGGTGTCCAGGTCGACGGCTCGTCGCCTCGGGGAGTGTAGACATCGACGGATGCCGCGCTGCGCAGCGGGCGCGTCGCCAGTTCGCCGTTCTCGAGTACCTCGGCGTGATGGATCTCGATGGCGCCGCCGCCGGAGCCGGCGACGCCGATGCGGACCTTGCCGGCGATGTTCTGGCCGAAGTCGATGAGGATGCGGCCATCGGCGCGCGTGACGATCTCGGTCGGGGTCAGGACATCCACGATGCGGACCGGGGGACCAGTGGGGGACTCGAGGGCTCCAGGCGCGGCCTCGGGCGGGAGGATGCCCGCCGGGGTCCACGCCGCGTCGTCGAAGTCGGGCTCGGACCAGTGTGCGATGTCGAGGCGGGCATCGTGCGACTCGCCCTCGTAGAGCCCCGTGGCAGTGATGGGAGAAGGCGCCCACGACCAGGTGAGCGGGACCGTGCGGCGACCGAGGTCGTCCTCGACCTCCAGCTGGACCAGTGC
>JAQZBG010000361.1 GCA_029239165.1 Microbacterium sp. | reverse complement strand
CTGATGTGCTCGGAGTTCTGGGACGGCTGGTTCGACTGGTGGGGCGGGGTGCATCACACGACGGATGTCGCCGCGGCCGCAGCCGACCTCGATGCCCTTCTCGCGGCCGGAGCGTCGGTCAACATCTACATGTTCCACGGCGGCACGAACTTCGGTCTCACCAACGGCGCGAACGACAAGGGCCGCTACCTGCCGCTCGTGACGTCGTACGACTACGACGCACCGCTCGACGAGGCCGGCAACCCCACGGAGAAGTTCTTCGCCTTCCGGGAGGTGATCGCGAAGTATGCCCCGGTGCCGGATGACCTGCCGGCGGTCGCGAGCGTCACCCCCGCCTTCGCGGCCCCCCTGTCCCCTGCCGGGGCGTGGGCGGACGCCGGCGGATCCGGGGTCGTCACCGCGCAGCCGCAGAGCTTCGACGCCCTCGGACATCGGAGCGGCCTCGTGCGTTACGACGCCGATCTCCCGCACGGGAACGGCGGCCTCCTCGTCGTCGACGAGGTGCGCGACCTCGCCTGGGTCACCGTCGACGGGGTGGCGGTCGGCACGCTCTCCCGCACGCGACACGACCGTGCGATCCGCATCCCGGCGGGTCGTACCCTCCGCATCCTCGTCGAGGACCAGGGCCGAGTGAACTACGACCACCGGCTCGGCGAGGAGAAAGGGCTGATCGGCGAGGTCACCCTCGACGGCACTCCCGTGACCGGATGGCGCTCGACGCCGCTCGACATCGCCGCGATCGCCACGGGGCTCGCGACGGATTCCGTCCGCTCCGAGGCGCACGGCGGCCCGGCCGCCTGGACCGCCGAGTTCACCCTCGGCAGTGCGAGCGACCTGTTCCTCGACACCGCGCCGTGGAGCAAGGGATACGCATTCGTCAACGGCTTCTTCCTCGGTCGCTATTGGCGCAACGGACCGCAGCGCACGCTCTACGTCCCTGCCCCCGTCACGCGCCCCGGCGGCAACCGGCTCGTCGTGCTGGAGCTCGAACAGATCCTGGAACCCCTCGCCCGTTTCGTCGAGGCACCGGCGCTCGGCGCCACGGAGGAGTGATCAGGGCGGTCGCCGGCGCTCGATAGGATTTTCCCACCTCCGAGCAGAGACGGGATTGCGATGAGCACGCCGATGCTGAAGCTGATCTGGCCGACGACCTCCACGTCGTACCTCGAACGCGGCGCCGCGCTGCTCGCCGGGCCCGCGGTCCGCGAGACCGACACCACAGGGTGGACGACACCCGCGGCGGTGCTCGAGGCGCACGGCCTGGACGCCACCGGCGCAACTTCGGTACGTTCGTGGCCGGCCACGAAAACGGGTTCCTTCGCGGCGGCGGCGCGATGATCCCGGTCTGGGACGTCGCGCCGACCGAGATCCCCCGGTGGGCGGAGTTCACTCGCCTCCACACCGACGGTCGCATCGAGCCCGTAGCGACGTACGCCGGACCGGCACTCGGCTGGCGGCGCAAAGACCTGGGCTATGCGCTCCCCTCCACGACGATCGGCGTCCGCGCCGTCTGGAACGGCGACGAATACCACGCCTCGTGGGTCGACGCGAGCAGTATCGAGCTCGTCGCCGTCGCCGATGCCGCGCCAGAGGGTTTCACCGAGGCCCGGCCGAACGTCTTCCGACGCATCGTCGACGCTTCGTCCTGCACGCGCGTCTTCGAGATCTCGCTCTCCGGCATCTGGAACGGGTCGCACGGCCCCGTACCCTGCACGATCGTCAGCTCGACACCCGACGGGACCGCGGTTCTCCTGCACGTGGACACCGCACGCGCCACCGCCATCGGGGCGCTCGAGCTCGAAGCGGGCGTGTTCGTGAGGGTGGTCCCGCCGTCGGAGCTCTCCGACGTCGGTGGCACCACCACCGAGTGGGAGATCCCGGCGGCGAAGGCCTGGCAGTCGATGCCACCGGACGAGGTGGCCGACCTGCTCGAGTTCTGGGCGCACGCTTCCTGGCCGCTCTCGCGCGAACAGGTGCACGCCGCTGCGGTCGAGCGGTTCGGTTGGACGACCGAGCTCGATCGGGGAACGGAGTACCTCATGAACACCGTCTCCGGCTTCACGACCCCTGATGTGTCGACGATCGATGCCAAGAACGCCCTCGTCAATCTCGGCCTCGACCTGTCCGACACTGTGAGGGAGATCACCCCCGAGTCGACCGCACTCATCGACGCGGCCTTCGAGGCGATGGTGGAAGCGGTCGAGCGACGCTGGGGGCCGGCGGACACGAAGAGCAACAACGGCACGACGTCCGCCTCCTGGACCGTCGCATCCGGCACCCGACTTTCGCTCAACAGGAATGACCGGGGCGTGAGCACGTTCATCCAGACCCCGCAGGGCATCGCTCTCGACAAGGCGAGCGGCTACGCCTGACTGTTGCCGCGGCGCCAGAGGGACATGGACTCCTCCGAGACATCGGCATCATGGATCCGCTGCCAATTGCGCCCTCCTCGGGCGAAGGTCGCGTGCACGGCGGAGGGCACGTCGACCGGCGGAATCGGCGCAGCGAGCCATCGGCACGGCCTGACGTGCACGAGGTCGACGTCTCGTGCTGCCGCCGCAGCGTCGTAGCGCCACGCCCCGTCGAGCATGCCGAGCCACAGGAGACCGTCGGCGTCACGCGTCCAGACGAGCGCTCCATCCGGTGCAGCCGCGAACCGCTCGAGGCGTCGCGCCATCCGCTCGCCGTGCGCGGCGTCGACGGCCACGAGCGCCTGCTCGAGTGAGGCGGGCGGTGCGTCCACGATGCCGCCCACACCGCACACACCCATCGCCAGTGCGCGTTCGGCGGCGGCGCCGTCGGGCACTCGTACGTCGCGTGAGCGCATCGGAGCGCGGTAGACGGGCGGATGATTCACGACAGCGGCACCAGCGTCGCATCCATGGTGGTCCCCTCGGTCGCGACCCACATCATCGTGCAGACCGGCTGCCGGCGCCGATCCGTGGGCGACCCCGGGTTGAGCAGCCGCATGCCCGAAGGCGACACGGTGTCCCACGGGATGCCGAAGACCAGGAGGTCCACGTCGGGGAACAGGGCGTCCATCCGCTCCTCGCGCTTCCGGGACTCCCCCGTCTCATGCACGACGGCGACATCGATGCCCTCCACCGTGAACCGGGCGACCTCCGGAAGGCGCGAACGCAGCTCGGGGCCGTCGTTGTTGCCGTACACCCCGTGCAGCACGCGCGAACGAGACAGGAGCAGATCGAGCGTCGCTTCGTCGACCCAGTCCCCCGCGTGCACGACCACGTCGGCCTCGTCGACCGCCTGAAGCACCCCGTCCGGCAGGCGACGCGCCCGCTTCGGCACGTGCGTGTCGGCAAGGAGCAGCATCCTCGTCGCCATCGTTCCTCCGTCTTCCGCCGCCTCCGACTCTATGCAACGCCAGCGCGAGGGAGATGACACGCGAAACGCGTACACAGCCAACACTCAGGAAGGCGTAAACTCGCCGAGTCCCCGGTATACCAAAGGGGCTGAACGGAGGAGTCCCATGAGTACTGCCACGGCGCCCGCGAACCCGCGTTCGCGCGTCATCACCGCGAGCCTGGTCGGCACGACCATCGAGTTCTACGACTTCTACGCCTATGCGACAGCGGCCGTGCTCGTGTTCCCCGTGCTGTTCTTCCCGACCGGAGACGACACCACCTCGCTCCTCTCCTCGTTCGCCGTCTTCGGGGCTGCCATGGTCGCCCGGCCCATCGGCGCCGTGGTGTTCGGACACTTCGGCGACAAGTTCGGTCGCAAGGCCACACTCGTGGCATCCCTGCTGACCATGGGCATCGCGACCTTCGTGATCGGTCTGCTCCCCACCTACCAGGACATCGGCTGGTGGGCGGCGCTCCTGCTGCTGATCCTGCGCCTCGCCCAGGGATTCGCGCTCGGCGGCGAGTGGTCCGGTGCGGCGCTGGTCGCCACCGAGAACGCGCCGAAGGGCAAGCGCGCCTGGTACGGCACCTTCCCGCAGTTGGGTGCGCCGCTCGGCTTCATCATCGCCAACTTCCTCTTCCTCGCGATCAACTGGCTGCTGCCGCACGCCGAGAACCCGGTCCTCAAGTCCGAGGCGTTCCTCTCCTGGGGCTGGCGCATCCCGTTCCTGTTCTCCGCCGTCATGGTGATCATCGGCCTGTGGGTTCGGCTGAAGCTCGTCGAGTCCGACACCTTCAAGAAGGCGGAGACCAAGGGCGCCATCCGCAAGCTCCCGCTCGCGACCGTCTTCCGCCACCACTGGAAGCAGCTCATCCTCGGCACGTTCATCATGCTGGCGACGTACGTGCTGTTCTATCTGATGACGAACTTCACGCTCGCCTACGGCACCAAGCCCGCGTCGCTCGAGACCGCTTCCGCCGCCGCGAAGGCTGCCGCCGAAGCGACGGGCGCCCCGTTCGACCCGACCAAGTTCGCCGCGCAGTTCTACCCGGGCCTCGGGTTCGGCTACACGGACTTCGTGCTGATGCAGATCATCGGCGTGGTGTTCTTCGGCATCTTCACGCTGCTCTCCGGCCCGATCGCGGACGCTGTCGGTCGACGCAAGCTGCTCCTCTGGGTCACGGGCGCCATCATCGTGTTCGGCTTCACGTTCAACATGTTCCTCCTCCCTGCCGTCGACCCGAAGTTCACCGGTGCTCTCACGCAGGCATTCCTCGTCTTCGGCTTCATGCTGATGGGAGCGACGTTCGGGCCGATGGGAGCGCTGTTGCCGGAGCTGTTCCCGACCAACGTGCGGTACACGGGGTCGGCGATCGCGTACAACGTGTCGTCGATCCTCGGCGCTGCCGTGGCACCGCTGATCGCCCTGAAGCTGTGGGAGGCGGCGGGTGGTGCGCCGTGGCTGGTCGGCCTGTACCTGTCGGCGATGGGGGTGCTGACGTTCGTCGCGCTGATCTTCACTCCCGAGACGAAGGACCACGACTACGACGACGACCTCGGGGTTGCCGCCGCCGTCGAGCTCTGATCGCGGAGAGCGGCAGCCTCCCGGTTCGGAGGCTGCCGCTCTCCGCGTTCGGCGTCCCGCATTCTCGAGCGTCAACAGATATTGACTTCCCCTCGGGAGTCAACAAGTATTGACGCAGGAGGTGCATCATGACAATGCCGACCGCTATCGCGCAGGATGATGGAAGCGAGCCCCTGGCCACGCTGCACAGGCTCGCCGAGACGCGCAAGGAGATCGCTCGCGCCGAAGAGGCGAACGTCCGCCGCGCCCGCAACCTCGGATATTCGTGGCAGGCGATCGCGAGTGCGCTCGGCGTGAGCAAGCAGGCCGTCCACCGACGATTCGGTCGCTCCTGACGGCAGCCTCGCGACGACGCGACCCATACAGCCCGCCCATAGGATTCGGCCGCGAACGAAGTACGGTCGAAGTACCATCTCCAGATCGAGGTCCCGCATGTCCGGTTCGGCGACAGCACGCCGCCGCGGACGTGGCGCACAGCCCGAAGGCCCACGCGCCACCTTCCGCCAGCTCCTCCCCTTCCTCTTCGAACACAAGCGCACCCTGATCGTGGTCGCCGTGCTCAGCGTCGTCGGTGCCGCCACGTCTCTCGTGCAACCCCTGCTCGTGGGCCAGGTCATCGAGGCGGTGCAGTCCGACACCGGGATCGGCATCCTCGTCTGGCTCCTGGTCGGGTTCGTGATCGTGTCGTCCGTCATCTCCGGCTTCCAGCACTACCTGCTCCAGCGCACGGGCACCGCGGTCGTGCACTCGAGCCGCCGCAAGCTGATCGCTCGCATCCTGCACCTGCCCACCTCCGAGTTCGACGCCCGCCGCACCGGCGACCTCGTCTCGCGCGTCGGCACCGACACGACCCTCCTCTACGCCGTGCTCACGCAGGGCCTCGCGGATGCCGTCGGCAGTGCGGTTCTCTTCCTCGGCGCGCTGATCGCCATGCTGCTGATCGATCCGATCCTGCTGCTGCTGATCGTGGTCGTGATCGGCATCTCCGTCACGGTCGTCGTGCTGCTCAGCGGCCGCATCCGCACCGCATCCACCGCGCAGCAGGAGAAGGTCGGCGAGCTCGCCTCCGGCGTGGAGCGCGCGGTCGGATCGATCAGGACCATCCGCGCGTCCGGGGCGACCGAGCGCGAGACGGCTGCGGTTTCCGAGCTCGCCTCCGACGCGTACGGCATCGGTGTGCGCATCGCCAAGATCTCCTCGATGGTCGTACCCGTGTCCGGCATCGCACTGCAGCTGTCGCTGCTCGTGGTCCTGGGCGTCGGCGGATTCCGCGTGGCCGCCGGCGCGATCACCATCGCCTCGCTGATCTCGTTCATCATGTTCCTGTTCCTGCTCGTGATGCCGCTCGCCACGACCTTCGGCGCGATCACCTCCGTGAACCAGGCGCTCGGCGCGCTCGGACGCATCCAGGAGGTGCTCGACCTGCCGACCGAGTCGCAGGACGACGAGGCCATCGCCGCCGCGCTCCCCCGCGAGGATGCCGCCCCCGGCGCCCCGGCCATCGAGTTCCGCGACGTGCGCTTCCACTACCCCGCGAACGTCGTGGCAGCCCGCCAGGC
>JAQZBG010000360.1 GCA_029239165.1 Microbacterium sp. | reverse complement strand
CCGGTGAGCGCCCGCGCACGCTCGGACCAGTCGAAGACCGACGCATGGTTGCGCGACCGAAGAGCCGACGACAAGCCGGTCGTGGCCAGCCCGATCCCACGCATGGCGGCAGAGACCTGCAGGTCGAGGCTCCCGAAGGACCGTCGGTTGCGGTCGAGCAGATCCAGGCCTGCCGCCGCATGCCTGCGAGCGTCGCGTTCACGCCCGGTCGCGGCCGCCTGCGCGGCGCGCAGTTCATGAGCGAGAAGCCCCACCTCCAACGATGTTCGGGGGCCCAGCCGCGTGGTCGGGATCGGGGTGGACGCGTGGTGGTTCGTTCGAATGCGGGCCAGCGCCTCGGTGAGGCGGAGCGCCTCCGCCTCGGTGGCGAATCCCTGTGTCTGAAGTGCCTCCGCGACGTGATCCACCTTCACTCGTTGAGGCAGCCGCCTGGGCACCGGCACGGGCGTACCGCTGCGGTCGAGGCGCCCCACTGCGAGGCGAGCGCGAAGTGCGATCGCTTCGGCTCTGACCGCCCAGCCGGAACTGCCGATGGACGTGAACCGTCGGGCGGATGCAGCCGCGACGGCTGCCGCCCGCCGCGGGTCATGGCTGAGCAGAGATCTCGCAAGGTGATAGTCGGCGGTCGCCCTGTCGCGCGGAGCGCGGTGGCGACCGAAGGCCGCCGAGACTGCGGACAGGCTGCGCTCGGCCTCTGTCACGAGCCCGGCCTCACGGAGGACCTCCGCACGGTCGAGCTCGTTCACGGCCGCCCACATCGCGGACTCATCGTCCAGGGGCTCGCGGACGGACTGCATCATCTGCAGCGCAGCCACGAGATCGCCCGCCAGCATCAGGGTGTACCCCCGGTTGTGGACCGCGAGATTCGCTTCCGTGTTCATCCCTGCGGCCCGGTACGCCTGCTCGGCCGCCTCCAGATCCGCCATCGCCGCGTCCAACCGCCCGCGCTGCATGTCGACCAGGCTGCGATTGATCCGCATGTTCGCCTGACGCACCGGCTGTTCGCGTAGTCCACGAATGCTCTTGTCGAGCCAGCCCGCCGCATCGTCGAGCAGCCCGCGTTCAAGTGCGAGGGACCCCAGCTGCCCGTGCAACTGAGCGACGGCCGCGTCCGACAGGCCCTCCCGGGCGAGCGCTTCCAAGCACAGCCGCTCCCCACCGTCGACGTCCCCGAGTCGTGCGAGCACGTAGGCCGTCGTGCCCGCGATGCGTGCTCCCAGGTCGACGTCGCCTTCGGCGTCTGCACGCGCTGCCCCGGCTGCGAGGACGCGCCGTGCATCGGGGTACCTTCCGCGGGTCGCCAAGTGCCACCCACGCTGATACAGCTGTTCGCCCGTAGCCCCCACACAGCAATGATGGACCCACCGCCCGGCCCGGGGCGACCTCGGCAGTAAGCAGCGCCGTGCCGGCCCCCGTGCTACTGACTCCCGGACCCGGGCGTCTTCTTCGAGTCGTCACGGGCGCGGATCTTCTTCAGCGCCTTCGACGTCGCCGAACCGGTCACAGCGACAGCGGACGCCGACGCGCTCATGAGTGCCTCCGCCAGCTCGCTCGCGATCATCCCCGACACGTACGGCGCTGCGAAACTCGTCCCACTCCAGATCGCGAACCCACCGGAGAGGTCGTCGGGGTCCAGGCTCCATCGCTTCCTGTCCAGCGTGTCGGCTCTGCTACCCGGCTGGATCCCGCCCTGAAGCTTCGGGAACGTCGACACGACCGAGGTGCCCGGTGCATAGACCGTGATCCAATCGCCGACGTTGCTGTACAGGGCGACCGAGGTCAGCGCCGGGTTCAGCGCACCGACCGCGAGGTGGTCCTCGAGCCCCGCCGGCTCCTCGAGCTTCAGTTCGGGGCCACCCTTCGCCGAGAGTGCCGCCGGGAAGCTCGGGCGAGCCGTCGCGTCGTTCCCCGCCGAGCAGACGACGACGCAGCCCTTGCCACGCAGGCGCACGAGCGCCTCGTGCAGGCGCTTGCTGTAGAGCCCGTCCTCTGGTGTCTCGTGGTAATAGCCGAGCGAGAGATTGACGATGTCGACATGGTTGCCCTGATCAGGGTCGATCCACACAGCGAGTTCCTCGAGCGCTTCGATCAGCTCGTGCTCGAGCACGGTCCCGTTGCTGTCGGCAACGCGGATCGCGAGAATGTCAGCGTCCGGGCAGACCTGATGCACAATGCCGCAGACCATGGTGCCATGCCCGGCCGCCCCGTCGAGGAAGCCGTCGAGCGGGCCGGATTGGTCGCCGTGCACCTCGGGGTCGGTGAGGGGATCATCCACTCCGATCACCTTGCCCGCCCCCTTCGTCGGCGAGGGGATGTTCCTTCTCACGATCACGTCACCCGGCGTGCGCGGTTCGTCGAACCATCGGTGCGCTCCGCAGCCGGTGTCGATGACGGCGACCACGGGTCGCCGACCGCCTGTGAGCTTCGCTCGGAACGGCGCCGCACCGACGTACGAAACGACCTCCAGGCCGCCGCCGCCCGGATACGCGTACCCGGCGGAGCCGGACGGGTTCGTCATGCCGTGCGGATTCGTCATACCGTGCGGGTTCGTCATCCCGTGCGGGTTGGTCATCCCATGGGGATTCGTCATGCCGTGCGGGTTGACCCCGATCGGGTCGACCGTGAGCACGTGGTCGAGGCTCACGTTCCCCAGCGCCGCTTTCATCCGCTCGATGTCGTCACGCGAGACGCCGGGCTCGGCTGGCGTCCCGGCTTCCTCCGGATTCCCGGCGACACCACCGCGCTCCTTGGTCTCCGGCTCGGACTCTCGTCCGGGCGTCGCCTCCAGGGGCTTGCCCGCTGCCGACCTCTCGGCTGCCAGCGCGACCAGGCGACGCGCCCGGTGCCGGCGGGCGCGGGCAGGGTCCGCTTCGGGCTCGCCTTCGACGACTCCTCTCGAGGCGCTGGTCGCCTCGTACTTCTCGAGTCGCTCCGCGACCGCATCGATGACCACGAGCCGCCGAGCGTGCTGCAGCAGGCGCCAGGCGTCGACCACCGGCACAGGCTCGTCGTCGCGGGTCTCGCTGGGCACCTGGATGATGTTCGCGATGGTGATCTGCTCCGAGGCCGCGTCCTCCCGGACCGCCGGCGGATCGACCTGGATCTCCCAGCCGAGCTCCCTTCCCGCGGCTTCCAGCGAAGCGACGGCGCCGTCGCGATCATCGCCGAAGATCAGGAGGTGTCCGGGCGCGTACGCCGACGGGAACGCCTCCACACCGGGGGCGGTGTGCCAGCGCGGGTCGAGTCCTACGCCCCGCGGCGCTCCCGCCTTCGCCCGGTCACGCCATCGCTGCGCAGAATCTTGCTGAGCCATCACATCTCCTCATCGAACACGCGGAAGATGCCGGGCCCCCAGGGCACCGGCATCCTTCTCTCGATTTCATACTTCGAACTGCGGGGTCTGGAAGTCGCGCAGTGCGCCGTCGGCGTCCTTCACGACCAGGCGAAGTCGCGCCACCCCAGGCGTGACCTCGTCGAAGGCGAAGCGTCCGTGCTCGCCCGGTTCGGCCGACCAC
>JAQZBG010000359.1 GCA_029239165.1 Microbacterium sp. | reverse complement strand
GTACCAGTCGATCCAGGTCACCGCTGCGGCCTTGGTCGTGTCGTCCACCGTGGGGCTGATCACGGCGATGTCACCGCCACCGAGCGTGCCGGGGTCGTCACCCTCCATCGGCACGACCGTCATCCCGTAGATCGCCGAGTCCATACCGAAGTCGCGCACGAGCGCGGTATAGATGTCGGAGCCCGAGGTGTACATGCCGATGTTGCCGGCGGCGAATTCCTGGTTGATGGTGCCCCAGTCCAGGTCGAGCTTGGAACCGAAGGCGTCGTCCTCCCACTTCACGTCGTGCAGGAACTGCAGGGCCGCCTTGGTGGCGTCGTTGTCGATGGTCGACTCGGCCGTTCCGTCTCCGTTGTCGGTCTGCGTGCGGCCGCCGCGGGCGACGGTCTGCGAAGTGAGCTGCCAGCCTCCGGTGTTGTTGATCGCCATCTGCGCGTAGCCCGCCTTGCCCGTGGCATCTGTGATGGCCTTGGCCGCTTCGCGGATCTCATCCCAGGTCTGCGGCGGGTTCTCCGGGTCGAGTCCGGCCTGCGTGAACAGGTCGCGGTTGTAGTGCAGCGCGGCGGCGTACGCCTGGCGGGGGAACCCGTAGATCTTCCCGTCGTCGCCCGTGACGCCGTCGAGGATGATGGGGTTGAACTTGTCGGTGTAGCCGAGTTCGTCGATCGCGTCGGTGACGTCCATCAGCTGGCCGTTCTCGAGCAGCGTCTTGGAGTCGGTGAACGGCACGGTGAAGACGTCGGGCAGGCTCCCGCCCGCGAGCTGCACGGCGAAGGTCGGGCCCTCCCACTCGTACTCGACACCCACGACGTCGATGTCGGGGTGCTCTTTCTCGAACTGCTTCTCCTGTTCGGCGAATGCCTCGTAGGCGGCGGCGTCCGCTCCGGGCGGGAACGTCGCGACCCGCAGCTCGGTCTTGCCGTCGGCGCCGTCGTCGCTCCCGCTCGACGTGCAGCCGGCGAGGGCGCCGACCGCCGCGAGCACGGCGACGCCGGCGACCAGGGCTTTCCTCGGTGACTTCATTGTCTGTGTCCTTCCATGTGGTGCTAATCGGTGGTGCAGGGCTAGTCGGTCGCTCGTGGCGCGCGCTCGCGGACGGGGCGGAGCGCGAGCCACGCAGTGGAGTCCGGGGGCAGCACGCCGTCGAGCAGCACGCTGGAGAGGAGCACCTCGTGGTGTGCGGGAAGCGGCACCGGCACAGCGCCGAGGTTGGTGATGCTGACGGTGCCGTCGCCGCGACGGAAGGCGAGCACGTCCGCTCCGAGTTCCAGCCACTGCAGATCACCACCCGCGAAGTCGGCGACTCGCGTGCGCAGGGCGATGGCCGCCCGGTACAGGTTCAGGGTCGAGTCGGGGTCGGCGTCCTGCGCCTCGACCGTCAGCGCTTCCCAGTTCGCAGGCTGCGGGAGCCACGGGGCACCGCCGAATCCGTACGGCGTCGCTGTTCCCGACCAGGGCAGGGGAACCCGGCAGCCGTCGCGCCCCGGATCGACGCCCCCGGAGCGGAAGTGCATCGGGTCTTCGATCGCATCGAGCGGCAGCTCCACCTCGGGGAGTCCGAGCTCGTCGCCCTGGTAGATGTAGAGGCTGCCGGGGAGGGCGGCGACGAGCAGGGCCGCGGCTCGGGCCCGCCTCGCTCCCCGTCGGAGATCACTCGCGGTGCCGAACCTCTTGCGCTCGAACGCGAACGACGAGTCGGCTTGTCCGTAGCGGGTGACAGGCCGGGTGACGTCGTGATTCGAGAGCACCCAGGTCGCGGGGGCACCGACGGGGGCATGCTCGGCGAGCGTGCGCGTGATCGAGTCCCGCATCGCCTGCGCGCTCCACGGCTGCGTCATGAAGCCGAAGTTGAAGGCGGTGTGCATCTCGCCGGGGCGCAGGTAGCGGGCGAAGCGCTCCGCGTCGTCGAGCCAGACCTCTCCGACCAGCACCCGCTCGCCGTCGTATTCGTCGGCGACCGCACGCCACTCCCGGTAGATGTCGTGCAGCTCGTCGCGGTCGATGTGCGGATGCCCGGACGAGGGCTCCGTGCCTGTCGGGAGATCCGGCAGCGCCGGGTCCTTGACCGGAAGTGCGGCCGAGTCGATACGCACCCCCGCGACACCGCGGTCGAACCAGAAACGCAGGACGTCCTCGTGCTCGCGCCGCACGTCCGGATGGTTCCAATTGAGGTCGGGCTGCTGCGGCGTGAACAGGTGCAGGTACCACTCCCCCGGAGTACCGTCCGGGTTCCGCGTGCGCGTCCACGTCTCGCCCTGGAAGCTCGAGACCCAGTTCGTCGGCATCTCATCGCCGCCCTCGCCCCGCCCGGGGTGGAACCAGAAGCGCTCCCGCTCCGGACTCCCCGGATCCGCCTCCAGCGCCTGCCGGAACCACTCGTGCCGGTCCGAGATGTGGTTCGGCACGATGTCGATGATCGTGCGGATACCGTGCTCGAGCGCTTCGGCGATCAACTGCTCCGCCTCCTCGAGGGTGCCGAAGCGCGGATCGATCCGACGGTAGTCCTGCACGTCGTAGCCTCCGTCGGCGAGCGGACTCCGATACCAGGGCGTGAACCAGAGGGCGTCGACGCCGAGACTCTTCAGGTACGGCAGTCGGGTGCGCACTCCGGCGAGATCACCGATGCCATCGCCGTTGCCGTCCGCGAAGCTGCGCACGTACACCTGGTAGATCACTGCTGTGCGCCACCACCCCTCACCCGAAGGCATGGTCAGAGTGCGTGCGGGTGCGGCCGTGCGCAGAACGTCGGTGTCCACGGAACTCCTCGTCGTCGATGGCGATGAGTTGAACGTAGCTTTTCTCAACGGATAACGCAAGAACTAAACAGATTGTTGGAATTTTGCGATTTCTTGCACGCGCAGCAAAGACCACGTCATCGGGAGAGGCCTCAGGTCAGCGGACCGGTCGAGGCGCGCAGCACCAACTCCGGCTCGAACAGCAGCTCGTCGCTCGGCTGAGACGTACCGGCGATCTGCGCGAGCAGCAGCGCGATGATCGCACGGCCCATCGACTCGATCGGCTGCCGCACCGTGGTCAGTGGCGGCTCGGTGCAACTCATCAACGCGGAGTCGTCGAACCCGACGATGCTCACATCCCCCGGCACCGACAGCCCCGCGCGACGGGCGGCACGGACCGCTCCGAGCGCCATCGGATCGCTCGCACACACGATGGCCGTGGCCCCGGCGGCGAAGAGTCGCGCCGCGCCCGCCTGCCCCGACTCGAGCGAGTACATGCCGCGCACGACGAGGTCGTCCGCGAGGGGCACTCCGAGCTTGTCCAGCAGGCGGCGCGCTGATTCGAGCTTGCGTTGAGAGGGCACGTGGTCCTGGGGCCCCAACAGCAGTCCGATGCGACGATGCCCCAGCTGGTGCACGTGCAGGACCGCCTGCTCGGCCGCAGCCGCATCGTCGGTAGAAACCGTGGCGAATTGCAGCTCGGGGACACGCGCGTTCACGAGCACCGTGGGCAGGTTCACCTGCCGCAACCGTTCGTAGTGCTGGTGCGCGGCATCCGCCTGGGTGTAGTTTCCGCCGAGGAAGATCAC
>JAQZBG010000358.1 GCA_029239165.1 Microbacterium sp. | reverse complement strand
CGGGCGATGCGCGACCGCCACAGCTCTTCGTATCGGGCGAGGAGCGCCCTGGCGCGGGCGATCATCTCGGGGTTCGCGCGGACGAGCCGCTCGCGTCCCTCGGCGCGCTTGACGATGAGGTTCGCGGCCTCGAGCACTGCGACGTGCTTCTGCACCGCGGCGAACGACATCTCGTATTCGGAGGCGAGGGTCGAGACCGACTGCTCCCGCTCGATCGTCCGGCGCAGGATGTCGCGCCGGGTCGACGTCGCCAGTGCGTGGAAGACACGGTCGACCTCCGCTTCGCTCAGTTCTCTTTGTGCAACCATTTGGTTGTACGTTATGCCTGAGTGGGTCGCGTGTCAAGAGGTGGTCGGGTGTTTCCGGGGCTGCACAGTAAATGCGCCGCTGGTCACGCGGTCAGACGAGTACTTGTCCGGGTCCGTCAGCCGGCCACGCCGCCCATCGCTGGCGCCGGCGCTCCGTGCATCTCCAAGACCTCGAGCTGCGCGAGGAACGGGTTGCGCTCCGCCTGCTCGGCGTAGCCGACGACGTCCGTGACGCATTCAGGGCACCAGTGTCCGGCAGTGAGAACCAGCCGCGGGCTCCCTGCGAACTCATGACCGAACGCACAGCGCCACTGCAGGGGCGTGGCGACGTCGCCGCGATCAGCATCCGTCGAGAGCAACTGCCCGCCACGGAACGCCGCCGCTTCGACGTAGTCGAGCGAACCCCATTCCGACGGATGCGTGGACTCGTCGTACCCGTGGTCGAGGAGTCGCGGCGATCGGTCGGGGCGCGGTGGCCAGAACGTCGACCAATCTCCAATGGCCTCCCACTCCTCCCGGGAGCCGAAGAAAGCCGAGACGCCCCCGTCGTCTCCGCGCCGGATGAAGTCCATCGTCCCGCGGGGCTTGTACGCGAGCGGCTTCAGCACGAGGTGCTTCACGATCGCCGGAGGGATCAACCCCGCCGAACGCACCGCGCGGGGAAGCGTGGCGACCGCTCGCGCGAGCGCCTCCTGCGGAGTGTCGCGGCGGAACGGCACGAGCGCCTCGAGCCGGTCGGAGTCGGTGTACCACTGCCCGTGGAAGTTGCGGGTGGCGAACCAGTTCCGGTCGTACCACTTGCGAACGTCACGGACTCCCATCGCACCGGAGATCATCGTCTGCAACTGCCAGTTCGTGAGGCGCCATTGCTCACCTCCGCCGATGTTGTGGATGCCGCCCCAGAACTGGGCCGGGATGTCCGGATCACAGGCATTCACGAGGAGCCGCGCGGCGTCTTCCGCGGTGACCCATTCCATGACTCCGCCGAGCGTCGAGTGCGTCATGATCGGGTCGCGGATCTCCAGCATGCCCGGGTGGAAGATGCCGGTCTGGCGCAGCCACGCCCACTTCGGGAGGCCGGAGTCGACGAGTTCCTTCTCCGCGATGATCTTGCTCTGGCCGTACTCGTCGAACTGGGAGACCCGGAGCGGGTCGCCGACCCGCCCCCAGTGGTGCGGCGGCGTCCGGTCTCCGGTCTCCGCGACCGTGCCGATACCGATGACGCCGATCGCCTGCGGGTCCGGCTGCGCCCGTACCGCGCGGATGATGTTGCGGATGCTGCCGACGTTCACCCGGTGCGCGAGCTCGGGGTGCTCGTCCGCGAGCGGCGACACCACCGCCCCCACATGCAGGATGATGTCCGCACCGCGAACGCAGCGTTCGACGGCGGCATAGTCGGTGAGATCCCCGAACACGACTTCGAGGTTCTCCATGTCCTCGAACTGACGAATCGCGGCGGCGTCCTTCGCGGAGGGCAGCACGAGGGCGATCACCTCGTAGTCGTCGCCCCGTTCGGCGAACTCACGGAGGATCGCGCGGCCCCAGTTGCCGGCCGCGCCCGTCAGGAAGACGCGTCGGCGGCCAGAGCCGCGGGTCACGCGACCGACCCTGCAGCCGCCGGCGCCGCCGCGGAGACACTCAGAGCGATGAGCTGCTCGAGCGCTTCCTCGGGGATCTCCACACCGGGGAATCGGGCGAACTGCCCCATCGGCATCGAATCGACCATCTTGAGCGCGTTCGCGTTCGCCTCGGCCGCCGCCTGCTGCTCGGCCGTGGCGTTCGCGAGCATGTTCTGCATCAGAACCGGGCCGACGACCGCATGTCCGAACCACTCCTTCACCGTGGACTCCAGGCTGAGGGCGGCCGGGCGCTCCACGTCCCCCGCGAGGGACAGTTCGCGGGCGGTGACGATGTCCGTCGCCGAGCGGCCGAGCTCGACGCGGTAGGTACCGGGGTCGACCCACCAGCGTGCGCCGCGGGCATCCCAGTGCGCGAAGGCGCGACGCTCGAGAGCGAAAGACACCGTGGTGGACTCGCCAGGTTCGAGAGTGACTTTCGCGAAGGCACCGAGTTCGCGCGCGGGGCGCCGAACGGCCGACGGCGCCGGGGCGATGTAGAGCTGGACGACCTCCGATCCGACTCGTTCCCCTGTGTTGCGCACAGTCACTCGCGCGGTCGCGGCGTCCGCTCCGTCAGCCTCGATCTCGAAGCCTTCGACGCTGAACGTGGTGTAGCTGAGCCCGTGACCGAACGGGTATCGCACCGCGCGGTCGACGCTGGTGTAGTACCGGTAGCCGACAAAGACGCCTTCGCCGTAGCGGACCACTTCCTGCTCCCCGGGGAAGTTCAGGAAGGCGGGAGTGTCGGCGAGGGCGAGCGGAATCGTCTCGGCGAGACGGCCGGAGGGGTTCACCGCGCCGGTGAGCACGTCGGCGATGGCGCTGCCGACGGCCTGGCCGAGAGCCCAACCCTCGACGATCGCGTCGACCCGGTCATGCCATGGCTCGAGCGTGACGACACCGCCGTTCGAGAGGACAACGACGGTCTTCTTCGCGACATCCGCAACAGCGTTGATCAGCGCCACGTGGGAGGCCGGGAGATCGATGTGCTCGCGGTCGAACCCTTCGGACTGGTCTTGCTCGTAGAGGCCGACGAAGACGACGGTCACGTCCGCGGACGCCGCTGTCGCACGCGCCTCGGCCAGCAGCCCAGCCCCGTCCTCGGCCGGTGTGCGGGAGTACCCGGCCGCGTACACGACATGCTCGTCACCGAGTGCGACGCGCAGTTCATCGAGCGGCAGGTCCACCCTGGTCGGGTTCACATGCGAGCTGCCGCCACCCTGATACTGGGGTGCCACGGCAAGCTCTCCGACGACGGCCACCCGCTGCCCGGCCCGCAGCGGCAGGGTCTCGTTCTCATTGCGGAGAAGCACGATCGACGCCGCAGCTGCGCGACGTGCGAGTCTGTGATGCGCGTCGAGATCGATCTCGGTCGCGTCTTCGGAGGGTGCAGTGCGCTCAGCAAGCGTGCGCAGCCGCTCGACACTCGCTTCAACGACCGACTGCTCCAGGCGTCCATCGCGCACCGCCTGCAGAATCGCCTCGGTGCCCGCGTCGCCTGTCCCCGGCATCTCGAGATCGAGACCCGCAGCCAGGGCGTCGGCGCGGTCCTTGATCGCACCCCAGTCCGAGACGACGAGGCCGTCGAAGCCCCACTCCTCGCGCAGCAGCTCTGTGAGAAGCCA
>JAQZBG010000357.1 GCA_029239165.1 Microbacterium sp. | reverse complement strand
ACGAGCTCCGTGAGCTTCCCCGGCCCGACTCGGCGGCTCGGTGACCGACCGGACTCCGTCCGAGAATTCACCCTTCGGACCCTCGCCAGGCCGGCCCGCTCGCAATAGGATCACAGCACCCTGATGACCCAGAGTCCGTAGCGACCGGCCGGTCGCTTCAGGGATCAAGCGAAGGAGAGATCGATGAGTACGCAGAACCTCGCACTGGTAGTCGGCTCGTACGATGACACGGCGTCCGCGGCGGACGACTATCAAGCCCTCCGAAGCGGCCAGGACGCAGGCGGGTACGAGATCATCGGCGCCGTCGTGCTCGTCCGTGACAAGGACGGCAAGGTCCAAGTGAGGGAGCACGGCGACAAGTCCGTCTTCGGCGTCGATGTCGACGAGTACCTCGCGCCCGGGACCTCCGCCGTCGTGGCGGTCGTCGACGACAAGTGGGCCGACAACGTCGAGAAGGCCCTGACCAGGGCCGACAAGCGCATCAGCAAGGCGATCGACTCCGACGATTACGAGAAGCTGCGCAAGGCGATCGAGGAGTCGGCGGACGACGTCGTCGAGCAGATCAACTCCTAGCTGAGGGAGAGGCCCGGCGGGCGACCGCTGGGCCTCACCATCGCTGCCTCAGGCCAGGACAACGGCCGGGAAACCCGGTCACCTGCCGATGGATACCATGTTGGCTTCTTCGTGTCGCTCACCTGCCGCGGGTTCGAGCGCGGACGCGTTCGAAACGGGAGCGCCCGGTTATCGTTGCTGAGTGATCGGCGATGGACTGCTGCGAGAGATGGCAGGTGAGCTCGTGGCCGTCTCCGGTGTGGGGGCAGTCGCCCTCGGCGGGAGCCGCGCCCGCGGAACCCACCGCCCCGACTCGGACGTCGATCTCGGCCTCTACTACGACCGGGGACTGCTCGATGTCGATGCTTTCGCGGCGCTCGCGCGACGATGGGCTGGCCGTCCAGTCGACATCGCGCCACCCGGGGGCTGGGGGCCGTGGGTCGACGGCGGTGGGTGGCTCTCGGTCGAGGGCGTTGACGTGGACTGGATTCTTCGAGATGTCGACCGCGTCCGCGAACAGTGTCATCGCGCACGCGCAGGGGAGTTCGTATTCTTCGCGCAACCTGGTCACCCTTTCGGCTTCCTCGATGTCGCTTACGCCGGCGAAGTGGCGAACGCCATGCCACTCGAGGATCCCGCCGGCATTCTCGCCGAACTCAACGCGCTGCTCACGCCGTTCCCCGCGGTGCTGCAATCAGCTTTTCTCCGCAATCTCTGGCAGGTGGACTTTTTGTTGGATCGCGGTGAAGGGGGCGAAGCGAGGTGACGTCGCCTACGTGGTGCTCTGCGCGTCTCATGCCGTGATGCTCATCGCGCATGCGTGGCACGCCGCGGCTGGTCAGTGGGCCGTCAACGAGAAGGGACTCGCCCTAAACGTCGCCGGTCTCGCGGTCGACTCTCGAGAATTCACCCGATCGGCAATGGACATCCTTCAGAATCTGGGGAGCGAACCCGCGCAACTGGCCCTCGCGCTTGACGAGCTCCGCGAGCTTCCCCGACCCGACTCCGCGGCTCGGTGAAGGACCCGGAATAGCGCGGAGGTCTCATCAGGAGATCCCGACGGTTCGTTCGTGAATCCTGGCGAGGTGGGTGCGGAGTTCGCGTGGGTGGTGCACGACGAAATCGCAGTCCAGGAGCAGGAGGCGGATCGCCAGCCAGTCGACGGTGTCCTCCGCGCTGCGCCAGCGTGTGGAGCCACCCTCGGCAATGAGCTTGCCGTCACCAAGATGATCGCCGAGCCGTTCCTTCGCGACATCCATCGGCAAGGCCAGCCCCACGTCTGCCCGGTGCGTCGCTGACATCTCCCGCTCTGCCCGTTCCAGATGGCCGAGGATCTCGGCATTCGCCATCTCCTGACGCGCTGGCGCTCCGGTCGGGCGTGGGTTGTGTATTCGATCCGCGCGGAAAGTTCGCCACGCGTCGCGTTCGATGTCGAATGCCACGACGTACCAGCGCGCGCGGGTGGTGACGAGTCGCTGCGGTTCGACATGTCGCGGCCCTCGCTCGCCGTCGCGCCGGAGGTATTCCATGCGGATCCGCTCTCGGTTCGCGGCGGCGGCGGCAAGGACGGTGAGGACATCCGGATCGACGGGATGATCGACCCGGGCACGCCAGGTCATGGCGGTTGCGCCCAGCGTGCGAACTCGGTGGCGCAGCCGGGTGGGAAGCGACTGCGTCAGCTTGTTCAAAGCCCGGACTCCGGCATCTTCCAGGCCGGGCAGTCCCTGCACGGCGATGGTGCGCAGCCCGAGCGCGACGGCGACGGCCTCGTCGTCCTCGAACAGCAGAGGCGGCATCGACGCGCCCGCGACGAGGCGGTAGCCGCCATAGGCGCCGAATTCCGCCTCGACGGGATATCCCATCTCGCGCAGCCGATCGATGTCGCGCCGAACCGTGCGGTGCGTCACCCCGAGGCGCTGTGACAGTTCGCTTCCCGACCATGTGCGGGGCGTCTGCAGCAGCGACAGCAGGCAGAGCAGACGTGCGGTGGGTCCGGCCATGGAATCAATCATCTCGCTTGAGTAGGACAGAAACCGTCCTATACGGCGTCTAACGTTGCCGTCGAGATCGCAGCACCAAGGAAGGGACACGGAGAACGATGGACAGTGAGTACTACACCCCCGCGGGCTACACCAGCGTCGCGCCCTGGATCGTCACCGACGACACCGGCGCCCTGCTCGACTTCATCTCGGAGGTGCTCGACGGTGAGGAACTCGCCCGCGTCATCACCGAAGACGGCTCGATCGGTCACGGCGAGATCCGTGTCGGTGACACGGTGCTGCTGGCGTTCGACCGGCGACCGGATTGGCCGGCGATGCCGAGCCTGCTGCGAGTGTGGGTCAATGACGCCGACGCGACGTTCACGAAGGCGACCGCAACCGGTGCCACCGTGGTGACCGAACTCGCCGACAGCGCCTTCGGTCAGCGCGGTGGGCGAATCAAAGACCCGTTCGGCAACATCTGGTGGGTAGTCAGCCAGGTCGAGGAGGTGCCGGAGGACGTGATGTGGCAGCGACTGCAGCAGCCTGAGTTCGCCGAGCAGATGCGGATCGCGCAGGAGACCCTCGACGCCGAACTGAGCGGGCGACCCCAGGGACGCAGCAGCGCCCCTACCCGATGACCTGCGGGCAGACCGCTGGTCGTCTCTTCGACCGCGACGTATCGGTGCAGGCCGAAGCGTCGCGGTCGTAAGTTCGAGGCATGAACGACATCAGCATCCCCATAGACGACATCGCTTCGGACGTCGCGCGCATCGGCACGGTGCTCGGCGCCGCCGGCATCGGGCTGGAAGGAGGGGGAGTGTGGGGGCCTGCCGCGCACTACCTCGTCGAGGACGGCGAAGCCGCGGTGCGTGCGCTCGACACCGCAGGCATCCTCGGCGCGACCTGTCGTGAAGTGGTGGTGGTCCCGCTGCCGGCGGATCGTCCGGGGGCCCTCGGCAGGATGATGGGCGCCCTGGCGGCCGCGCATGTCCCCGTGCATGCCCAGTACAGTGACCACGACAATCGGAAGGTGTTCGTCGTGGACGACACCGACGCCGCACGGAGGGCATTGACATGACCGACCGTGCCCGGCCCTCGCTCGATGAACTCGGTCGAGCGCTCGCCGAGCCCAGCTCGCCGATCTGAGGGGGAAGGTGAAGCACTGCACCGCGAACGCCGATCGCGATCCGTGGAAGGGCGAAAAGATCGTCTACGTGTACAGCCCGTACCTCATGGCGACGTGGGTGGATAAGGGTACGGAGTAGCAGCAGCCCCCGGCCGCGCTCGTCGTCGAGGATCTCGAAGCTCAGGGGATCCCCGCAGGTCGGGCAGACTCTCGGGTCCACAGCATCCGACGTCATTCCGTCAGCTTACGGACGCGAGTCGCGGCCTGGGACGTGGACGCCGGAGCGGTCCTGGGCTAGCCGCAGTTCGGACGGCAGCCGCGCTGACTGACGGCGTCGACCAGGACCGTGCCGATATCGGTCGGCTGCAGCGCCTGATACGCCGCGCCGTCGGTGGCGGCGGCGATCTGCTCCAGGGCGGCCTGGTCGGTGTCAGGCCCGTACCCGATCGCGATGACCGCGACGGGGTTCGCCGGATCCCGCAGCGCCTCGAGCTGCGTGAGCAGTCCCGGCAGGTCGAGGCCGTCATCGTCCTCGTTGTACCCGTCGGTGTTGAGCAGAACCAGGTTGATCTGACCGGGGACATACGTGTCGCGCATGTACTGCACGGCTGCCAGCACGCTGTCGTACAGCCCCGTCCCGCCGCCCACGAGGCTGTCGAGCCCGTTCGCCGTGTCGATCGTGCGCTGTTTGTGAGCCGGATCGCCC
>JAQZBG010000356.1 GCA_029239165.1 Microbacterium sp. | reverse complement strand
GTGCAGGTCGACCGCGAGACCGTCGTCGAGGACTGAGCGCTACGCCAGTTCGGCGATCACGGGGCGGATCGCGGTGTCGAACGCCACGACGTCGCGGCGCAGGCCGTCGGTGACCGCGACCGTGAGATCTCCGATCCACCAGATGCCGCGCTGTGACAGCGGCAGCACCTGCACGTTGAGCTCGAACGAGTGTGCGCGGCGGCCGACTTCGCGCTCGAACTCGGCGATGGCACTCGCATAGGCGCGGTAGGCGTCGCCCCCGGTATGGCTCTTCATCGAGCTCACGTACCGCTCGTGCGCGGCCTGCGCGTACAGGAGCGCGGATGTCGCCTGCGGGGCGATCGCGGCGGCGAGCTCTTCCGCGCCGGTGGCCGGCAGGGCGACGAGGGTCTCGAACCCGTCGATGAGCTCCAGCGGCACATCGGAACGGTGTGCGCGAGGCTCGACCGTCATGTCCCAGTAGTCGCGCCACTGCTTCTCGACCTCGGCGGAGGCGTCCACGGCATCCGGTGCGCGCACGGCGAGATCGCGCAGTGTCGGCAGGTCTTCCGGTGAGCGGATCCCGAGTCGCTGGCGCAGCGCGAGCGCGACGAGCACAGGAACGCTCGCGTCTTCGCGGATGAGCCACTGCGGCTTGTCGGACATGGCCCCATCGTAAGGGGGCGGACCGCGTGGCGCGCCGACACGTTAGCCCTGAGATCGCGAAGCGTCAAGCCTGCGGAGTCTGCGAGACACGCGGAGTAAACCTGCCTGCACGTCGGCGGTCGCCGACACGAGACGAGAGGAAGAACGATGTCGCAGAGCAATGCACACGACGCCGCATCCGGCGGCACAACCGAGTCTTCGGGCATGATGAGTGCGGCTAGACAGGAGGCTGCAGGAGTCGCGAGCACCGCGGCCGACGAGGCCACCGGGGTGGTCGAGACAGCGAAGTCCGAAGCCGCCTCCGTCGCGCATGAGGCGAAGGATCAGGTCCGAGATCTCTATCACCAGACCAGGGCGGAACTCTCCGAGCAGGCGGCTGTTCAGCAGCGCCGGGTCGCCGACGGGCTCCGGGCCGTCGGCGGCGAGCTCGGGTCGATGGCCCGCAACTCCGAGGGCGGGGTCGCCGCCGATCTCGTCGGTCAGGCATCCGCGAGGGTGCAGGGGCTGGCAGGGTGGATCGGCGACCGTGACCCCGGGTCTCTTCTGACCGAGGTCAAGTCGTACGCGAGGGCCAAGCCCGGGACGTTCATCGCCGTCGCCGCTCTCGCGGGGCTCGTGGTGGGACGCCTCACGCGGGCACTGTCCGAAGGGGCCGCCGAATCCGGTTCCGGATCTTCGACGCCGTCGAGCGGCACATCATCCGTCGGCGCGTCGAGCGGCACCGCATCCCTGGGAGCACCCGGAGACGCATCCGGAGTGCCGACCGGCGCAGCCGCGGGTTCTTCCGTGCCCGGCGGTGACCCTTCCGGTGCGGCCGCCGGTGGCGCCGGACCGATTCCGACCGATGGCTCCATTCCGGGGGCGCCCGACGGCATGAGCGGGATCGATGCCGGCACCTCGCCGTGGGGCGTCACTCCCGATGATGAGGACACGCCCCTCTATGACCGCACGGATGCCGCCACCCGCGTGTCCGGGGAAGAGGAGCGACCATGACCGATGCCACACCGTCGGAGCAGAAGGCGGAGAGCACGTCGCTCGGGGAGCTTCTCGGTGAGGTCACCGCAGACCTCTCGGCCCTGATGCGGCAGGAGCTGGAGTTGGCGAAGGCCGAGCTGAAGCAGTCGGCCACCCGGGCCGGACGAGGAGCCGGGATGCTCGGCGGAGCGGGATACGGGGCCCTGATGGCGCTCTTCTTCCTCTCCGTGGCGCTCTGGTGGGCGCTCGGGTATCTGACGGGTCTCGGCTGGTCCGCGGTCATCGTCGCCGTCATCTGGGCGTTGATCGCCCTGGTCCTGTTCCTGGCAGGACGCACGCAGTTGAAGAGCATCGAGGGCGCACCGCGCACGGTGGACAGCCTGAAGCGGATCCCCGATGCCGTGAAGAGGAATGAGGAGAACCGATGAGTGATTCACCAGACGCGATCCGTGCGGACATCGAGCGGACGCGACAGGAGTTCGGCAGAGACGTCGACGCGCTTGCAGACAAGGTCACACCGTCGAAGATCGTGCAGCGCAAGACCGAGAAGGTGAAGGGGGCCGTGCGGTCGGTGGTCGATCGGGTCATGGGCGCCGCCGACGACGCGGGCACCTCGATCGGCGACGCCGGTTCGTCTGTGGCCTCCGCGGGGCGGCGCGTCACCGCGAAGGCGGAGGGCAATCCGCTCGCCGTCGGGGTGATGGCGTTCGCCGCGGGTCTCGTGGTCGCCGCTCTCATCCCGGCGTCGCAGAAGGAGAAGGAGCTGGCCGAGGACATCAAGGAGAAGGCGCAGCCGCTGGTGGACGAGGCGACCGAGGTCGCCAAGACCATCGGACAGGATCTGAAGGAACCTGCGCAGGATGCCGTCGCCGCCGTCAAGGATGAGGCGGTGGGGGCCGTGGGCACCGTGAAGGAGGAGGCCGTCGGAGCCGCGCACACGGTCGCCGACGATGCTCAGCGGGCCAGGGACGACCTGAGCGGGCGCGCATAGATCGGGGAGGGGGCGCGGTGTGAGAGCATCGCGCCCCGTCTTCGGCTGCTCCGTTCGGGCTCGGGTCACGCGGGGCGAGACGTCCGCCTGCGGGCGGTAGGCTGGAGCGGTGGCTGCCTCCCCCACCAATCCCTATTCCGAAGCCGGCGTCGACACCGCTGCAGGTGATCTCGCCGTCGAGCTGATGAAGTCTTCCGTGCGCGCGACGCACGGCCCCGAAGTGCTCGGCGGTGTCGGCGGGTTCGCCGGCCTGTTCGATGCCAGCGCTCTGCGCGACTTCCGTCGCCCACTGCTCGCGACCAGCACCGACGGCGTCGGCACGAAGGTCGCGATCGCGCAGGCGATCGACAAGCACGACACGATCGGCCAGGACCTGGTCGGCATGGTGGTCGACGACATCGTGGTGGTGGGCGCGAAGCCCCTCTTCATGACCGACTACATCGCGTGCGGCAAGGTCTTCCCCGAGCGCATCGCCGATATCGTGCGCGGCATCGCCGAGGCATGCTCGGCGACCGGCACCGCGCTGGTCGGCGGCGAGACCGCGGAGCACCCGGGCCTGCTGGGCCCGCGCGACTACGACGTCGCGGGTGCGGCCACCGGCGTCGTCGAAGCGGATGCCATCCTCGGGGCGGATCGCGTGCAGGACGGCGACGCCGTGATCGCGGTCTCCTCCAGTGGACTGCATTCCAACGGCTACTCGCTCGTGCGCCACATCGTCACGCGTGCGGGCATCGGCTACGGCGACAACGCCGCCGACTTCGGCACGACCTGGGGTGAGGCGCTCCTCGAGCCGCTCAGCCACGTCACCGGCGGCGGCATCGCGGCGAACCTCGCCCGCGTCCTTCCGCAGGGCAGCTGGGCCGAGGTCGACCGCAGCACCTGGTCGCCGAGCCCCGTCTTCCGTGTGCTCAGCGACATCGCCGGCTCCACGCTGGAGTCCGCTGAGGGCACCTGGAACCTCGGCATCGGCTTCCTCGCCGTGGTCGCCGCAGAGAAGAAGGACGCCGCGATCGCGGCCCTGAACGCCGAGGGCATGCCCTCGTGGCAGGTCGGAACCGTGGGCTTCGGCCAGCGCCCGACCGGTGCCGGTGAATTCGAGCAGGGCGCCAAGGGCGTCGATGGTGGAGCAGTGCGCCTGGTCGGCGCCTACGCGGACGGAGCGAAGTAAGAGCCCATGTGCGGCATCGTCGGAATGGTGGGCTCTGCCCCGGTCAATCAG
>JAQZBG010000355.1 GCA_029239165.1 Microbacterium sp. | reverse complement strand
CTCGGGCTCCTCGTCGGGGCCGCACTGGCGGTGTCGGGCGTGCTGATGCAGGCGATCTTCGGCAACCCGCTCGCGGATGCCGGAGTGGTCGGCGTCTCCTCGGGCGCGGCACTCGGCGCGGCGGCGAGCATCACGTTCGGTCTCGCGACGTTCGGCATGTGGACCACGCCCGCGTTCGCGTTCCTCGGCGGCCTGATCGCGGTGTTCTCGGTGTACTTCATCAGTCGCTCCGGAGGGCGCACCGAGGTCGTGACGCTGCTGCTCACCGGCATCGCGATCAACGCCATCGCCGGCGCGGGCATGGCGTTCTTCACGTTCCTCGGCACGACGTCGACGCGCGAGCAGATCGTGTTCTGGCAGCTCGGATCGCTGAACGGCGCCCTGTGGTCGAACATCCAGCTGGTGGCACCGCTCGTCCTGATCGGCGTCGTCGTCGCCCTGATCGTCGCACCCAGCCTGGACCTCTTCGCCCTCGGCGAGCGCACCGCCCGACACCTCGGCGTCAACGTGGAGCTGTTGCGGATGGTGGTCATCGTGACGGTCGCTCTGCTGGTGTGCGCGGCCGTGGCTTTCGCCGGGATCATCGGGTTCGCCGGACTCGTCGTGCCGCACCTGATGCGCATGCTGATCGGCCCGGCGCACCTGCCGCTCGTGATCGCCTCGACCCTGGGCGGCGCACTGCTCATCGCCGTCGCCGACCTCGTCGCGCGCACCGCCGTCCCGCTCGCCGACCTGCCGATCGGCATGATCACCTCGCTCGTGGGCGGCCCGTTCTTCCTGTGGCTGCTCGTGCGCACGCGCCGCCGCTCAGGAGGATGGGCATGACCGTGCGGCTCCGTGGCACGGGGCTCACGGTGCGCGTCGGGGAGGGACGGACGATCCTCGACGACGCGTCCATCGAGATTCACGGCGGCGAGATCCACGCCCTGGTCGGACCGAACGGCGCCGGCAAGTCGACCCTGTTCGGCGTGCTCGCGGGCGACGTGGCAGCACAGGCCGGGACGGTCGAGATCGACGATCAGCCGATCGAACGCGTGAAACCCCGGCTCCTGGCCCGGGAGCGCGCGGTGCTGCTGCAGGAGAACACGGTCACCTTCCCGTTCAGCGCCGAGCAGGTCGTGCGCATGGGCCGGACGCCGTGGGCGCGCACCCCTGCGGCGGACGATGACGACGAACTGGTGACGGCAGCGATGGCGCAGACCGAGGTCACGGCACTCAGAGCCCGCGCGGTGCCCTCGCTCTCCGGCGGTGAGCGCGCCCGCGTGGCCCTCGCCCGGGTGATCGCCCAGAGCACCGGCATCCTGCTGCTCGACGAGCCGACCGCAGCCCTCGACCTCAAGCATCACGAAGACGTCATGAGGTTGATCCGCGGACGGGCGGATGCCGGTGTCGCGGTGGCGATCGTGCTGCACGACCTCAATGCCGCACTCGCCCACGCCGACCGCGTCACGCTGCTCTCCGAGGGGCGGATCGCGGCGACGGGGTCGGCGGCGGAGGTGCTCACGGCCGAACGGATCGAGCAGGTCTACGGCCAGGCGGTCGACGTGTTCCCGCATCCGGCCACCGGGGTTCCGCTGGTGGTCGCGCGGCGCTGAGTGTGCTTAGGGGCGAACCGGGAGGACGTCGCTGAGATCCGCACGAGTGCCGGAGGCATGGATGCGTCCGGCTTCCGCGGCAACCGCCCACGGCTCCGCACCGGTGGCGACGGCGATCCAGGTCGCGGCATCCATCTCGACGACGTTCGGCGGGGTGCCGCGCGTGTGCCGGGGGCCCTGGATCACCTGCACCGCGCCGAACGGAGGCACCCGAACCTCGACGCTGTTGCCCGGCGCCTTCTCGTCGAGCAGCTGCAGCAGGTAGCGCACGGCCGTGGCGAGGTCGGGCCGCTGCGGCTTCGTTCCCGCCGCATCCGCCTCGCGGACGGCATCCAGTGCGGAGCGGCCGTCGATGATGTCGATCTTCCTGGCCATTCCCCCAGCCTAGAACCGCTCCGGCCACGCGCACCCGACGCGTTCTAAGCTCGGACGCATGAGCATGCATCCGCAGGGCGCCCGCGCCGAGCTGCTCGCCGCCGCCGCCGACCACTCGTGGGGCGTGCCCATCCCGCCGCTCGCCGATCCGCATACCGCGCACGACGCCGCCGTGCTCATCCTGTTCGGGGTGCTGGACCGTGTGCCCGCCCCCACGTCCGACGCCGCCGTCGCCCGCGACCTCGACGTGCTGCTGCAGCGGCGAGCGCCCACGCTCTCCTCTCACCCAGGACAGGTCTCGTTCCCGGGTGGCCGCGCGGAGACCGACGATGCCGACCTGGTCGCGACCGCGCTGCGCGAAGCCGAGGAGGAGACCGGGCTCGATCCGGCCGGGGTCGAGGTCCTTGCCACGCTGCCCGTGATCCCGCTGGCCGCGAGCAACCACCTCGTCACGCCGGTGCTCGCCTGGTGGCAGTCACCGTCGCGGGTCGTGGCCGTCGACCATGCCGAGACGGTCGAGGTGTTCCGTGTGCCCGTCGCGCAGCTGCTCGACCCCGAGACCCGGTTCACCTCCACGCTCACGCGGATGGGCCGCACCTTCCGCGGACCGGCGTTCGACGTCGACGGGACGATCGTGTGGGGTTTCACCGCCATGGTGCTCGACGCGCTCTTCGACGCGGCGGGCTGGACCGTGGCCTGGGACGCCTCCGTCGAGCGGACCGTCGAGGTCTGAGGCGGACTCCGAACCGCGGCCTGAGCCCCGCCCGTTCACAACTCCTCAAAAACGTGGCGGGAGGCCGCGACACCCCGCCGCACCGCACCCGCAGCGCGGTTTCTCCGGAGTTGTGAACGCCCGTCCGCCGAAACGCGACGCGCGAGCCTCGGTAGTCTGGACGGGTGAAGATTCTCGTCCTCGGTTCCGGTGCCCGTGAGCACGCGATCATCCTCGCCCTGCGGGCCGAGCCGACGGAGCACGAGATCTTCGTCGCCCCGGGCAACGCCGGCATCGCGCAGGATGCGACCCCCGTCTCGGTCGACCCTCTCGACGGCGGAGCGGTCACCGCGTTCGCCCACGAGCACGCGATCGACCTGGTCGTCGTGGGCCCGGAGGCTCCGCTCGTCGCCGGAGTCGCCGATGCCCTGCGCGTACGCGGCATCCCGGTGTTCGGTCCCGGCAAGGCCGCCGCGCAGCTCGAGGGCTCGAAGTCGTTCGCGAAGCGGGTCATGGATGCCGCCGGAGTGCCGACCGGACGCGCCGTCCGCGCCGCCAGCACCACCGAGGTCGAGGCCGCGTTCGACGATCTCGGCGCCCCGTACGTGGTCAAGGCCGACGGCCTCGCGGCAGGCAAGGGTGTCATCGTCACGACCGACCGCGCCGAAGCCCTCGTCCACGCCCAGCGGTACCTCCCCGCAGGCCCGGTGCTCATCGAGGAGTTCCTCTCCGGCCCTGAGGTCTCCCTGTTCTTCCTGAGCGACGGCGACACCGTGCGTGCGCTCAGCCCGGCACAGGACTTCAAGCGCGCGCTCGACGGCGATGCCGGTCCCAACACCGGTGGAATGGGTGCGTACTCCCCGCTGCCGTGGCTCGCCGAGCAGTTCGGCAGCGA
>JAQZBG010000015.1 GCA_029239165.1 Microbacterium sp. | reverse complement strand
GCCGTCGCCGTGCTGCAGGATGCGCACCTCGACCACGTCTTCGCGGACGCCGCGGCCGCAGCTCTCGCACGGGCGAAGGAACTCGCCGCCGGGGCCTGATCCATGCAGCTGCGGATCGAAGGGCCCATCTGGTATTGGCGGGGACCGGCGCCGTTCCACTTCGTCACCGTGCCATCCGCCGAGAGCGAGATGATCCACGAGGTCGCCCCGGTGGTGACCTACGGATGGGGGATGATCCCCGCATCCGTCACGATCGGCTCGACCACCGTGACGACGGCGCTCTGGCCGAAGGACGGCGGCTACATCGTGCCGATCAAGAAGGTGCTGCAGGACCATGAGGGTCTCGGCGTCGATGACGTGGTCGAACTCGTCCTCGACATCGACGCCTGAGCCCTCGCTCGTCCTCTCAGCTCTCGCTGGAGACCTCGGCGAGCACTTCCGGCCAGCGACGGTTGAGGATGCTGCCACCCAGCACGGCCCCGCCCCACAGGGCCAGGGCGCCGATGACGACACCGCAGACGAGACTCACCCAGCCGAACACGGGGTTCCAGATGCCCGCGATCGCGAAACCGAGCGCCGGCGCCCCGAGCACGAGCGTGATCGGACCGATGATGATCATGGCGAGCAGCGACTGCACGCCTCCGGACGAACCGCGGCCGAGGGGGTTGGCCTCAGGGGCGGGCGCCCGGCCCGGAAGGAAGCTACCGACCCATGCTCCGGCACCTGCCGAGATCGCCCCCAGACCGAGGGCCGATCCGATGCTGCCGGGGAGCAGGTCCATTCGCCCGGCGATGAGGCAGGTGGCCACGCACAGCAGCAGTGTCACGGGAACTGCGATCAGGCCGAACCCGAGCAGCCGGCCCGCTCGATCAGCTGCGCCGCTGACGCCGTTCAGGATGTGTGCCGCGATCGCGTCGTTGTCGTAGGCGATCGCCATCTGGACGATCGTGCCGGTGAGGAGTGCATTGATCGTCGGGATGAGGACGATGGCCGGACCGAAGGCGATGCCTTCGTCCTGCAGCCCGTTCATCAGCGAGAGCCCGATGAAGATCGCCGGCAGCAGCAGGAGCATCACGATGTTCACGACCTGTCGGGGGTCGCGCCGGAAGTAACGGAGCGTGCGGGTGGCGATCGCCCCGACGGGGCTGGCGGGCAGCATCCGATCCAGCAGCCCGACCGAGCGCACGCGCCCGCCGCCGGTGTCCTGGATGGGGGCCACGAGTCGCGCGGCGAGCAGGGCCTGTGCCGCGTACCACAGGGCGGCCACTGTGGCGAGGGCGATGAGGAGGCGCAGCGCTGCGGCGAGGAAGTCGCCCTGAGCGACGGATCCGGACACGCCGAAGACGGCCCCCACCGGTGTCCAGGCCGCGATGTCGGCGACGGCGGTGAACGCACCGCCGACATCGTCCACCCGGGCCAGCGCGCCGATCCCGACGTTGAGCAGCACGCCGGAAGAGGACAGGAGCACCACGCCGACGATCACCACCACGTCGCGCGTGCTGCGTCGGGCGAGCCAACCGGCGAGGAGTCCGCTCACCACGCGGGCGCCCAGCACGCAGGTGGCGACGGTGACCGGGATCATGATCAGGGCGGTCAGCAGCGCAGGCAGACTCACCGACCACCCGAGGAGCATGAGCAGGAGTGCCACGGTGGTGCCGATGCCGCCGACCGTCGTCGCCCCCGCGACGACGAAACCGGGAAGCAGCGAGCGGGCCGTCAGGGGGAGCAGTGCGAAACGCTCCGGCGCGAGTGAGTCGTCGGCACTGATCAGGATCGATCCGACCCACCAGCCGACGACGATGACCGTGCCCGCCAGCACGAGCGCCGTGACGGCGGCGTCGGGCGCGGCGAACCGCAGCGCCACCAGCCCCGCCGTCAGGCCGGCGAGGAATCCGAGGGCGATCAGTCCTGTGATGACCAGCGTGACGATCATCCACGGATTGCGGGACAGCTGGTGGCGCAGCTGGCGCCACCGCAGGCTTACGAGGAGCGCAACCATGCCAGCGTCTCCGTCCCGAGGTCGTGCGCCCCCACGAGGGCCAGGAACCGCTGCTGCAGCGACAGCCCGGCGCGTACCTCGTCGAGTGTGCCGTGCGCGAGAAGGCGTCCCTCCGCGACGATCGCGACCCGGTCGCACAGTGACTCCACGAGCTCCATCACGTGGCTGGAGAGCACCACCGTGCCACCGCCATCCACGAATGCCCGCAGGATCTGCCGGATCGTCTCGCCGGAGACCGGGTCGACGGCTTCCAATGGCTCATCCAGGATCAGGAGGCGGGGCGCGTGGATCAGCGCGCAGGCCAGACCGATCTTCTTCCGCATACCGGCCGAGTAGTCGACGACGAGCCGGTCCCGCGCATCGGTGAGACCGAGCGCGGCGAGGAGCTCGTCACTGCGTGTGACGACCTCTGCTTCGGCCATCCCCCGCAGCAGCCCGGTGTAGCGCAGCAGCTCGGCGCCGGTGAGACGGTCGAGCATGCGGATGCCGTCCGGGAGCACGCCCATCCTGGCCTTCGCCTCGGCAGGGTTCTGCCACACGTCCGCGCCGAGCACCCATGCGGCACCGGCATCCGGCCGCAGCAGGCCCGTGGTCATGGCGAGCGTCGTCGTCTTGCCCGCGCCGTTCGGGCCGAGGAGTCCGAGCATGGATCCGGCCGGCACGTCGAGCGAGAGCTCATCGACCGCGATCTTCTGCCCGAACTGCTTGCGGAGCCCGCGGAGGGCGAGGACGGGAGGGGCCGCTGCGTTGTCGGTCATGCGTCCATCCCACCACGGGGCTGGGCGGCGGGGCATCCTCCGCGAGGGGGAGTCGAGGTATCGGGTGCGTCCCGAGATCAGCGGTCGAGGCCGGCGAAGCGTTCGATGTCGCTGTTGGTGCCGGACACGATGATGAGGTCGTGGTTCGTGACGATGGTGTTGGCCTCGGCGTAGCGGAACGGCTTGCCGGGGCTCTTCACGCCCACGACCGTGACCTTGTACTTCGAGCGCACGCCCGACTCGTTCAGGCCGACGCCGCGGATGAACTTCGGCGGGTACATCTTGGCGAGGACGAAGTCGTCGTCGAAGCGGATGAAGTCGAGCATCCGCCCGCTCACGAGGTGCGCCACGCGCTCACCGGCCTCGCGCTCGGGGTAGATGACGTGGTTCGCACCGACACGGGCGAGGATCTTGCCGTGCGACTGGGACACAGCCTTGGCCCAGATCTGCGGCACCTTCAGATCGACGAGGTTCGCGGTGATCAGCACCGACGCCTCGATCGAGGAGCCGACCGCGACGACGGCGACCTGGAAGTCCTGGGCGCCGATCTGGCGCAGGGCATCGATGTTCTTCGCGTCGGCCTGCACCGTGTGGGTGACCCGGTCCGACCACTTCTGCACGAGCTCGAGGTTGTCGTCGATCGCGAGCACCTCGCGATCGAGGCGGTCGAGCTCTCCGGCGCAGGCGGCGCCGAACCGACCGAGGCCGATGACGAGGACGGGAGCGTCGCCCCGGAGGACTTCAACCAACGATCGGCCTTTCCACGGGCAGTGAGTAGTACTGCGTGCGCGATGTCGCGGCGACCGCCGCGGCGAGTGTCACTGTACCAACGCGCCCCATGAAGATGGTCGCGGCGAGCACGTAGGAGCCGGAGTCCGGCAGTTCGGCGGTGAGGCCCGTCGACAGCCCGACGGTGGCGAACGCCGAGATCACGTCGAAGAGCACGTGGCTGATGTCGGCCTTCGTGATCTGGGCGATCACGATGGTCGACAGTGCGACGATCGTGGCGCCCCAGGCGACGACGCTGAGCGCGACGCGTTGCACGTCGCTGGGGATGCGGCGGCCGAACGCCTCGACGGACTGGCGGCCCTTCGCCTCCGACCAGACGGCGATCGCGAGCACGGCCAGCGTGGTGACCTTGATGCCGCCGGCGGTCGACGCGGACCCGCCACCGACGAACATGAGCATGCTGGCGGCGAGGAGGGACGAACCGTTCAGGTCGTCCATCTCGATCACGTTGAAGCCACCGGATCTGGTCATGGCGGAGAGGAAGAAGGCTTGGAACGTGGTGTCGGCCGCATCCATCGACCCGAACGTCTTCGGGTTGTTGTACTCGAGGATGACGAACGCGGCGGCACCCAGGATGAACAGGAGCACGGTGGTGACGAGTGTCAGCTTGGTGTGCAGCGACCAGCGCTTCACATGCCAGACATGCTTGGCGAGCGTGTAGATGACGGGGAAGCCGATGCTGCCGAGGAACACGCCCACCATCAGGAGGAACAGCACGAGGTAGTCGTCCGCGAACACGGCGACGCCGCCGTCGTTCGGCGCGAATCCGGTGTTCGTGAACGCCATGGCCGCGAAGTAGGGGGCCTCCCACAGGGCGGCGATGGGGTCCACCTCCGCCATCACCAGCGCGGGGTACAGCAGGGCTGCCAACGAGGCCTCGATGATGAGGGCGGACACGGCGACCGTGGTCAGCAGTTGACCGACCTCACCCAGACGCACGGTCTGGCTCTCGTTCACCACTCCGCCGTGTGCGCGCAGAGGGTTGGTGTCGCCGGCTGCCAGGAGCTTGGCCCGCAGGCCCAGGCGCTTCGAGATGAGCATGCCCATGAGAGACGCGAGCGTGAGGACGCCGAGGGCGCCGATGTTGACGCCGAGGAAGATCAGGACGTGCCCGAACGGCGACCAGTGGTTGGCCATGTCGACGGTGGCGAGCCCCGTGACGCAGATCGTCGAGACGGCGGTGAAGAGCGCGTCGCTCAGTGGTGTGACCGTGCCGCTCGCCGAGGCGATGGGCAGCGACAGCAGCACCGTGAACACGAGGATGAGGAGCGCGAACACGACGATCGCGAAGCGGGACGGGGAGGAGGTGACGAGATGCTTCAGCCGGCCGGCGGCACCTTTGAGGGCGTCTCGGGGGGACGACGCCGAAACGATGCCCGACATCGCTGCCCCCTCGTGTTTCTCTCTCGTCCACGCACCGCGGACGCGCGGCGCCAGTCGCCGAGCCTTCGTCATGGTACTCCGTGCCGGAGCCGACTACCCTGATCACATGACGGACATCTTCGACGTGATCGCAGACGGTACGAGGCGAGACATCCTCCAGCTTCTGCTGCGGCGTATGGCCGAAGGAGAGACCGGCACCAGCGTCAGTCAGATCGTCGCCGACCTCGGCATCAGTCAGCCCACTGTGTCGAAGCATCTGAAGGTACTGCGCGACGCCGAGCTCGTCTCCGTCCGCGAAGACGGTCAGCGTCGTTTCTACAGTCTCTCCGTCGAGCCGCTCGAGGTCGTCGACGACTGGCTGGTCCCGTTCCTGGTCGACGCGTACGGTGATGAGGCCCCCGACATCGACTACCCGGTGCCGGACAGCGCCGCGCACGCCGCAGAGGTCGTCGGTCGCGCCGCGGCTTCCGCGAAGCACGTCGTCACGAATGCGCTCAAGCGCCTCGGCGCCTGAGTCATCGCGCTGACGCGGACCGGTTCTGCGGGACACACCTCACCGCTTCCGGCAGGGCTCCGTCGTCAGGGGCGAGCTGCGCGGGACGGCGTCAGCGACGTCCCGCCTTGCGGCGGAACAGCCAGGCGCCCCACACCACGGCGATCAGCAGGATGGCCAGGCACCAGCCGACCGCCCACCAGGCCTCTCCCTGCAGCGGCGTATCCATCAGCAGCGCGCGGATCGTCTCGACGATGGGTGTGATCGGCTGGTTCGCCGCGACCGGCTGCAGCCACTCCGGCATGCTCGCGACGGGTACGAACGCGCTGGAGAGATAGGGCAGGAACAGCAGGACGAAGCCGTAGCCGTTCGCTCCCTCGGGGCTTCCCGCGGCGAGGCCGATGGCGGCGAACAGGTACGTGATGGCGAGGATGTAGAGGGTGATGAGGCCCGCCATCGCGATCCACTCCCCGAGGTCGGCGGTGGGGCGGAACCCCACCAGCACTCCGACGCCGATCACGATCGCGGTGGCGACGAGGTTCCGCAGCACACTCGCGACGACGTGTCCGGTCAGCACCGCGCCTGCTCTCAGGGGCATCGTGCGGATCCGGTCGATGATCCCGGTGCGCATGTCGTTCGCGACGTACACGGCAGTGGACGAGGCTCCGAAGCCCGCGCAGGTCAGGATGATGCCCGGCACGACGTAGTCGACGTAGGCCCCGGACGGATCGATCGCGCCGCCGAAAACCCATGTGAACATGAGCATGAGCATCACGGGCAGCATGATCGCCATCAGCAGCGATTCGCCGTCGCGGACGGAATGACGCAGGCTCCGTCCGACGAAGACGGCCTCGGCGGTGAACCCGCGCAGCCGCGGCCGGGGAGTGGGGGCAGGGGAAGTGGATGCCGTCGCTCGGGGCGCGGCCAGTGTGGTGTTCATGCGTTCTCCTTCACGGGGCGAGGGGCGGATGCGGGCGAGGTGACCGCGAGGAAGACGTCGTCGAGGGTGGGACGGCGCAGCGTGACGATGCCGTCCGCGCCCTCCTCGTCGAGCAGGTCGAGGGCGCGGCGGAGGTCGGCGACCGTCCCGTCGGTGGGGATCTCGCGGCGGAGCTCGCCATGGTCGTCGTGGAGCTCGACCGTGTCTCCTCCGATGCGCGCCTTCAACTCGGCGGGTGTGCCGAGCGCGGCAATGCGGCCGTCGTGCAGCACAGCGATCCGGTCGGCGAGCTGATCCGCCTCCTCGAGGTACTGCGTCGTCAGGAACACGGTGGTGCCGGAGGCGGCGAGCATCCGGATGATGTCCCACAGGTCGCGGCGACTCCGGGTGTCGAGGCCTGTGGTGGGTTCGTCCAGGAAGAGCACCTCGGGCGTCACGACGAAGCTCAGTGCGAGGTCGAGCCGGCGGCGCATCCCTCCGGAGAACGTGCGCACGGTGCGCGCGGCCGCGTCGGTGAGGTCGAACTGGGCGATCAGGTCGGTGGCGCGTCGCTTGGCCGCCGCGCGTCCGAGACCGGCGAGCCGGGCGAACATGACCACGTTCTCCGTCGCCGTCAGAGCATCGTCGACAGCGGCCGCCTGGCCGGTCAGGCTGAGACGCCGCTGTACTTCGACGGCGTTCGTGCGTACGTCCCACCCGGCCACCGTGGCGGTACCGGAATCCGCGGCGGTGAGCGTGGTCAGGATGTTGATGGTGGTCGTCTTGCCGGCGCCGTTGGGCCCGAGCAGGGCGAAGACCTCGCCGCGGCCGACGGTGAAGTCCAGGCCGCCGACGACGGTCTTCTTCGCGAAAGCCTTGTGCAGGCCTCGCACCTCGATGGCTGTGTCCATCAGGTGATCCCTTTCTGTGTATGGCTGAAACTGTGTATGGTCAACGCAACTGTGTATGACGGTAACACACTGTTTATCAAATAAACAGAAGTAGGATGAGCGCATGACTGAGACCGAGCCGCCGGAGCTGCCACGGGGGATCGCACTCGCCTGGGGCGTCGCCGCGAACCCGCAGCGCGGACCCAAGCGGGAGATGAGCGTCGAGAAGATCGTGGATGCCGCCGTCGAGCTCGCGGACGCCGAGGGGATCGGCGCCGTGTCCATGGCCGCGGTGGCGGCGAAGCTCGGCTTCACACCCATGTCCCTCTATCGCTACGTCACCGCGAAGGACGACCTCCTGCTGCTCATGCAGGAGGAGGCGACGGGGCTTCCGCCCGAGAGCCACCTCGAGGTCGATGGATGGCGCGGGCGCCTGCTGGCGTTGTACGAGGCGCAGATCATGCTCTACCTGCGGCACCCGTGGATGCTCTCGCTGCCGATCACCGGCTCGCCGATCACGCCGAACAGCTCCGCCTGGATCGATGCGGGGCTCGCCGCCCTCGAAGAGACGCCGCTGACGTCGGAGGAGCGGTTGGCCGTCGCGCTCGCGATGACGGGACATGCTCGCTGGTGCGGCATCGTGCAAGCGGGCTACACGGAGCAAGCCCGCGGTAGTGGGCTCAGTCCTGACGAAGTCTCCGCACGTGAGGCCGCCCTCTTCGATCGGGTGATCACGGCCGAGGAGTTCCCGGCGCTGCGCCGCGCGATCGAGGAGGGCGTTTTCCTCTCCGCCGCCGATCCGTTCCGTTTCGGGGTCGAGCGGACACTCGACGGTGTGGCTGCCTACATGGCCGGTCTCGATCGTGGTGAGCCCCGATCCGCAGCGACCGACTGGGTCGATCTCGATCCGGCGGAGCTCACAGGGGACCGGCGCCTGAAAGAGGCGCAAAAGGCTGTGCGCGAAGCCGAGAAGGCTCTGCGTGCGGCCCACAAGCTCGAACGTCAGGCACTCCGCGAGGCGCGTGAGCGACTGGCCAAGGCGAAGAAGCCGGCCTGATCCACGTCCTGGCTTCGCCGCGCACGCTGGCCGCGGGTGCGAGACCCCGCGCTCGTCCCGCTGGTCACAAGGGCCACATGGGTTTACATGCGTCCCAGCTACCCCATAGAGTGTGCACATCGAGAAAGGGGTACGTGGGATGCCCGAGGTTCCAGATGTCCGATTCCTCACGGTGGCCGAGGTCGCCGAGCTGATGCGCGTGTCGAAGATGACCGTGTACCGGCTGGTTCACGCCGGGGAGCTGCCCGCCGTCCGTTTCGGCCGCAGCTATCGCGTGCCCGAGTCTGCCGTAGCCGACGCGTTGCAGCGACCCATCGCCGACGTCGGCTGAAGCCGGGGAGAAGAAACCGTGGACGTCAGCACGTTCTACGCCCTCTTCTCCACCACGTGCTTCACGCTCACCGGACTCTGGTGGAACGTCGTCCGCGCTCGCCGTGACTGGACGGCGAACCCGGCGATGCGCCGCACGATCGGGGGCATCTACCTCTCGTTCCTGTTGCCCGCACTGATGGGGCTTTTCGCGCAGGTCGGCGGTACGGAGACACCGCTCCTGTGGCGCCTGTCCTTCGTGGTCGTCGCGATCGTCGGGGGCGCCTCCATGGTTCGTCTGGTCGCGCAGGCCCGGGGAGACGGGACACCGCGATCAGTGCGATGGATCCAGGCCGGCACCGTGGTCGTGTACGCAGCGGTCGCCGTGATCGGTGTCGCCCCTCAACTCGTGGCTCCGCTCGGGCTCACCGGCATCCAGGTCGAAGCACTTCTCCTCATCGCACTCGTCGCCCTCGGGCACGCCCTCGTGTGGCGGTTCCTGGTGGCGGACGAGGTCCCGGAGTGAGGCCGGACGGCGGAGCCCGTCGGATTTGCTAGACTGACCCGAGGCATTTTCCGTGCCCGTACCCGGGTGTCCGATTTCGGCGACACCCAGCCACTGACTTAGTGAGGTTTCCGTGGGTTCTGTCATCAAGAAGCGCCGCAAGCGCATGGCGAAGAAGAAGCACCGCAAGCTGCTTCGCAAGACTCGCCACCAGCGTCGCAACAAGAAGTAAGCGACCAGACACGAGCGCCTGTCTTCGGACGGGCGCTTTGTGTCTCTGCCCGCAGCTCCGTACCGCCGAGAGGAAGTCATGAAGTCGATCACCGTCACCGAACTCGCCGAGCGGTCGGGTGTCCCGCTCATCGACGTGCGGGAGGTGGACGAGTTCGCCGCAGGCCACGTGCCGGGCGCCGTCAACATCCCCATGTCCGAGATCGGCAACCGGCTCGAAGAGCTGCCGGCGGAATCGTTCGACGTCATCTGCCAGGCCGGCGGTCGCTCGGCGCGGGTCGTCGAAGCGCTGGAGTCGCGCGGCTTCGACGCCACCAACGTCGAGGGCGGCACAGGGGAGTGGATCGCGCAGGGACGCGCCGTCGAGGTGCCGTCGGCGTGACCACGCTGACCCTGATCCGCAAGCCCGACTGCCACCTGTGCGAGGTGGCCTCCGACGTGATCGACGCGGTCGTCGCCGAACTGCCCGACGCCGCAGCGGAGCAGATCGAGATCGTCGAGGCGTCCATCCAGGACGACCCCGCCCTGTACGACCTGTGGTGGGAGAAGATCCCCGTCGTGCTGATCGACGGCGACCTGCACGCGCATTGGCGCGTATCGCCCGAGCGGCTGCGCGAGGCGTTGGAGGCCGCGGTCCGCGGCGAAACGCAGATCGAGACGAAGGAGTCCCTGTGACCATCCGCCATGTCGTGACATGGAAGCTCGCGGCCGAAGACGCCGCCGTGCGTGCAGAGCAGGCGGCCGAGGTGGCTCGTCGTCTCAACGCGCTGGACGGAGTCGTGCCGCAACTGCGTTCGATCTCCGCCGGTGCCAACGCCGCCTACCCGGACACGAACTGGGACGTGACGCTCGTGGCCGACTTCGACTCGGTCGCCGACATCGACGAGTACCAGGTGCACCCCGCGCACGAGGAGGTTGCCGGCTACATCCGCTCGGTGGTCGCTTCCCGCGTCGCCGTCGACTTCGAGGTCTGACACCGCGTCGCACGTGCTGCGGCACTCGATATCACGTCGGAATCGGTCTGCACCGCAACCCAAACGTGATACGGCCGCTGCCCGATGTCATTGGTCACGCGACGAGCCGCATGTTTAGATGTTCTCCTACCCGTCCGTGGGCACACCCCGCCCTCGTCCTTCAGGAGCCGACATGACTCGTCGTAACCTCATCGCCGGTCTCGCCCTCGTGGCGACCGCTACTCTCGCGCTCGCCGGCTGCGCGACCGGTTCGTCCGATGCGGGCAGCAGCGGCGCTCCCGCCGCGGGCGAGGACTACGGCCTGGCGGAGGCCGGCACGCTCTCCGTGTGCTCCGATGTGCCCTACCCTCCCTTCGAGATCGAGGACACGAGCTCCGAGTCCGGCTACTCGGGCTTCGACATCGACCTGCTCACCGCGATCGCTGAGAAGCTCGACCTCAAGATCTCCGTCCAAGACGTGGCCTTCGACCCGCTGCAGTCCGGCACGATCCTCGTCTCGGGCCAGTGCGACATCGGCGCCTCCGCGATGACCATCACCGAGGAGCGTAAGGCGAACATCGACTTCTCCGACCCGTACGTCGACTCTCTCCAGTCGCTGCTGGTCCGCACCGACTCGGGGATCGAATCCATCGACGACCTCGACGGCAAGAACGTCGGAGTTCAGCAGGGCACGACCGGCGAGTCCTACGCGACCGAGAACGCCAAGGGCGCCCAGCTCGTGCAGTACGGCGGCGACGGTGAGCTGTGGCCGGCGATGCAGGCCGGTCAGATCGACGCGATCCTGCAGGACCAGCCCGTCAACTACGTCCACGAGCAGGAGAACTCCGACTACAAGATCGTCGAGACCTACCCGACCGACGAGTCCTACGGCTTCGCCTTCGCCAAGGGCGAGAAGGACGAACTGCGTGAAGCCATCAACAAGGCGCTCAAGGAGCTCCAGGACGACGGCACCTACCAGGAGATTTACGACGAGTACCTCGCGGCCAAGTGATCGACGGCGTCGGTAGAACGGGAGGACCTCGACGATGGCGTTGAGGCGTACCACCAAGGCCAAGCTGTATCGGTACTCCGTCTATGCGGTGCTGCTCGCGATCGCCGTCTGGGCGATCCTGACCACCGACTGGGCGAAGATCGGACCGCTGTTCTTCAACCCCGAGGTCGCGGCCAAGATGTTCCCCGGGATCATCACGACCGCGCTCGTGAACACGCTGTGGTTCACGGCCGTGGCGTTCGTCGGCGGTCTGCTGCTCGGGGTGCTGCTGGCACTGATGAAGCTGTCGGTCATCGCGCCGTTTCGCTGGATCGCGACGTGTTGGATCGAGCTGTTCCGGGGGCTTCCCGCGATCCTCACGATCTTCGGCATCGCCTTCATCCTGCCGATCGCCGTGGGCGTTCCCGGGACGAAGCTGGGCGGGCCCGTCGTGCTCGGACTCGTCGGTCTCGTCCTCGTCGCCTCGGCCTACATGGCCGAGACGATCCGCGCCGGCATCCAGGCGGTCCCGAAGGGGCAGACCGAGGCCGCGCGCTCGCTGGGCATGTCGCCCATGAAGACGACCTTCTGGATCATCGTGCCGCAAGGGTTCCGGATCATCATCCCGCCCCTGACGAACGAGTTCGTGCTGCTCCTGAAGGACACATCGTTGCTTTTCATCGCGGGTTCCTTCATCTGGTCGAAGGAGCTGACCAACTTCGCGCGTGACGCGAGCACTCAGAACGCGAATGCGACTCCGCTCATCATGGCGGCGGTCCTGTATCTGATCGTGACGATCCCGCTCACGCGCTTCAGCGCGTGGCTGGAGCGTCGGATGGCGAGGCAGCGATGATCACGGAGAAGATCGATGTGCACGCCCCCGCGATCGACGTGCAGGGGCTCGTGAAGTCGTTCGGCGACAACGAGGTGCTCAAGGGCATCGACCTCACCGTCACCAGGGGCGAGGTCGTCTGCGTGATCGGGCCGTCCGGCTCCGGGAAGTCGACCCTGCTGCGGTCGGTGAACCTGCTCGAAGAGCCCACCGCCGGGAAGGTGCGGATCGAGGGGATCGACATCACCGACCCCGACGTCGACATCGATGCGGTGCGCACGCGCATCGGCATGGTGTTCCAGAGCTTCAACCTCTTCCCGCATCTCGACGTGCTGGGCAACCTGACGGTCGCTCAGCAACGGGTGAAGAAGCGCTCGAAGAAGGAAGCCGAGCTGATCGCCCGCGCGATGCTCGAGCGCGTCGGACTGTCCGAGAAGGCGGATGCCTACCCGGGTCACCTGTCCGGCGGGCAGCAGCAGCGTGTCGCGATCGCGCGTGCGCTGTGCATGAATCCCGACATGATGCTGTTCGACGAGCCGACGTCGGCGCTTGACCCCGAACTGGTCGGCGAGGTGCTGCAGGTCATGCGCTCGCTCGCAGACGAGGGGATGACGATGCTCGTCGTCACGCACGAGATGGGCTTCGCCCGGGAGGTCGGCTCGCGCCTGATCTTCATGGACGGCGGGCACATCGTCGAAGAGGGGAACCCGCGCGAGGTGCTCGCGAACCCGCAGCATCCGCGCACGAAGGACTTCCTCTCGCGCGTCCTCTGAGGTGCGGCGGCGGGCACGCCGAAACCTCGCCTTCGTGACGAGACCCCCTGTCGTAGACAACGGCGACAGGGGGTCTCGGCATGAATCGGGGGTGTGGGGCTATGCCTCGACGACCTCGGCGTCGGCGGCGTTGCGGCGGACGGAGTCGATGCCGCTCACTGCGGCGGACTTCGTCGTGTAGCTCTCACTGGTCGCGATGATCTCGCCGTTGCCGGCCTTCAGACGGAACCGGTACCCACCGGACTTGTCGGTGTACAGCTCGAACGTGCCTGCCATGAGGCGTCCTTTCTCTCTGGATGGAGGGACCGCGCCCTCGCCGCTCACGCTAGCGGTCCCGGTATATCGGAGGGAAGAGCGGCCTCACCCGCGTGGATGCACCGCGACGGGCTCCGGTGCGACGGCGATGCGGACGCGATCCCCGAACGAGGGATGGATGCCGGGGGCGTGCTGCACCCGGACGAGCTCGCCGGATTCGGTGCGGACCAGTGTGCGACGCATGCTGCCGAGGAAGGTGCTCTCCTCGACCAGGGCGTCGGTGGCGGCATCCGCCTCCGAGGCGAAGTACACGTTCTCGGGCCGGAGATACACGTCGACGGGGCCATCTGCAGGCGACTGAAGCGGGAGGTGCTGCCCCCACACCAGTACGTGGCCGCCCTCCGCGACACCCGAGACGACGCTGGAGAGCCCCACGAAGGCGGCGACCCCGGCGGTCGACGGGGTCGTGTAGAGCTGCTCGGGCGAGCCGATCTGCTCGATCCGCCCCGCATTCATCACGGCGATCCGGTCCGAGACGGCCAGCGCCTCCTCCTGGTCGTGGGTGACGAAGACCGTCGTGATCCCGAGGCGCAGCTGGATGCGGCGGATCTCATCGCGCAGCTGCACACGCACCTTCGCATCCAGCGCCGACAGCGGCTCGTCGAGCAGGAGCACCTTGGGTTCCGTGACGAGCGCCCGCGCGAGAGCGACCCGCTGCTGCTGTCCGCCGGAGAGCTGATGCGGGAACCGGTCGGCGAAGTCCGCCAGGCCCACGAGGGCGAGGGCGTCGAGCGACCGCTTCTCGGCCTCCGCTCTGCCGATACCGCGCCGCCGCAGACCGAACGCCGTGTTGTCGACGACCCGCAGATGGGGGAACAGCGAGTACGACTGGAAGACCATCCCGATATCGCGCTTGTTGGTCGGTATGCGCGAGACGTCACCGCCGCCGAGCAGCACTGCACCATCGTCGGCGCCCTCGAGTCCGGCGAGCACCCGGAGCAGGGTCGTCTTGCCGCATCCCGATGGGCCCAGCAGCGAGACGAACTCGCCGGGCGCGATGTCGAGGTCCACGCCATGCAGCACGCGTGTGCCCCCATAGCTCTTGACGATGCCCTGCAGCTCGACGCGGGTGCCCTCACCGGCGCGAGCGAGCAGCAGGTTGTCCTTGGTGCGCGGCAGCGCGTGATCGACGGTCATGAACGGGCCTTTCGAGTGCCGCGGGCGACGCGGCCGATGAGGAGGAGCAGGGCGAAGACGAACGCCAGCGCCAGCAGGGTGAAGATGGCCGGCGCGAAGGGATCCTGTTTCTGCACGACGACCATGGCCGTTTGGAACACCTGACGGTTCAGGAGCGACGCGATCGTGAACTCGCCCAGCACGACCGCGATCGAGATCAGCGAGGCCGCGAGGAGCCCCTGCCGGAGGTTGGGCGCCAGCACCTTCAGGACCACGGTCGGCCAGCTCGCCCCGAGCGATCGCGCGGCTTCGGACAGGGTGCGCAGGTCGGCCGCATCGATCGAGGCCTGAATCGACCGGGAGGCATATGGCAGCACGGTGATGCCGTAGGCGAACGCGAGGGTCCACGTGCCCGTACCCAGCGTCCGTCCGATCTGCAGATAGATGGGAGCGAGGCCGACGACGAGCACGATCGCGGGGATCGAGATCGGCAGCAGCGCCGCGAACTCGAATGCCGGCCTCAGCTTCGGGAAGCGCAGGTTGACCAGGATCATGGTCGGTGCGAGCAGCAGCAGCACGATCGCGACCGTGACGACCGCGAGGACGAGCGAGTTTCCCAGCCCCATCCAGATCGGCTTGATCGCGGCCGACGATGCCGGATCGAAGAGCGCGGCCCAGTGTTCGAGCGACAGTCCTTCCCTCCCGCGGAGTGTGAAGAGGAAGGTCGAGACGAGGGGTACGGCGAAGAATGCGCCGACCAGGATGCCGATGACCCATCGGGTCGTGCGAGAGGGACCGAGACGGTTCACGACTGCCACCGGGCGGCGCGGTGCTGGATGAGCGAGTAGAGGGCCATCACGATCCCCACCACGACGATCATGCCGAGGGCGAGGGCACCCGCGAGGTTCTCCCGGCCGAGCAGCGTCTCGCTCGTGAGAGCGGTGCGGATCTGCAGCGGGACGATCTGCGAGCCCTGGCTGGCGAGAGCCGCCGCCGTCGCATAAGAGGAGAAGGCGTTCGCGAAAAGCAGCAGCAGGCTGGCGAGGAAAGAGGGCGCGAGCACCGGGAGGCCGATGCGCAGCCAGAAGCTGGCGCGACTCCCGCCGAGAGTGAGGTTGGCCTCGGCCCACTGCGGCTTGAGTGCGGCGAGGGCGGGCATGAACGTGATGACCATGAGCGGGATCTGGAAGTAGATGTACGGCAGGATCAGTCCGGGCAGCTCGTACAGCCAGGTGCCGTTCGCGAAGATGTCGACGCCGAATGCGTCCTGGAGGAACAGGGTGACGACGCCCTGGATCCCGATCGTGGCGATGAAGGCGAACGCCAGCATGACTCCGCCGAACTGGGCGAGGACACCTGCCGCAGCATCCACCGACTGCCGCATCGCCCCGTCGGGGTTCATCCCGAGCAGGGCGTAGCAGACCAGCGCGCCGACGATCGCCCCGACGACGGCCGTGAACAGGGAGAGCCATGCGGAGTTCGCGAAGGTGTTCAGTACGACCGGGTCGCCGAGGGCGGCCACGTTGGTCCAGGTGAAACCGCCGTCGTCGTCGAAGAAGCCCGAACCGATCGCGAGGATGGTCGGCACGGCGAGGAACAGCACGATGTAAGCCGCGAACGGGACGAGCCCGAGCCAGGCGGTGGATGTGCCGGACCGCCGGGCCCTCGCATGCGGCGAAGGCCCGGCGGGGGAGGCGGGGGCGGATGCCGAGACATCCACCCCCGGTGCGGAAAGGGTCGTCACTGGACGGCCGCGGCCCACTTCTCACCGAGCAGCGTGCCGGCGTTCGTCGACTGCTCCTCGGTCGGGACCACGGTCTCCTCCGGTGCGTCGGGGAGTGCGGCCGCGAGGTCGGCGTCGATCGTGCCCGCCTCGGTCATGGCCTCCATGCGCACGGGGCGCGCGCCACCCTTCAGCCAGAGGTTCTGCACCTCGTCGCTGTAGAGGAACTCCTGCCACAGCCGAGCCGCCGCGGGGTGCGGGGCGTCGATGTTGATGGCCTGGTTGTAGTACCCGGCGTAGCCGGTGCCGTCGAGCACGACGACCTTCCAGTCCTCGTTGTCGGCCGTGTGCGAGGCGTTCAGGTAGTCCCAGTCGAAGACGACGGGCGTCTCGCCGCTCGCGATCGTCGCGGTGGTGACGTCGACCTTGAGCAGGTTGCCCGCCTTCTGCATCTCCGAGAAGAAGTCGATGCCGGGCTGGAAGTCGTCGAGCGTGCCCTCGGACTGCACGGTCGCGAGGCCCACGGCCGCGAACGCGGCGCCGGCCTGGGTCGGGTCTCCGTTGATCGCGACGGCGCCCTTGTAGTCGGCCGACAGCAGGTCGGCCAGCTCGGTCGGCGCATCGAACTTCGACGAGTCGTAGCCGATCGACATGTATCCGCCGTAGTCGCCCACGAAGAGACCGGTCGGCTCCTTGAGCTCGTCGGGGATCTCGTCCCACGTCTGCACCTTGTAGGGAGCGAACGTGTCGGTGCTCTGCAGTGCCACCGTCAGGCCCAGGTCGAACACGTCGGGCGCGGTGTCGAGGCCCTTGTTGGTCTCGGCCGCCTGGATCTCCTCGGCGCTGGAGACATCGGGCGAAGCCTCGTTGATCGTGATCTCCGGGTACTTCTCGGCGAACAGATCGAGGATCTCGCCGTAGTTCGCCCAGTCGCGGGGGAGCGCGATGACGTTGAGGGAGCCCTCTTCCTTGGCAGCGGCCTCGAGGTCGGCGAACGTGCCGAAGTCCTCGACGGAGGTGGCCGCGGCGGCGTCCACCGTCTCGCTGCTCGAAGCCGGCGCGTCGGTTGCGGACGCGCACGAGGTCAGCGCGAGTGCGGCCGTGGCGGCCAGGGCGATGCCGGCGCCGAAGCGTGCGCGGCGGGTGTAGCGAGCCATGAGTGTCCTCTCGGTGTCCGGCGGGGTGCGCCGGTTTCGGGTTGCGAGAGGACACTATGAGGCGGAGGTTGCCGACCGTCCCGGGTCCGGTGAACGGGGAGTGTCGCGGTGGTGGCGGGACGGATGCGCTCAGGCCGAGGGGACGTTGTACTTGAAGCCCCGATGCGAGCCCACGTAGCCGAGTCGCTCGTAGAAGCGGTGCGCGTCGGTGCGGGCCGCATCCGAGGTGAGCTGCACCATCGCTGCGCCGACCGCGGGGGCGGCCGCATCACCCACCCAGCGCATCACCGCGGAACCGATGCCCGACGAGCGCAGACCGCTGTGCACGCGCACCGCCTCGACCAGCAGCCGCC
>JAQZBG010000354.1 GCA_029239165.1 Microbacterium sp. | reverse complement strand
GATGAAGCGCAAGTTCAAGGAAGCACTCGACAAGAAGAACGCGCAGCACCGCGAAGGAGAATCGCACCTCGACGGCGACTCCTCGATCCACGGGACCCATGGTGCCGTGACCAAGCGCGAGTTCCGCCGCAAGAGCGGTTGACGATCGAAGGCGATCATGAGCGACTTCCGTGAGCGGATCCCCGACGACGACCGCGACGTCCCGCTCGACGACGACGCCGAGTTCGAGCTGCCTCCGGCGACGCTCGATCCGATGGAGTCCGTCGAGGAGCAGGTCGACGAGCTCGACCTCGAGGAGCGGGAGTCGGCGATCGAGTCCGGCGAGATCGACGCCGACGCCTGAACAACGGCCTCGCGCGACCTAGCCGGTGAGCCGCTGCACCTGCCAGCGGTGGATGTCCGGCAGCCATTCCAACGGGGCCGACGGACCGACGCGCGGATCGTCGCCGTCGACACCGTCTCGCAGGGCCATGACATAAGCGCGATCCTGCTCGATGCGCGCACGCACCTCCTCGTGCCTGCCGACTGAGCCGTGGCCGGGAACGACGACGTCCACGTCGTCTGCGACCCTCTCGAACAGCTGCAGCGCGACCAGATAATCGTCGATCGGCGTCGTGGCCTCCAGATCGAGGAACGGCATGAGGATGTCGGACAGCATGTCACCGGCGACGAGAACGCGTCGCTCGGGGATCAGAAGCGCCGCATGGCCCGGCGCATGGGCCCGATGCTCGATGACCCGGACGCGCGGGCCGTCCCAGGGCACGAGCTCCGCGTCCGGGGGCAGAGCGTTGATCTGTCCGAGCATCTCCATGGGGATCTGGTCGGCGTACTCCGGCGGGAGTCCCTCGGCGATGCGATCCGTCCAGTCCGCGTGCGAAAGCTGATCTTGGATGGATGCCGCACAGCGCGCCGTGCCGTAGCGGGGCGCATCACCGAACTCGGCGTGCCAGAGGACGTGGTCCCAGTCGGGGTGCGTCGCGAAGCCCGCGACGACAGCCCGGCCCATCGCGCGGAGGTCGTTCGCGAGGTCCGCCATCTCGTCGGCGGTGATCCCGGGATCGATGAGCAGCACGCCGGATGTGCCCTGCACGACGACGGAGTTGCTCTGGATGAACTCGCTTTCGTGGACGTAGACGCCCTCTGCGACCTTCGTCAGCATGCTCCACCTTCCCGCTCGCACGAGTACCGGGTGTCAGCCGTCATCGGCGCCCCGTACGGTCACGGGACTCTGCACCATCACCCGGAACGGCGCCCCGTCGCTCCGAGCCACTTCGACGATCCATTCGCCGCCGTCGTCGGCGAGGCGGTACACCTCGTACGCACTGCCGTCGGGGTCGACCGTCGACTCCGCTGTCCACTTCGCATCGGCGAGGTGCGCGGCGATGGCACCTGCCGCCGCCACGGCCGCCGCGTCGGAGATATCGACGACGGACTCCGTCGTCCAGTGGGCGGTCTGACGCTCACGCGGGACCAACCACTCCGACTCGTCGATCCAGGCGCGGGAGGCGGTTCGGGCGGACTGCTCGAGGTCGCCGGGAAGCCTACCGAGGAGTTCACTGTGGATGGTCTCTGCGCGCGTCTCGAACGCGTCGAGGCGGCTCGCGGGCGCCACAGCACTGCATCCCGCAAGCGCGACAGCGAGCATGCACGCTGTCGCAACCATCGACACCCGGCCACCATGCACGGGCCCAGGCTACTGCTCAGCGGACTTCCATCACATGATGGCGGGTGACGTCTGCGCTGGCGGGCTTCCCGCGACGCGCCGTCAGGCCCACCCCATGGCGATCGGGAACGAGAGCGCCGCAAGCAGGATCGACACCGGCACCATGACATAGCGCTCCGGCTTGCTGCGCGACACGGCGTTGATCACGACGCCGAGCACGAAATAAGCGAGATCACCCCAGGCGTACCGTCCGAGCGGGGCGCCGAGGATGAGGGCCACTTGGAAACCGGCGAGCAGAGCGAGGACGACACTGAGTGCGAGCGTACGGCACCGTCTCACCGTAGCGCCGCCGAATCACCCGTCGGCGCTAGGTCGTCCGGGTCGTCGCGCGCACGTCGCCTCGACCGCCGATGACGACGTAGCCGGTGTGCTTCGGCGCGATGCCGTCGCCCGCCGTACGTCCGCGCAGCCGCCGCCAGGCCCACGGGAGCACGTCCCTGCTGAGCCAGGTTCCGCGCGCCACGGGGTCGTCGTCGGCGTGCAGGGCGGCATCGAGCCCGCCAAGTGCTTCAGCGTCGCGGACGCCGAGCACCTCGGCGGCGCGATAGCCCAGGAACCGATGCCCCCGCGAGCGCAGGTGCACCCGGTCCGACGCCCAGAGGTCGAGGTCTCCGATCGCCGGCATCGCGTCGAGGTCGAGCAGCATGGCTCCCGTAGCGGCGGCGATGCGCCGGAGTTCGGAGGCGAACGCGGCGAACCTGCGCTCGAACACCACCGCCGCGCGGCGGTGCGGGAGGAACGGCGTGACGAGGAGCACGTCAACGCCGGCGTCCCGCAGCGCGCGGACGGCTGCCTCCAGTTCGGCGGCGAGGCGAGCGATGTCGGCACGCCGGCCGACCAGGTCGTTGGCCCCCATGAGGATCGACACGAGGTCGGGCCGCAGGGCCAGCGCCTGCGGGAGCTGCTCGGCGGTCAGGTGGCTGACACGGCGGCTGCGGACGGCGAGGTTCGCGTAGCGGAACGGCTCGCGCCCGGATGCCTCGTGGGCGAGCAGCTGGGCCAGTCGGTCCGCCCATCCCCGATACCGTCCCGCCGGCATCCGCGACGTGTCGCAGAGGCCCTCGGTGAGCGAGTCGCCGAGCGCCACGTACCGCGTCCAGCGCGGCGGCGCATCGGCCGCGGGCGTCGGCGTGGACGGCCGGATGTCGGCTCGCCGGCGCTGTGCGTCGTCGATGGGGCGCAGCATCCGTGCGTCCTCGTAGTGCTCGACCAGCTGACCGCACAGGGCATCCCACGAACGGTCCCGCACCGACTCCCGTGCCGCGACACCGAAAGCGCGGCGCTTGCCGGTGTCTCCGGCGAGGTCGGCGACGCGTGCCCGCAGGTCGCGGAGGTCGCCAGGACGGTAGAGCCAGCCGTCGACGCTCGAGCGCACCAGGTCGACCGGTCCGCCGGTCCCGGTCGCCACCACCGGGACGCCGCTGGCGAGTGCCTCCTGGATCGTCTGGCCGAACGTCTCGCTCTCGCCCGGGTGCACGAACACGTCGAAGCCGGCCAGTGCCTCGGCGAGCGCGCCGCCGGTGAGGTGGCCGGTGAACACCGCGTCGGGCAGAGCCCTCTCGAGCGCGGGCCGGGCCGGGCCGTCGCCGACGATCACGAGTCGCGTGCCGTCGAGACCGGCGAGCGCCGCGAGGTCGTCGACCTGCTTCTCGGGCGCGAGCCGACCGACGTACCCGACGATCGTCTTGCCCGGCGCGACACGCGCGCGCCATGCGTCGCTGCGCCGCTCCGGCCCGAAGCGGGCGGTGTCGACCCCGCGCCCCCACCGCCGCAGCCGGTCCACGCCGAGGGCCTCGAGCTGCTGCAGGGATGCCGTCGACGGAGCCAGAGTGAGGGTCGCCCGCCGGTGCAGCCGGGCGACGTGGCGGCCGACGAGC
>JAQZBG010000353.1 GCA_029239165.1 Microbacterium sp. | reverse complement strand
GGCTCTTCGGACATTCGGTGGGGGTCATGGTGTGAGTCCGCCGGCGGCGAGGAGCATGCGTAGCCGGTAGTTGTCGCGGTTGCGGAAGCCTCTGGCGAGTCGGCGGTGTAGCTCGATGATGCCGTTGATGGCCTCGGTGCCGCCGTTGTTCGCGCGACTGGTGGTGAAGTACGCGAGGAACGCGTCCCGCCAGCGGCGAAGTGTCCGGCCGAGCCTGGCGATCTCGGGAATCGGGCAGGAGTGGAATGAGTCCACGACCTTCTCCGCGATCCGTCGCCCCTCGGCCAGGTCCTTCGCGTGGTAGGCGGAGCGGAGTTCCTGCGCGCACTGCCAGGCGACGAAGACCTCCTCGTGCGCGGGGTCAGCGTCGAGCGCCGCGACGAGGCGGGCGCGTTGTTTCTCGGTGAGGTTCTCGGCGCCGGCGCGGAGGATGGTCTGGATCCCATAGAGCGGGTCGTCTTTACGGCCGCGATGCCCGAGAGTGTCTTGCTGGACGCGGCGGCGGACCTCGTCGACGGCGGCGGTGCCGAGCTTGACGACGTGGAACGCGTCGAGCACCGCGGTGGCGTCCTGCAGCTTGTCGTCGATCGCAGTCTTGTAACCCGCGAACGGATCAAGAGCTGCCACTCGCACGTTCTTCCGGAACGCGTCGCCACGATCACCGAGCCAGGAGGCATACGCCTTCCCCGACCGGCCCGGGACGAGATCCAGCAGCCGGGCCCGCGTCTTTCCGTGCTCGTCGCGGGTGAGGTCGACCATCCCGGTCAACTCCTTCGGGCCGCGCTTACGGGGGTCGACATGGTGCCAGATGTGCTCGTCGACGCCGAGCGTGGTGACGTTCTCGAACCGGGTCTCATCGAGGGCCAGCTTGACGAGTTCGGGTTCGACGGCCCGCCACACCGTCTTCCACGACGTCCCGAGCTGCCGGGCCAGGCCCGCGATCGTGGCGTGTTCGCGACGCAGCTGCCCGATCGCCCAGCCGATAGCGCGCGTCGTGATCGACCCACGCCGGGCGACCAGCGGCGGCAGCTGCTCCGTGAATGTCTTCCGCAGACAGTTCTCGTCGTCGCAGCGCCAGACCCGCTGCCGCCACACGATCCGCACCCGGGTCGCTCCGGGCACGTCATGCAGCACCCGCCGGCGGCGCCCTCGACCTGTCGCGACGACACCGCACGACGGACACCCGGCAGGCGCGGCGGCGCTCGAGACCGTCACGACCAGCAGCCCGTCGCGACGGTCGACGTGCTCGACATGAACACCGGGGAGGCCGACGAGCAGGTCGCAGCGGGCACACGGACAGCAAGCAGAGTTAGCGCTTCTGATCCTCGGGGACCTCGACCCCTACACACCGACCATCACCCCGCGAGCCTCACCCCCACCGGATGTCCGAAGAGCCAGACAACGTTTCACCTTGACGCTCGCGCTCTTGAAGCTCACGAAGCTCTCGTCTGCGTTTATATAACGGACACATCTCGTTCCAATCTTGCCGATTACGCCTCGGCGACTTGGTTCGTGTGGTGCGAACCGTAGCGGTGCACGAGGAGTCGTTTGACATTCACTGACAATTTGTGCTCAGCTGGCAATCATCCTCGTAAGTAAGGCGACCATGACGTCCTTCTCCTTCGGGTCGCTCATCGCCACGAGCAGTGTGGTGGCTGCCAGAGCGTTGTTGGACACGCGCGGAGTGCCATCAACGTTGCTGAGGGTGCCGTTTCTGGCGAGGAAGGTGACGAAAAGAGCGGCAGCGGTGCGTTTGTTGCCGTCGGAGAGCGGATGGTCTTTCACGACCAGGTAGAGCAGGTTGGCCGCTTTCTCCTCGACCGTGGGGTACAGATCCTGACCGCCGAAGGTCTGATATAGCGCCGCGATGATTCCCGCGAGGCCGTCACCTCGTTCGCGACCGAACAACGCGTCGTCGGGAAACTCCTCGCGAAGCTGTTCGATGACGCTGCGTGCCTCATCGACGGTCAGCTCCCAGTCAGGAACAGCTGAGGGGCGGGTGTCGATGTGTCCTTCGTCGTAGTCACGGAGGAGAGTGAACCCGGGGAGGTAACTCTGGAGCACATCGGCGACACCGGACACGAGTTCGTCGCTTGAGCGCCCGAGGATCTGCACGATCGTCCCGAGATGCTCGAGGCGCTGCTCGTTGACGGCGTAGCCACGCACCAGGTAGTCGCGGAGTTGACGTGTTGCCCAGATGCGGAACTGCGTGGCCGTGGCGCTCTTGACCCGGTAGCCGACGGACAGGATGAGGTCGAGGTTGTAAAAGGGGATCTCACGCGCGACCTGGCGCGTGCCTTCCGTACGAACCTGTCGGAAATTCCGACAGGTTGCCCCCTCGTCGAGTTCGCGTTCATCGTAGACGTGCTGGATATGCTCCACGACGTTCGTCCGCGAGGTCTGGAACAGCTCCGCGATCTGCTGTTGGCTCAGCCACACCGTCTCGGCATCGAGCCGGACGTCAAGGGCCGGGGCGCCGTCTTCTCGCGTGTAGAGGATCACCTCGCCGGATGGCTGTTGGTCGGTCATGCCGCGGTCTTCCGATCCTGCATGTCCTCATCTTGCCCTGGGATCTCCCAGTGGTCCGGGATCATGGAGATGAGGTAGCTGCGGTTCCTCATGAAGTTCGGGTCGTCGTCGTTCTCCATCATGGCGATGCCGTCGTAGAGCGCCTGGCGGGTGATCCGGTTGAGTTCCGCCATCTGAGCGTCCGAGAGGTGCCTCACGTGCAAGTCCTCCATCGCGTTTCGAATTTGCATCGCCAGGAGCATGGCGTGCTGCTGCGGGGGAGTGAGGCGGGCGAAAGAGGAAGCATTCATCTGCCCCGAAGTATGCGAAACTATGTTCGATATGTCAATGGGGAGGAGCGTGGGAACCACTCGGGTCCACCCGCCTGAACGGGCTGTGCCTTGTCTTCCAGAAGCAAAGAGCGTCATCGATACCGCTCACGCTCTGCAATCCACTCCCAGCAACCTTTATCTCAAGGCGATTTGTTCCAGTAAGCGCGAGATGGTGGGGCTTGTTGAGAGGTACTCGAATAATTCGTCAGGGGTGGTGAAGCTGCGCCAACTGGCAAATCTGAAGCCGTGCCGGGTTGTGATGGACAGCCGCCCCGTACCTCGCCGAGCTCGACGACTGACCGACGCAGAGAAGATGGCGTTTGTTGAGGGCTACAAGCAGGGAGAGCTGGTCGCAGATCTGGCCCGTCAGCTTGGAGTGCATCGCACGACGCTCGACATGCTGGTTGCTCGTTTGAAGCTGAGCCGGGTAGATCCAAATGAGGTGCCGGCGAAGGTACGTGATGACCTGGTTGAGAAGTACCGGGCGGGGGAGTCCCTAGCTGCGATCGGCGATCGGCTCGGGTTCAGCGCCAACAAGGTGCAGCGGCTGCTCGTGTCGATGGGTGAACCGATCCGCCCACGTGGCCCAAGGAAGCCAACGATTACGAGCGAGCAGGTCAATCGGATGGTCTCGCGGTATGAGCAGGGCGAGGCGATCTCAGCTATCGCAGACTCCGCTGGAGTGAGCTATGCGCAGACGAGGTCGTGCTTGATGGAGGCAGGCGTTCAGATGCGGCCGCGCGGGGGAGCGCGGTGAGCTAGGCGGCCTTCTTCTTCTCGGCTTTGTCTCGCGCGATGGCAAGAAGTACACGGGATAGCTTGTCGAAGTCGACATCCGGTCTAACGAGTGCTTCGGTGCGGATGACAAATGACTTGTTTGTGCGCCTCCTGCCAGGAGTCTTTTTCGGTGGCGGTGGTGCCGACTCAAGCTGCGCAATGACCTTGCTGAACTGGGCATACGCCTTGCCGGCACGGTGGGGGAGGCTTGGCCACTTCGCCGTGACCGCCTGGCGATACGTGACAGCCTGATCTTCCGTGAGGTCCATGCTGGGTTGGTACAAGCCCGGTGTCCTGCCCGCCATCGTCCTCTTGCGGTGCGATAGTGATCCGGCCTGCGATGTAGTGCTCTTTTTGCTCGAACTCGTTCACCCACGCTTCAAGTTGCTCCCGAGAACAGCGGGGCGGCGAAGCGTCAATGTCGTGCATGCAGAAAGTCTCACATTCACGCACCGAGCAAATCGACCCCGCCGATGGTGTCCATTCCTGCGAGCGCACGCCGCCGCGCTGCCGTCGCGCGGCTAGGTCTTCGCAGCCTCGGCGATGCTAGATGGTGTCGAAGCGGATGTCGTCCTCGTCGTAATCGGTCGCTATACCCGGTAGCCAAACGTGGGGGTCGCCGTCCGCGGTTTGAGCGATGAGCGGGACAGTGGAAACGGAGATGACGATGGATGTCGTGGTCGTAACGAAGAAGCTGAGTCGGTGGCCGCCGTCGGCGGTGACGTTGAGGAAGCCGCCTGCGGCGCGGGCGGCTCGGAGGGTTTGCTCCCGCAGGTCATCGAGGCTCTCGAGCGGGCCGAGCGCGAAGCTCGTGCCGTCGACTGTGACGGTGACCCGCTCGATGCTGTTGCCCATGCGCGGACGGTATGTCGGCCTGCCATCAGCTTCGCCCGGGGTTGCGTTGAGGGAGTCCGCATGGCACACTTCGCGCGTCAGTGGCGGGGCACGTATAGGGGCACAAGGCGAGGGCGCGCACCAGGGGTGTCGGGCAGCGCCTCGCCGGGAAACCTTGCTCCCAGGTCCCGCCGCTCGCCGCTCGCCCCCACCTGACGGCGGTGCCCGGGAGCGTGCCCACAAGGGCGGTCAAGCGTGTGACTCGCACTCGCGAGCGTGGTCGCCACGGTGAGCGATCCAGAGGGCGCTCTTGACGTCGTCAGGAGCGTCGAGCGAAGCGGATCCCCCATCCAACCGCAGCCCACTGCCTCTCAGCGCTGAGGGTCGCAAATCCGATGACTCGGCGGGCACACCCCCGCAACGAAGTCGTCCTCCAGCTGCCTCCAGCTGACCC
>JAQZBG010000352.1 GCA_029239165.1 Microbacterium sp. | reverse complement strand
TCCCGCCGCACGTGTCCGTTGGCGACGAGCCACACCACGCGCCCCGACATCGTCTCGGTCTTGCCGCTGCCGGCACCCGCGACGACCAGCGCGGGCTCCGGCGGAGCCTCGATCACCCGCTGCTGCGCGGCTGTGGGCGCCGGTTGACCGAGCGCAGCGGCGATGTCGGTGGCTGATATCCCCTCGCCCGCGCTCCACGCCGTCACGAACTCACCGCCGGCACGGTGTGGATGCGGCACGGATGCACGCGGCGCTGCGTGTCCGCGCAGTGCGACTCCACCTGCGCGGTGAAGCTCGATGCCGACATGCCGCGTGCGGCATCGGACACCCGCCGCAGGAAGGCGGAGCGCGACTCGTCGCTCAGCGTGTGCTGGTGCGCGATGCGGTAGTCGCTCTTGGCGAGCGTCTTGGAGACGATCACGAGCCGCGCCCCGGCCAGGGACGCAGGCGGGGCGCCCTCGACGAGCCCCTGCTGGACGGCGATCTGATAGGCGGCCAACTGCGCGTGATCGACGACCCCCGAGTCGGATTCCGGGTCGTTCTTGCCTGTCTTGAGGTCGACGACGACCACGGGGCCTTCGGGACCACCCGACATCCGTTCCCATCCGCGGCCGCGGGCGTGACCGTGCTCGCCGGCGTCCGCCGGGTACGCTTCCACACGGTCGATGTAGCCGTGGATGATGGCCTTGTTCGCCCGATCCCCCTCCACCGGGTGCACGGTCGGGACGGCATCACCCTCGGCGTCGGGGGCCACATCGACGGCGAAGCGGAACTCCATCTCACTGCCGATCGCGCGACCGCCCTCGCGCTGCACATCGCCGAGATAGGTGTGCAGGCGGCTCACGAGCACGTCCGCACGCCGCCGCTCCTTGCGGCCGATCCACTCGGTCTCGAAGTCGAGTTCCGGCCAGTGCTCCGCGACGATCGCACGCATCCGCTCCAGGTCGCCGTCGGGGACCCGCTCCATCGCCTCGTGCACGATCGTGCCGATGCCCGCGGTGGGAGGCATCACCGTGTCGCCGCCGAGCGCCGAGACGACCCAGTTGAGGCCGCACTCCTCATAGGACTCCATCTTCGACGGCGACACCCGCGCGCCGGTGACGGCGAGATCCCGCAGCGGGGCATCCGTCGACGCCGGTGTCATCCCGTACCACTCAGCGGGGTCGGCGCCTGGCACCCCCTCACGCGCGAGCACAGCGAGCTGTCCGGCCGCGTCGCGTCTGATCGGCTCCGCGTGGGCGGTGGTGAGGGTACGTCGATGCCGGGCGACCAGTCCGCGCAAGGTGAGCGGATGCTCCGCGGACGCGTGGCGTTCGGGCGGTTCCGGTGCGGGCAGGAACCCGAAGAACGGACTGGGCGTGAGGTCGTCATCGTCGACCGCCGTGATCAGCAGGCGGTCGCGCGCACGCGAGACCGCGCGGACGAACAGTCGGAGTTCGTCGTGCAGCGCCGCCCGCCGGCGATCCAGTACACCCGGAGGCTCGGTGCGGATGCCCGTGCGAGCAGCCTGGATCGCGTCCGCAAGACGCCAGGTCTGGAGCAGACCGCCGCGCAGGCGGACGTTCGGCCAGATGCCGTCCTGCACCCCCGCGACGACGACCGCGTCGAACTCCGTGCCGAGGGCCGTCGCGGGCGTCAGGAGCGTGACCTTGCCCGGTCGGTCGGGAGTCGACAGCGAATCCTCGGGGACCTCGCTGTCGAGGATGTCGCGCACGAAGGTATGCGGCTTCTCGGTGGGGCTGCGCTCGACGAATCTCTTCGCGGCGTCGAAGAGGGCGACGAGGGCGTCGAGAGAACGCGCTGTCTCGGCGCCGGTCGGCAACTGCGAGATCTCGCGCCAGGCCACCTGCAACCGGCGACCGTCGACAGCGCGCGCCTGATCCCACACCCGCCACAGCAGATCATGGATCGTCTCCCCCGCGGCGGCTGCTTTGGACGTGGCCTCGATCGTCTCGGCGAATCGCTCGGCCGTGCGCGACTCCGGTGCGTCGATGAGGGTCAGGTGCGCCGGATTGGCCATGGCCTGTCGCAGCAGCTCGCGTGCAGGCGTCGCACCGCCCTGCTCGAGTTCGATGTGCCGGAGCCGGGCGCGGAGGCGCCGCAGTCCGATCGCGTCCATCCCCCCGAACGGCGTGCGCATGGCCTCTTCGAGCGCTTCGGACGTGCGCTCCTCGACCGGTGTCAGCGCCAGCCGTACGATGCCGACGATGTCGCGCACGATGCCCTCGCTGCCGAGCGGACGCTGCACTCCCGCGGCTCTGGTGGGGATCTCACGGGCAGCGAGCTCGGTCTCCAACGTCGTCACCTGCCGTGTGTCATGGGCGATGACAGCCATCTGTTCCCAGCGGATCCCCTCGGAGAGATGCCATTCCCGCATCACGCCGGCGATGCGATCAAGCTCCTCGTAGGGTGAGGGCGCGACGAACGTCGAGACCCGGGCATCGACCTCTTCCGACGCCACCGGTGCCGGGGCACGCCGATGCTCGACCCTGCCGGAGACGCCGATCGCCTGCGTGACAGTCCTCGTGAGCGCGGTGAGCGCCGGTCGCTGACGGTGCGCACCGTCGAGCACGTGCACCTCTCCCAGCGCACCGGCGAGCTGAGCGAACAGCTCCGGGCTGGCGCCTCGGAAGGACCCGGAGGAGATGTCGGGGTCGCCGAAGGCCAGGACGGCGATGCCACGGTCGCGGAGCCCGCGGACCATCGCGATGCCCCCTCGTGTCAGTTCTTGCGCATCGTCGATCAGCACCACGCTCAGGGGTGCGAGGGGGCCGAGCGTCGCCGCGTCGGCCCGCTGCAGGATCGTGCTCGCCTCGCTCAGGAGATCGGCGGCGTCACGGTGTGCGGAACGCAACGCGTCGAGCACCGTGCGGTACTCGACCAGGAACTCCGCCGTCGCCGCCCACACATCGTTGCCCGACTCGCGCAGTTCGTCCGGGTGGACGCCGATCTCCGTGCACTCCGCCAGGAACGCCCGCAGCTCGGAACGGAAACCCTTCGATGCGCGAACAGAGGTGCTGAGGGATTCCGGCCAGGGGATTCGGCCGTCTTCTGCATCACCCGCGAGCAGCTCCGCGATGATGCGGTCCTGATCGGCGCCGGTGAGCAGTGCGGGCGGTTCCGACCCCTCGCGAACCATCGCGCCACGGACGAGCTGGAAGGCGAAGGATCCGAGGGACCGTGCGAGGGGCCCGGGGGTCGCCTGACCGATCCGCACGCCGATGCGGTCTCGCAGTGCCGTCGCCGCCTGACGACTCGGAGTGAGCGCGAGCACCTGCTCCGGTCGCAGACCCTGGGCGTCGAGCAGATGCACGACGCGGTCGACCAGGGTGCGGGTCTTCCCGGTTCCCGGTGCGCCGATGATGACGCCGGAGGCCGACGACCCCGCGGCGATCACAGCTCGCTGCGCGGCATCCGATGTCATGTCCTCCACGCTATCCGGACGCGCCGACATCGGCGTGCGCCCCTGCCTGTGCGCTCAGGGCGAAACCGCACCTGTCGGCCGATCCGGTGCGAGACGCGCGGGGTAGAGTTGGGCCAGTCCCCGAACTTCAAGGAGCACGCGTGGAAATCCGCATCGGCATCATCAACACCGGCCGTGAACTGAGCTTCGACACCGG
>JAQZBG010000351.1 GCA_029239165.1 Microbacterium sp. | reverse complement strand
ACCTTCACCATCAGGCTTCCCACGATCGATGCTCCCCCGAGCATCGACAGGGACAAGAAGAACAAGAAGAAGCGCGAGCGCAAGGCGGCGAAGGCCGCAGCTCGCGTCCGAAACGGAGAGAACGCATGACCCGCATCCTTCTCGTCGAAGACGAGCCCGACCTCGCCGACCCGCTCGCCTATCTGCTGCGCCGAGAGGGGTACGAGGTCGAGATCGCCGAGGACGGCCCGGGGGCGCTGACCGCGTTCCGCGAGCGCGGCGCCGATGTGGTGCTCCTCGACCTGATGCTGCCCGGCATGCCGGGCACCGAGGTGTGCCGGCAGATCCGCTCGACCTCTGCCGTGCCGATCATCATGGTCACGGCCAAGGACTCGGAGGTGGACATCGTCGTCGGGCTCGAGCTCGGCGCCGACGACTACGTCACCAAGCCGTACTCGTCGCGTGAGCTGCTGGCTCGGATGCGCGCGGTGCTGCGCCGCGTGGTCCAGGCCGACAGCGAGCTCGACGAGCGTGTGCTCGACGGCGGCCGCGTCTCACTCGACATCGACCGCCACACGGTGACGGTCGCCGGTCAGCAGATCAACATGCCGCTGAAGGAGTTCGAGCTTCTCGAGGTGCTCATGCGCAATTCGGGTCGCGTGCTCACGCGCGGCCAGCTGATCGACCGGGTGTGGGGCAGCGACTACTTCGGCGACACCAAGACCCTCGACGTGCACATCAAGCGCATCCGCTCGCGGATCGAGGAGAACCCGGGCGAGCCGGTCATGCTCGTCACCGTCCGGGGCCTCGGCTACCGCTTCGAGGGCTGAGCGAGGGCTGAGCCCCAGTGCCGTGCAGAAGAGGCCGTCACCCCGGGGGTGACGGCCTCTTCTTCAGCGTGTGCGCCGGATCACTCCGAGGGAGCGGGGGCGGCCGTGTCGGACGGGACCGGCTCAGGCGTGGGGGTCGACTTCGTGGCGCTGGGCACCAGGTCGGCGTAGTACGGCAGCGCGCCGTCGAGAACCGGGACCTCGGTCTTGGTGCCGGCGCCGTCACCCGACTGGAAGTGGATCTCGATCGTCGCACCGGGCATCGTGTCGAGGTCTTCGATGCGCAGCGGCTCCTCGTCGGCGCCGAAACTGACGGTCTTGCCTGCGGGCACCGACACGGTGAACGGGTCGAGCCCCTCGATCGTCATCGTGAGCGTGGCCTTCTCGGTGGTCGGGTTCACAACGGCGGCGACGAAGTTGCCGACGGAGCCGTCTTCGTTCGCGACGATGAACGCGTTGCGCACGTCGATCGGGCCGTCCGAGTCCGAGACGTTGACGCCGTCCGAGGCCGAGTACTGGACCTCCGTCGACTGCGGCGTAATGAACGTGCAGCCGGTCGCGCCGAGAAGAACGAGGGCGCTGATGGCGGCAGACGCAACAAGGCGCGATTTCACGGGTCCTCCTGAGGTCCGACGGGATATCCGCATCCATTCTATGCGCATGCGGGGTGCCCCCTGAGGACGTGGAGGCGCGAACCTTAGCGCATTCCCCCTGTGGTATCCTTGAGGTTGCCGAAAGGACAAGTTTTTATGCTTTTTGAGGTTGGCGAAACTGTCGTCTATCCGCACCATGGCGCTGCGACCATCATCGAGGTCAAGGAGCGCATCATCAAGGGTGAGGCGAAGAAATACCTGAAGCTCAACGTCACCCAGGGGGACCTCATCATCGAGGTGCCCGCTGAGAACGTCGATCTCGTCGGGGTCCGCGATGTCATCGGCCGAGAGGGCCTCGACGCTGTGTTCGAGGTGCTTCGCGCGCCGTTCACCGAAGAGCCGACCAACTGGTCGCGTCGTTACAAGGCGAACCTCGAGAAGCTCGCCTCCGGCGATGTCATCAAGGTGAGCGAGGTCGTGCGCGACCTGTGGCGTCGTGACCAGGACCGCGGGCTGTCTGCGGGTGAGAAGCGGATGCTGGCCAAGGCGCGTCAGATCCTCATCTCCGAGCTCGCGCTCGCTGAGAAGACCGACGAGGACAAGGCGAGCGCACTGCTCGACGAGGTCCTCGCGTCCTGAGTGGACTGAGAGAAGGCGGGTGCTTCGGCATCCGCCTTTTTTCGTGCGCGCCGGTAACGTGAACCTGGTGAGCATGCTTCCCGTTCCTGACACCGCGATCATCGTCGTCGCCGCCGGTTCCGGCACCCGACTGGATGCCGGAGCGCCCAAGGCGTTCGTCGGCATCGACACGCATTCGATCCTCCGCCACGCGCTCGACGGCGTCTTCGCCGCCGCCCCCGCCCAGGTCATCGTCGTCGCGCCTGCCGGGTTCGAGGGCGACGCCGAGACCGAGGTCCGCGCAGCCGCCGGCGACCGCATCGATCTCGGCAGGGTCGTGACGGGCGGGGCTACGCGGCAGGAGTCCGTCTCCGCCGGTCTCGGAGCGCTGTGGGGCGATGTCACGCGAGTGCTCGTCCATGACGCGGCGCGCGCTCTGACGCCCCCCGAGATCATCGATGCGGTGGCGGCGGCCATCGACGGCGAGAGCGGGGTGATCCCGACGCTCCCGGTCGTCGACACGCTGAAGCGGGTCGAGGGGGATGCCGTCATCGCGCCGGTCGATCGCTCCGAGCTCGCCGCGGCACAGACTCCTCAGGGGTTCCCGCGGGCTCTGCTCGAGGCCGCATACGAAGCGGCGGCCGCGTCGGGCATCGAGTACACCGACGATGCGGCGCTGTTCGCGGCGGCCGGGCATCTCGTGCGACAGATCGCCGGGTCGCCTCGCGGATTCAAGATCACCGCGCCGGCCGACCTCGAGCGCGCCCGTCATCTGCTGGCGGACGTGCAGACGCCGACGTCCGTGCCGGACTCCGCACCGGACTCCACATGGACCGGACCCCGGGTCGGGCTCGGCACGGATGTGCACGCGTTCGGCGGAGACGGCAACCTGTGGCTGGCCGGCATCGAGTGGCCGGGTGAGCGAGCGCTCTCGGGTCACTCCGACGGCGACGCCGTGGCCCATGCGATGGTCGACGCCCTGCTGGGCGCCGCGGGGCTCGGCGACATCGGCGAGCACTTCGGCACCGCGCACCCCGAGTACGCCGGTGCTCACGCAGAGGTCTTCCTCGCCCGCACCCGCGAGCTCCTCCACGAAGCGGGCTATGCGATCGGCAACGTGTCGGTGCAGTTCCAGGGCAATCGACCGCGCTTCAGCGGCCGCCGTGCCGAGGCTGAGCGGGTGCTCTCGGCGGCACTCGGCGGCGCGCCGGTCTCGGTCACGGCCACCACCACCGACGGTTTGGGGTTCCCCGGGCGCGGTGAGGGCATCGCGGTGACCGCGGTCGCCATGGTCCACCCGACCTGACGCTGCGGACGGCATCGGGGAATGCGTCGGCATCCGCCGTCGTTGTCGGACATCGTCGTGCGGCAGTCGCATGCGGAGAAGGAGGCGTCATGAGGATTCTCGTCATCGGAGCCGGCGGTCAGGTCGGACGAACCGCCGTCCACGCCCTGGACGGTCATGAGATCATCGCCGCGTCGCGCAGCGGCGAGCCCTCGGTGGACGTCACGGATCCGGCTTCCGTCGAACGCCTGTTCGCGACAGTCGGCCAGGTCGATGCCGTGATCGTCGCGGTGGGGGAGGTGCCGTTCCGGCCCCTCGACGG
>JAQZBG010000350.1 GCA_029239165.1 Microbacterium sp. | reverse complement strand
CTCCCTCGCCGCCCGCCGTTCGCTCGCCGGCGAGGGCGACCGCGAGCTGCTGTTCGAACCGACGTCGGTAGGGCGCGGACGTGCGCTCGGGGCGGCGTTCGTCGCCGAGCCCACAGCGGCGCCGGTCTCGCTCACCGAGGAGGACGGCGGGTGGCGGATCGAGAACGAACTCGTCTCCGTGCTGGTGTCCGCCGAGGGCCTGATCGTGTCGGCCGTCGACAAGGCATCCGGTCGCGAAGCGGTGGCGGCGGGCAAGGCCGCGAACCTCTTCCAGCTGCACCAGGACTTCCCGAACATGTGGGACGCGTGGGACATCGACCGGTACTACCGGAACAGCGTCGATGACCTCACCGCCGTCACCTCGATCGAGGCGTCGCTGGTGGGCAGTGCCGCGCGGATCGTGGTCGTGCGTCCGTTCTCGGAGTCCACGATCGAGCAGACGATCATCCTCCAACGACTCGATCTACGGGTACGACACCTCGCGCGAGGTGTCGGACGAGGCCGTGACGACGACGGTGCGGCTGTCGCTGCTGCGGGCCCCGCGCTTCCCCGATCCCGACACCGACCACGGTCACCACGAGATCGAGGTCGGCTTCGTGATCGGTGCGGACGCCGCGATCGCCACGGCCGAGGGCATCCGCATCAACGCGCTCCCGAGCGTGGTGCGCGGTGCGCGCGAGGTCGAGCCGCTGGTGTCGGTGCAGGGCGACGGCATCGTCGTGTCGGCGGTCAAGCTCGCCGACGACGGTTCGGGCGACGTGATCGTGCGCGTGTACGAGGCGCTCGGGCGACGCGCGGCCGGTGAGCTGTCGGTCGGGTTCGAGCACCGCGAGGTGCGCGAGGTGAGCCTGATCGAAGACGACATCGACGACGCGAGGACCGGCGGCGAGCTGCGACTGCGTCCGTTCGAGGTGCGGACGCTGCGCATCGTGCGCTGAGGCTCGGTGCCCGTTGTGGTCGCCGGGCGGGTGCGCGACGATGGCGGGATGGCGAGCATCGACGACGTGCGGGCGATCGCCCTCGCCCTCCCCGGGGCCGAGGAATCGGTGAGCGGCCACACGGGTGAGGCGGCGTGGCGGCTCAAGAGCGGACAGTTCGCGTGGCTCCGCGGTCCGAGCGCGACCGATCTGCGCCAGCTTTCCGAGTGCGGGCGGGAGTGGCCGGCGGGTGCCGTGCTCGCGGTGCGCGTCGTCGACCTCGAGGAGAAAGAGGCGCTGCTCGCCGCGGAACCCGACGCGCTCTTCACGATCCCGCATTTCGACGGCTACCCGGGGCTGCTCGTGCGCCTCGACGTCGTCGACCGCGGTCGGCTGGAAGAGATCCTCACGGATGCCTGGCTCGTGCGGGCGCCCGTCGGAGTCGCGAAGGAGTGGCTCGCGGAGCACGGGCTCGGCTGAGTCGCGCTCAGACCAGGAACGGCCGGGCGGCGTCGAGGAACGCGCGCGGCTCGTCCGCCCAGAACCGGATGGTCGTGACCTCGTGTCTCCCACCACGGGGTGCGAGCCCCGGAAGGCGAATCGCCAGAGGGCGCTCCAGCTCGATCTCGATGTTCGTCTCGTCCTGCATCCGCTCGGCGTACTCGGTCCCGCGGTCGCTCTGGGTGATGCGCGGCTGCTTCGGCTCGTCGACGCGCTTCGAGATCGCCACCGACGCGACCGCGTCCCAGGGGACGAAGACATCGATCTCGAGTCCGCTCCGCACACGGATGCCCTCCGGCGCGACCGAATGCGGCCGCAGCAGCATCGCGCACAGGAGCCCGATCATCCACGTGAGCCCCCAGATCCCGAGGATCAGGATCGGGATGCGCACGGCAGGCCAGGGGTGCACGATCAGGTCGAGGATCGGGATCTCGACCGCAGACAGCACGATGAAGATGATGAGGATGGTCAGCACCGGGCGGTGGTAGCCGATGCCCGTGCCGCCGGTCGGGACCGCCGGGCGCCGGGCGATCGCGCGGCCGATGCTCGAGTACACGCGCAGCTCGGCGATCAGCGCGCGATGGAGCATGTTGAGGATGCGCGCGGTGCGGGTCGGGCCGGGCTGCGGGGCGGGGTTCGCCCGACTCACGCTCGGCTCGGCGCTCATGGGGCGTCCTTCGCGGGCTCGCTCGCGGCCTGAGCGACGAGCTGCTCGAGGTGGTCGGCGATCGCGGTGATGCCCCGCTCGACGGCGTCACGGTCCTCCGGCGCGACGGCGGCGACCAGTGTCGCGTTGAGTTCGGTGTGCTCCCGCTGCATCTGCGCCATCGTGTCGGACGCCGAGGCGGTCAACTCGACGAGGACGGCCCGCCGGTCGGACGGATGCGGTGTGCGCCGCACGTGCCCTGAAGCTTCCAGAGCATCGACGAGGCCGGTGATGTTGCGGGGACTGACCTCGCACAGCCGTGCGAGCGTCTGCTGCGTCGACGGCCCCGCGTGCTGCAGGACCCACAGCAGGTGGACTCGGGCCGTCGTCAGCCCCGTGCCCTCGAACGCGCGCGCCATGTCGCGTTGGAACAGATCGCCGATCTGGAGCAGGCGGTCGAGCAGCAGCGGATCCATGACTGTGAGGCTACTACATAGTTACCTAGCTTCACTAGTTGAGGCACGTGCCTCACGTCAGGCGGGATCGAGTCGCAGGACGTCCGGTGCCTCGCCGCCGGTGAGGTCGTCCGCGATGCGGATGCTGCGCGCCAGATCGTCGAGCGCGCCGATCAGCGTGCCGAACCGCTCCTTGTCGCTGCACACCGCGGTCAGCGTGACCAGATGCGTGCCGGTGTCCCAGGTGTACGTCGCGAACGGCGGTGAGGCCGGGGAGGGCGGCATCGGCACGAGCAGCTTCTCGCCCACGCCGAGCCGGGTGGGGAACGACTCGGTGTCGTCGTAGTCCATGGGCATCGATGCTCGGGCGATCCGCACGTCGGGGGTCAGGACCTGCGCGGTCGCCATCGCCACGACCAGGTCGGGTTCGGCCTTCCAGGTCCACACGAGCACGCGGCCGTCCGCCCGCTTCATGAGCATCGGCGCGGCCTGGCTCATCGCCCACGCGCCGAACCGCGACCCTGGCCGTTCGGTCGCGCCGACCGCGGCGTTGACCTGGCCCAGCAGCATGCGGATCGCCGCCTTGCGGTGCCGGCGGCCCCTCCACCCGAGCGAGTCCGTCACGGGAATCCACAGCTGGGGATCGGCGTCGGCAGTCAGTCGCATGGCTCCACGCTAACGGCTGAGGCTGAGGGGATGCCGGTATGCCGCCGCTGTCGGATCAGGGCGCTCGGGTAGAGTGGCCAGCGCCCGACCAGGGCTTTCCCTTGGCCGCCACATCGTAAGGCTGCATGTCTGTGACTCCCTCCGACGATCCGATCGATCCGTCGAGCGGCCCCGCCGCCGAACCCGCGCCCCGCCCGTTGAAGATCGTGATCGGCTGCGACACGTTCGCCCCCGACATCAACGGCGCCGCACGCTTCGCCGAGCGCCTCGCCGCCGGGCTCGTGCAGCGCGGCCACGACGTGCACGTCGTCGCCCCCAACCAGGCCTACCGCCGTGCGCAGCCGCGCACCGAGGTCATCGAGGGCGAGCCGATGACCCTGCACCGTCTGCCGTCGGTGCGCTGGGCTCCCCACGACTGGCTCCGCTTCGTGTGGCCCTGGCGCTCGAAGCACTACGCCCGCAAGGTCATCGACCAGGTGCAGCCGGATGTCGTCCACATCCAGTCCCACATCGTGATCGGCCGCGGCCTGGCGTACATCGCGCACGAACGGGGCATCCCCGTGGTCGCGACCAATCACGTCATGGCCGAGAACATCCTCGACCACACGACCATGCCGAAGTTCATCGACGACCTCGTGCTGAAGTTCGCCTGGGCCGATGCCAAGCGCACGTTCGACCTGACCCGTGCGATCACGACGCCCACCCGCCGCGCCGCGGACTTCCTCGAGAAGACCGTCGAGGTGCAGGGCGTGATCCCGGTGAGCTGCGGCATCGACCGCACGCAGTACACGCCGGTGATCGCCCCGCGGGACGCGAACCGCATCGTCTTCGTCGGACGCCTCACCGCCGAGAAGCAGGTGGAGGTCATCCTGAAGGCGATGACGAAGCTCGACCC
>JAQZBG010000349.1 GCA_029239165.1 Microbacterium sp. | reverse complement strand
TGGTGCTCTCCGCACCGCAGACTTCCCTCGTCCCTGGCACAATCCAGGGCAGCAACTAAGGAATCCCATGAAGACTGACATTCACCCCGAGTACAAGGCGGTCGTGTTCCGCGACCTGGGCTCGGGCGAGACGTTCCTCACCCGTTCGACCGTGACCGGCGACAAGACCATCGAGCTGGACGGCGTGGAGTACCCCGTCATCGACGTCGAGATCTCCTCCGCTTCGCACCCGTTCTACACGGGCAAGCAGCGCATCATGGACTCGGCCGGCCGTGTCGAGAAGTTCAACCAGCGCTTCAAGGGCTTCGGCGGATCGTCCAAGTAACTTCTGCCACGAAAAAGGCCCCATGCTCCTCGGAGCGTGGGGCCTTCTTCTTTCGTTCTCGAGCCTCGTTTCAGACGTCGATGACGATTCGGCCGTCGTCGATGCGGCTCGGCGGGTCACCGGGCGAGGGAGCGGGCGCCGTCCGCTGCGTCTGCCGGTCACGCTCTTGGCTCGCCTCATGAGCGGTCGGCGACCACACGCTGTCGAAGACGCCGACGAGGCCGCCGTTGGCCACGTGCTCGTACTTCGCCTCCACGGGCTTGCGCGAGAACGTGTGCATCATCCCGAAGATCAGCAGGCCGGGGCCCATGCCCAGCACCACGACCACGGTCGCCCACGCCATCACGTCCTTCATGCGACCAGGATAGGCGGAACGGCGGAGTGCGGCATCCTCCTCGAGGCGGAGACGGTCAGCGCAGGCGGCGGCCCTGTGTGAGGTCGATGAGGCGGGACAGCACGGGACCTGACCGCAGGCCGTTGTGCTCGTGCTCGCTCGTCACCCACAGCTTCACCCCGGGCAGCAGGCGTGCCGTCTCGAGCGAGAACTCCATCGGCACGTAGACGTCGTCGACGTAGATCGCAGCGGCCCCGCTCGCACCGGACGCGGCGATCGCCTCGGCGTCGTAGATGCTCGGCCACTCGAACTCGGCGAGGGCGAGGGTGACATCGCGCCATGGCCGGAACGCGGGAACCGTCTCGGTCCACTCGCGGCGGATGTGCTCGCCCGTGAAGAGTGTCACGTCCTCCCGGAAATCCGAGGGTTCCGTGCGTTCGGCGGACCAGCGGGTGGCGTGGCCATCGGCATAGCTGGACTCGTGGAATGCGAAGTACAGAGGATTGCGACCGTCGAAGGGCATCGCGTGCATCAGATCGTGTCGGAAGGCGTTCGAGGACGGGTCGCGCTCCAGGAGGGACCACACCGTCTGCCAGCCGTCGTTCGTGCCGAGGGAGGATCCCACCGACCGCAACCGCGAGCGGGACACGACCTCGCCGTCCGGGAGCACGATGTCGCCCGCGTCCGCCAGATCGACGAGCCGCCGCATGGCATCCCGATGCTCGGGGAACCGTCGGTAGTACCGCTCCGATGCCGTGCGCATCTTCTCGTAGCAGAGTGCGTACACGTCGTCGGGGTGGCGACCGATGGCGCTGAGGCCACCTGTGATGAAGACATCCGCCAGCGAGGAGGAGGCCGTCGAAAGATAGGCCAGGGTCGTGAAGCCGCCGAAGGACTGTCCGAGCACGCTCCAGGTGGCAGCGCCCAGGTGCTCGCGCAGTGCCTCGCAGTCGCGCACGATCGCGTCGGCGCGCAGATGGGTGAGGTGCTCGGCCACGGCCTCGGCACCGCGTGCGAGGTCCTGGTCGCCGACCGGGGTCGAGCGTCCGGTGCCGCGCTGGTCGAGCAGGACCAGCCGGTAGTGCGCCAGCGCCTCATCGAGCCAGGCCGGCGAGGTCGAGGAGTGGAAGGGACGAGGAGCCTCGTGTCCCGGTCCGCCCTGCAGGAAGACCAGATAGGGGAGTGCTTCGCCGCCTTCGCGGGCGACCACCCGCGCGAAGATGTCGATCGTGCGGGAATCGGCGGGGTCCTCCCACACCAGCGGCACGGTGAGTGTGTGCTCTTCGATGGTGAGGTCCAGCAGTTGGCGGACGACGGTGCTCATGGTCACATCACATTCCCGATGTAGGAGTACTTGACGAAGACCTCCGAGGCGATGCCCGACTCCTCGAGCACCCCCTGCACGGCGGTCATCATGTAGTTGGAGTCCCAGCCCATGTAGAGGAAGTGGGATTCGTCGAGCTCGTCCCAGTGCCCCTTCCAGGCCATGTCGTCGTAGATCGGTCCGCCGTGGGCGGCGCAGTACGACAGGGCTGCGGCTCTCGTATCGGTCCACGCGCGTCGGAAAACCCGGTTGAACAGGTACTTGACGTCGGGCACCTCCCAGCGCTCACCGCGGTACTCGACATAGTCGAACTCGCGTTCCCAGCCGGTGGGCCAGCCGCGGCGACGGACGGCATCCAGGATCGGGGTCAGCCCGTCGTCATCGATCTCCGGCAATGCGGGGCGCGCCCAGATGCGGATCAGGTCGGCTGTCAGCGTGACGGTGCGCTGGGTGATCGCCGCCGTGTTCCAGGCGGTGACTCGTGCGAGGTCGCGGGTCGCCGCTACGGCACTGCGCGCATAGGCCTCGGTCCGCTTGACCGGGAACGCGGCGCCGAACACGCGCTCGGTGAACGGCTGTTCCAGGAGAGTCAGGTTGCCGAGCGTGGGTGCGAGCGCCCGGTGACTGTTCTGCTCGTCTTCGGAGTACTCGTTCCAGGGGCGCTCTCCGTCGCCCGACCAGGCGTCGCCCGGGACGGTCGGCACGATGTGCTCGACGTCGAAGCCGTCGGGGTCGTCGACACCCTCCAGCCGACCGAGCACGTATGCGGGGTGGGGGAGTTCGCTGTACTTCAGCACCGCGCTCACGCGCTCGTCCGACGGAGTGATCCGTGCGAACGCGCGAGCGAGCGACTCACGCCCCTCGCGGCGTGCACGGCAGAGCCGGGCGATCAGGCGCTCGGCAGGAAGATTGACCAGAGCGCGGCGGAGATACAGCGCCTGGATCCACTCCAGCGTCTCGATGAGTTCCGCGCGACCGATGATGCCCCGAGCATGGTCGCTGTAGACGCTCATCACGAGTGGGTAGGAGGAACGCCCGAAGGTGTTGACGTACCGCAGCTGCTGAGCGATCTCGGCGTCTTGCTCCCGCGAGGGATCGAGGAGGATGCCGTACACCTCTGCGTAGTGCCGCCACGTCTCCGCATCCGACTGAAGGTGGGCGGCGTCGACGCGGGGGAACGACTGCCGGAACGCGCTGTACACGCCGTGCTCGCCGTTCGCCGCGACCTCGCGGCCGGTGACGAGCACGAGGTAGTGCCGCCAGAACGCGCCGATCGCCTCACCCGTGTGCTGCTCGATCGGCACCCAGAACCGGGCCTCGACATCGACCTGCTCCGCGTGGCTGAGTCCCATCAGGATGTAGTTGTGGATGAGCTCGTGGTCGCGCAGCGGCTCACCCGTGGAGTTCAGGCTCTCGAAGATCTGCTGGGCGTTGGCCTGGGCGCCCAGGGTGATCGACACGTGCTCGAGCTTCTGGAGCCCGCGCCAGATCAGGGGGACCTCGTCGACGTGGATCTGGCTGCGGAAGAATGCGTAGTTGTCGTCGAAGCGCGATTCCCGGTCGGCGTCGTCACGGCGGTCGAGTACCACGGACTCGTACAGGTGCGCCCACGCGTCGTGCGGGCGCAGCTTGGTGCGGCCCGGTGC
>JAQZBG010000348.1 GCA_029239165.1 Microbacterium sp. | reverse complement strand
GGGGTTCTTGTACGTGCCGATGACGGCGTTGTACGCCTCCGGCGAGACCCTGATCAGTGCCGTGTCGAGCACGTGCACCAACAGGAAGAAGAAGATGGCGACTCCGGTGATGCGGTGAAGCACCCACGACCACATGCCTTCGCGGCCCCGATAGAGGGTGCCGCGGGGGGTCTTGGACGTGGTTTCCGAAATCGACGGTGTCAAGCGAGCGCTCGTGGACACGGTCGTCCTCCCTGATCGATGTGCGTCGGTCGCGTGCGTTGCTCGTGCAAGTGTGAGCCTGTCGAAGTCAGGCACGCCCGATCGCTGTCCATCCTATTCCTGTCAGAAGACGGGGAGCGACGAAGGGGAGCCTAAGTATCTCGATGTCGAGAGGTCTCCTGCGGCTACCCTGGCAGGGTGAGCGCACCCATCAAGGATTTCTACGCAGTGATTCCCGCCGGCGGCATCGGCAGCCGACTCTGGCCGCTCTCCCGTGCGGACGCGCCCAAGTTCCTGCATGACCTCACCGGTTCGGGGCACTCGCTGCTCCGCGACACCTGGGACCGCCTGGAGCCGCTGAGCGGATCCGACCGGATCGCCGTGGTCACCGGGCGCGCGCACCGCGCCGCGGTCGAGGCCGAGCTGCCGGGCATCGCCGATCTCAACGTCTTCCTCGAGTCGGAGCCGCGGGAGTCCGCCGCCGCCATCGGCCTCGCCGCAGCGATCCTGCACCGCCGCGAGCCCGACGTGATCATCGGCTCGTTCAGTGCAGACCATGTGATCCGCAGCACCCGTGTCTTCGAGTTCGCCGTGCGCGACGCGGTCGAGGTGGCCAGAGAGGGATACATCTGCACGATCGGCATCTCGCCCACCGAGCCCGCGATCGGCTTCGGCTACATCAAGAAGGGTCCGGAACTCGTCGTCGACGGCGCACGAGAGGCCGCTCTCGTGGAGAGCTTCGTCGAGAAGCCCGATCTGGAGACGGCGAAGGAGTACCTCGCCGATCGCGACTACCTGTGGAACGCCGGCATGTTCATCGCCAAGGCGAGCGTGCTGCTGGACGAGCTCGCCGCGAACGAGCCTGAGCTGCACGCGGGGCTCCTCGAACTCGCCGAGGCCTGGGATGACCGCGAGCTGCGCGGACCTGCGGTCGACCGAATCTGGCCGCGGCTGAAGAAGATCGCCATCGACTACGCGGTCGCGGAGCCGGCCGCACGGCGCGGACGGCTCGCCGTGGTCCCCGGTCATTTCGACTGGGACGACGTGGGTGACTTCGCCTCGCTGACCAAGCTCATCAACAACGGTCGCAAGAACGACCTCGCCGTGCTCGGACCGAACGCCCGTGTGCTGACCGACGGCGCGAGCGGGATCCTCGTCAGCCAGACATCCCGGGTGATCAGTCTGGTGGGCGTCCAGGACATCGTCGTCGTCGACACCCCCGATGCGCTCCTGGTCACCACCGTCGAGCACGCGCAGCGGGTGAAAGGTGTGGTCGAGTCCCTCAAACTGACCGGTCGGGGAGACGTGCTCTGAGCGCTGCGCCGATGAGCACGTCGCCGAAACAGTAGGTAACTTTGATCGATCCGCGATGGCCGCGGTTTCGTTGAGGGAGGCATCAGTTGACCATCTCCACCACCAAGAAGCTGCTCGGCGCGACGGTCGCCGCGGGCGTCATCTTCGCGCTCGCCGGTTGCGGCCAGGCGCCGACCGACAAGCCCGAGGGCGGCGAGAAGCCGGTCGACTCCGACTTCCTTCCCTGCCTCATCTCCGACGCGGGCGGCTGGAACGACAAGTCGTTCAACCAGTCGGCCAAGGAGGGCATGGACAGCGCGGCTGACGAGCTCGGCATCAAGCCCCTCGAGTTCGAGTCGGCGAACGACAACGACTACGCGCCGAACCTCGAGACCGCGGTCTCCGAAGGCTGCTCCCTCATCGTCGCGGTCGGCTTCAAGCTCTCGGCCGCCACGGTCGAGTCGGCACTCGCGAACCCCGAGATCGACTACGCGATCATCGACGACTACGCCGACAACGACTTCGACGGCACCACCGATGCCCCGAACATCAAGCCCCTCGTCTTCGACACCGCGCAGGCGGCCTACCTCGGCGGCTACGCCGCGGCAGCCTGGTCCGCACAGAGCGGCGTGAACAAGGTCGGCACCTTCGGTGGCATGCAGATCCCGTCGGTCGCCGTGTTCATGGACGGCTACCAGCTCGGCGTCGACAAGTACAACGAGGACAAGTCGGCTGCGGTCAAGGTCTTCGGTTGGGACGCCGCCACGCAGAAGGGCTCCTTCACGGGCGGCTTCGACGCGAACGACACCGCCAAGCAGACCGCACAGGGCGTGCTCGACCAGGGCGTCGACGTCATCCTCCCGGTCGGCGGTCCCGTCTACCAGAGCGCCGCCGCCGCGATCACCGACAGCGGCAAGGAAACGCTCATGCTCGGCGTCGACAGCGACCTCGCCGTGGCTGACCCGAACGTGGCCGGCATGACGCTGGTCTCGATCATGAAGGCGATCGACGTCGCCGTGCACGACGCCACGGTCGCGGCCGCCGGCGGCGAGTTCGACGCAGCGCCGTACGTCGGCACGCTCGAGAACGAGGGCGTCAAGCTCTCCGGGTTCGGCGACTTCGAGGGCGACCTTCCCGAGGGTCTGGTCGACGAGCTGGCCGAGCTGCAGAAGCAGATCATCGCCGGTGACATCACGGTGGAGTCCGAGAACTCCCCGTAAGTCGTAACCGGTCCAGCACGGGGCGAGTGGTGAGCAGGCTGCCACTCGCCCCGTGCCGTGGACGGACGACGATTCTCCTCGATGACTCTTCTGGATAAGGTGCAGATATGAAGCTCGAACTTCGCGGCATCACCAAGCGATTCGGTAGCCTCGTGGCCAACGACCACATCGATCTGGTGGTCCAGCCGGGGGAGATCCACGCGCTCCTCGGTGAGAACGGCGCAGGCAAGTCCACGCTCATGAACGTCCTCTACGGTCTCTACCAGGCCGATGAGGGAGAGATCCTCCTCGATGACGAGGTGCAGCGCTTCCGCGGTCCTGGCGACGCGATGGCTGCGGGGATCGGCATGGTCCACCAGCACTTCATGCTCGTCCCGGTCTTCACCGTGGCCGAGAACGTGATGCTCGGCCACGAGCAGACCAAGGCGCTCGGCACGCTCGACATCGCGAAGGCGCGAGAGCACGTGCGCTCGGTGGCCGCCCGCTTCGGGTTCGACATCGATCCGGATGCGCTCGTGGGCGACCTTCCCGTCGGAGTGCAGCAGCGGGTCGAGATCATCAAGGCGCTGTCGCGCGATGCGAAGGTGCTCGTGTTCGATGAGCCCACGGCTGTGCTCACCCCGCAGGAGACCGACGAGTTGATGAACATCATGCGTCAGCTGCGCGACGAGGGCACGGCGATCGTGTTCATCACGCACAAGCTGCGCGAGGTGCGCGAGGTGGCCGACAAGATCACGATCGTCCGCCTCGGCAAGGTCGTGGGCGAGGCCTCGCCCACCGCGACCAATGCGGAACTCGCGTCGCTCATGGTCGGTCGAGCCGTCGAGCTCACCGTCCACAAGGACCCGCCCCGCCTCGGCGAAGGCGGTTTCGAGATCAAGGGACTTCGTGTGCTGACCCCCGCCGGTGCGATCGTCGTCGACGGGGTCGACCTCGCCGTCCGTCCCGGCGAGGTCCTCGCGATCGCCGGCGTGCAGGGCAACGGCCAGACCGAGCTGGTGGAGGCCATCGTCGGCCTCGCGGCCCGCGTCGAAGGCAGTATCGTCCTCGACGGCAAGGAGCTCGTGGGCAAGAGCGTGCGCGCCATCCTCGACGCCGGCGTCGGCTTCGTCCCGGAGGACCGTACCGAGGACGGCCTGGTCGCCGGCTTCTCCGTCGCGGAGAACCTCATCCTCGATCGCTCCGACGACCCGGCTTTCAGCCGCGCCGGCACGCTGCGCCGTTCGGTGCTCGACGAGTTCGCCCGTGCCCGAATCACCGAGTACGACATCCGCACACAGGGTCCGGAGACGCCTGCGGGCACGCTGTCGGGTGGCAACCAGCAGAAGGTCGTCATCGCCCGTGAGATGAGCCGCGACCTGCGACTCCTCGTCGCCGCACAGCCGACCCGCGGTGTGGACGTCGGCTCGATCGAGTTCATCCACAAGCGGATCATCGAGACGCGCGATGCGGGCATCCCCGTGATCGTCGTCTCCACGGAGCTCGACGAGGTCGCAGCTCTCGCCGACCGGATCGCGGTCATGTACCGCGGCACGATCGTCGGCATCGTCCCCGGCGACACGCCTCGGGAGACGCTCGGACTCATGATGGCCGGAGCGGCCGAAGGGGAGGTGGCCGCGTGAGCGGAGCGACGCCCGGCGCAGGAGATGTGACCAAGGGGATACCGCCGCAGGAGCTCGCCACGAGCACCGGCACCGTCCCACGCGACCCCTCCGACGTGCCGCCGCCCCCGCGCGGAAACCTCATCCTCAAGGAGATCCTCCGCGGCAACGCGGTGACCACGATTCTCGCGATCGTGCTGGCGCTGATCGTGGGCGGCATCCTGATCGCCTTCACGAATGAAGACGTGCAGACGGCATCCGTGTACTTCTTCGCCCAGCCGGGCGACACGTTCGTCGCCGCCTGGAACGCCGTCTACAACGGCTACGAGGCGCTGTTCCGCGGGGCGATCTTCAACGCCCGCGGCGCGGACTTCGCGGCCCAGATCCGACCGTTGACGAACACCCTCGGCTTCGCGGCACCGCTGATCGCGGCCGGACTCGGTGTGGCGCTGGCGTTCCGCGTCGGACTGTTCAACATCGGTGCCCGTGGTCAGATGCTGATCGGCGTCGCGGTGGCGGCGCTGTTGACCTTCTCCCTCGACCTGCCGATCTGGCTGCACATCCCGGTGACTCTGATCGCCGGAATCGCGGGCGGTGCGCTCTGGGGTGCCATCGCGGGGCTCATCAAGGCGCGCACCGGTGCGCACGAAGTGATCCTCACGATCATGCTCAACTACATCGCTTACTACCTGCTGCTGTGGATGATCCGCACACCGGGTCTGCTGCAGAAGCCCGGCACCAACCAGGCCCTCGGATCGGCGACGCCGCAGAGCGCGCAGTTCCCGACCCTGCTCGGACCGCAGTTCCCGCTGCTCGACCTCGGCTTCGTGATCGTGATCGTCGCGACCCTGTTC
>JAQZBG010000347.1 GCA_029239165.1 Microbacterium sp. | reverse complement strand
GACCTGCTGAGCGGAGGCGCGCCGGTGCGCGTGATCGACGTGCGATGGCGGCTGGATCGACCGGAGGCCGGGCATGACGACTACCTGACGGGCCACATCCCCGGTGCCGTGTTCGCCTCCCTCGACACGGAGCTCGCAACACACGGAGAGCCGTCGGAGGGGCGGCATCCACTGCCGTCGACGGCGACGCTCCAGGCCGCAGCCCGTCGCTGGGGCGTCCGGGCGGGCGACACCGTCGTGGCCTACGACGACTTCAGGGGCATCTCGGCGGCGCGCGCCTGGTGGCTGCTGCGTCAGGGCGGCGTCGACGTGCGCGTGCTCGACGGCGGCATCCGTGGCTGGCAGGCCGCGGGATTCGAGGTCGCCACCGACGACGTGGTGCCCGAACCGGGAGACGTCGTGCTCGACGAGATCGGCGGCGACGCGCTGTCGATCGACGAGGCTGCCGCGTTCCCGTCGTCGGGCGTGCTGATCGACGCGCGAGCATCCGACCGGTACCGCGGCGAATCGGAGCCGTACGACCCGGTGGCCGGGCACATCCCCGGAGCGCGCAACCTCCCCGAACCCGTGCACTTCGACGAGGAGGGCCGGATCCTCGACCGCGAGACGCTCCTGGCGAGCTTCGCCGAGATCGGGGTGACGCCCGGCACACCGGTCGCCGCGTACTGCGGATCCGGCGTCACGGCCGCCCACACCGCACTCGTCCTGCACGAGGTCGGAATCGATGCCCTGGTCTTCCCCGGCTCATGGAGCCAGTGGTCGAACACGCCCGGCCGCCCGGTCGCCACGGGCGATCAGCCCGGCTGATCCTCCCGGGGGCCGTACCCCCAGTGCAGTCCGAGCGCGCCGGGGCCGAACGCGCGACGAACAAGGTGCACGGATGCCCCGCGGGTGAGCGGCACGTCGGTGACGGTGACGCCCTCCGGGGTCTCGACGCGCTCCTCGCACCAATCCGGCACGGCGTCCGGGTGGAAGCGCGTCCACACCAGCAGCTCTCTGGCCTTCTGCGCCAGGGCGTGGCCGGTGTCGCGCATCGGCGGATAGCCGGGCGGGTACTCCACCGACCACTCGACCATCGCGGTGTCCGGTGCGGTCAGCGGTGCGTCGAGTTCGAAGAGCACCCCGTGAACCTCGCCGTCGGGATGGGAGTAGCGCGCGGTGATGCGTCCGCCGGAGACCGCGCTCATGACCGGTGCCGGAGTGCTCACCCCGGGGGTGATCTCCAGGAACGGGATGGCCGTGATCGTGCCGATCGTCGACTGCACGATGCTGCGGGTGATGCTGTACGCGACGTTCCCGTCGGCGTCGACATCGGTCACGGAGTGGGTCGTCAGCTCGCGGGAGGTGTCGGGGTACGTCGCCCCGAGCGCGTCGAAGGCGACCATGACCGCGCGTTCGAGCTCCTCCTCGTCGAGGGGGAACCGGTTGGGTCCGAGCGGACCGGTCCTGTTCGTGGAGCCGAGGTGTCGCCGCAGCGCACCGGAGTCGAGGCACAGCAGGTCTTCGATGTCGACGAGCGCGGCGAGCGACTGCGCACCTTCCGGGCGCCTCGCCCCCGAGCGCCAATAGCTCAGCGTGGCCATGGAGACACGGTTTCCGCGCATGTTGAGTTGCTGGTGCAGCCACGACAGCGTCACGTGCCTCGCGTTGATCGCGTCGCGCAGAGCAGCCGCGAAGGCATCGGATACGGACCTGCGTTCGTCATACTCGTAACTCATCACAGCCCCCATCCGGTATGTGAAGACCACCGCCCTAAAGTGAGCATACGACCGCACGCGCACGCCTCAGGGGACCGGGTGGGCATGTGGGGTCACTTGGCCGTCATCGCGGGAAGGGTGCCCGACCCTGCGAAGACCGGCCTGACGCAGTGATGCCCCCCTTGCTGCGTATGTCGTGAAGCCCGGCAATCGATCTGGGGAGATCCGCCGGGCTTCACGAACCTCCTCCGCTCGACCGCGGGCGCTGCGGCTCCGCGCCCCCGCGTAGACTGGGAGGAACACCCCGGAGGACTCTGGATCGTCATGTCTGCCCCTGCCCGCGCATTCACCATGCGCCACGTGCAATTGCTGCGCGCGGCCTTCGCCGCCGTCGCCGCATTGATGATCACGTTCTCCTCGGACCACTCCGCTCCCATCGGCCTCTCGGTCTTCAGCGGCTTCGTCTTCACCACCGCGCTCGTGCAGCTGCTCGCGGCCTGGCTGGTGCTCCCGGCGGGCTCGCGCTGGTCGTACATCCTGCTCGCCGCGCTCGGCGTCGTCGCCGGTGGTGTGAGCGGAATCCCGGCGTGGCGTTCCGACGACCTGTTCTTCGTCGTCGTGTCGGTCTGGGCGATCCTCAGCGGCGGGATCGAGCTCCTCGCCGGCATCCGATCGCGTCGTACCGCTGATCCGCTGTCGCGAGACGCGATCACCGTCGGTGCACTGAGTGTGCTGCTGGGTGTCGCCCTGCTGCTGATCCCGGCCGGTTTCCTCCAGGAGTACACGATCGAGAAGGCCGGCACGTTCGTGCTGTCCGGCATCATCCTCGGCGTCGGGATGTTCGGCGGCTACGCGGCGATCGTCGCGGTCTTCCTCGGCATCGCCGGGCTCACCCCGAAGCGGGTGGATGCCGCCGCCGCGGCCACCGAATCGAACGACAGCGCCGCTCCTGCGGAGCACGGAGGAGAGCGATGAGCGACGAGAAGCCCACCCGTCGGGACATCCTGCGCCCGCTGCATCTGCTCTTGATCGCGCTGGGCTGCGGTGTCTTCGCCATGGTGGTCACGCTCGTCTCCACCGGGGCCTTCACCCTGCGCGTGAACACGGCCATCGCGAACGGCACCTACGACGGGCTGACGCCGCTCGCGCTGGGCCTCGTCGTCGGCGGAGGGGCGTTCATCGTCACGCTGCTGATCCTGGCGATGCTGATCCTCGCGGTCGACCCGGCCGAGGTCACCAAGACCGTCGACCGTCCGGTGCTGTACGACCCGGAGCCCGAGGGCGACGCGGAGGGCGACGAGCCCGGCCGCACGGCAGCCTCGTGACGGGCGGGCGGCCCGCATCCACTGCGGCACCCGTCGGAATAGTCCCGGTGCCGCGGGGCTTGTCCTTGAAGTGACTGCCTCCGTCGACCGCGCCTCCATCGGACTCCGGTCGCCGAGAGGCCCCATCCTCGGCGCGCTGATGCTCGCGACCGGGCTGATCGCGATCGACGCCACGATCCTCGCGACCGCGGTGCCCAGCATCGTCCGTGATCTCGGCAGCTACCAGCAGTTCCCGTGGCTGTTCTCGGTGTATCTGCTGGCGCAGGCCGTGAGCGTCCCGATCTACTCCCGGTTCGCCGACACGGTCGGACGCAAGCCGATCATCCTCCTCGGCATCGCCCTGTTCCTGCTCGGCTCGATCCTCTGCGGCTTCGCGTGGAGCATGCCGGCGCTGATCGTGTTCCGCATCATCCAGGGTCTCGGCGCCGGGGCGGTGGCACCCATGGCGATGACGATCGTCGGCGACATCTACACGGTGGCCGAGCGCGCCAAGGTGCAGGGGTACATCGCGAGCGTGTGGGCGATCTCCTCGGTGGTCGGGCCCGCGCTCGGTGGCATCTTCGCCCAGCTCGACGCCTGGCGGTGGATCTTCTGGGTCAACATCCCGCTGTGC
>JAQZBG010000346.1 GCA_029239165.1 Microbacterium sp. | reverse complement strand
GCGGCCTGCCGTGCTGACGCCGGTCGGCTGGTGCCGTCGCTGATGCAATTGAACGGCCAGGCTGGCAGGGAGCCCAGTTTCATCCTCTGATCGCGACGGCGGCGGGGAGCGTGCCGAATGGCATGCCCCCCGCCGCCGGCGTTCGCCGCGCGGGTCCTACTGCCGGGACCCGATCTCGTCGATCGGACGGGTGCGCATGGCGGCGGTGGTTCCCGCCCACAGCGCCACGAGCGCCAAGGCTCCCATCACGCCGATGATCGCCAGCGACCCGAGCACGGGCAGCGCGGGAATCAGCTGACCCGAGATGCCCATGCTCACCCCGATGAGCGGGGGGATCGCCACCACGACGCCGAACACCATGCCGATCACGGCCACCAGCACGGCCTCGATCCGCATCATCGAGCGCACCTGCCCGCGGGATGAGCCGATCAGCTGCATCAGGGCGAACTCCCGCGAGCGCTCCCCTGTGGCCATCACGAGCGTGTTGACCACGGCGATCGCGATGTAACCGAGGATCACGAGCAGCGCGATGAGGTTCACCCATCCTTGCTGCGATTGCGCACCCGCACCCGCGGCCTCTTGGCCGGAGCCGTCGCTCACGACGAACCCTCGTTCGGTCAGGGCCGCGCGCACGTCATCGACCGCCCCCGCCTCGACAGTCGCGAGCGCGAACGCATCCAGACCTGTCGTGGTGTGCGCCCTCACGTCGTCGGCGGCCATCGTCAGGTCGCCGAATCCGAGACCCCGTTCGTACACCGCGACGACCGTGGCCTCCCACGGCGAACCGTCGCCGAGATGCCCCGTGACCGTACCGCCGATGTCGAGCCCGAGGCTCTGTGCGGCATCCGTGCTCACGGCGACGGTCGTGGCGTCGTCGAGGTCGGCGAGCGCCCCCTCGCGCACGCGCAGGTCGAGGCTCTCCGCCGTTCGCTCCGGGTCAATTCCCTGGAGCACGTGCTCCTCGCGCTGGAGCTTCCCCTCGAAGTCGTAGGAATCGACCACTGCGGCGCTGAGCGCGATGCCCGAGGCCTCGGTCACGCCGGGGGTCTCGCGGATCTCCTCGACCGCCTCGGGTGTGAGTCCGGCCGGAGCCGTGACGCGCAGGTCGGCGATGACGCCGGCGCTGGCCTGCGTCGCGGCCTCGGCGGCGATGATCGACGGGGCCCCGATCTGCACGAGTCCCAGCCCGATACCGAGAGCGATCGGCAGGATCGCCGAGGCCAGACGACGGCTGTTCGCCGTGGCGTTCGCCGAGGCCAGGAAGCCCGCAGACGACATACGCCGCAGCACGCTGCCGACCAGACGGACGCTCAACGACACGAGCCACGGACCGAGCACCGCGAGCGCGATGATGAGCAGCATCGCCGCTCCGGCCGCGGCGCCCGCAGCGATCTGCCCGCGCAGGACGAGCGGCACGGTCGACACCGAGATGCCGGCGGCCGCCAGCACGATGCCGATGATGATGCGCGTCAGACCGATCGGCGGAGCGCCCGTGGCCGACTCGCGCAGCGCCTCGACCGGGTCGAGTTTCGCGACTCTCGAGGCGGCGATGCGCGCGGCGCCCCAGGCGGAGGCGAGCACGAGCAGCACGGCGCCGAGCGCGGGGAGCGGACTGAAAGCCAGGGCGAAGTCGCCGGGGATCACGCCTCCGGTCACGAACGCCGACTGCAGCACCGTCGACAAGAGGTAGCCGGGCGCGATGCCCAGCACCGCCGCGACCGCAGCGACCCACAGCACCTCGCGGGCCACGAGCGAATGCACCTGGGAAGGACTCGCGCCGACAGCGCGCAGCAGCGCGTAGTCACGGCGTCGCGACTGCACCGACAGCGACAGCGTGCCCGCCACGATGAACATCGCCACGAGGATGCACGTGCCCACGAAGGCACTGCCGATGGCGACGAGCATCGAACGCGCCGCCCCCGAGTCGAGGAACTCGACGTCGCCACGGGCATCTCCGGTGCGGGCGACCAGGTCGGGGAAGGCCTCGCGGATCGCGGTGGCCGTCTGCTCGGGGTCATCCCCGGCGACGAAGACACCCAGCGCCTGCGCGGCACCGTCGTGAGGGTCGAGCTGGTCGATACGGCGCTCCGAGAGGAACACGTGCGTGCTCCGCTCGGGTGCCACGGCAGCAGCGACCTCCCCGACGACGCGGTACTCGGCGGGGACGCCGCCATGAGCCAACGTGACCGTGTCGCCCACGGCCCGCCCGCCGCCGGCGGTGACAACGACCTCATCGGTCGCGGCGGGCTCCCGCCCCTCGCGCAGTTCGAAGCCGGTCAGCACGGTGGCCTCCCATGAATGCGCCTCGACGGCGGCGGCGGCACCGGCATCCGCGCCTGTGCCCTGCAGAGCGAGCGGAACGGTCACGTCGGCCACGACGCGGTCGACACCCGGCAGCGCGGCGATGTCACGCGCCGCGTCGGCGGGCAGCGGCGCGCGCTCCCGCAGCGGAACGGGAAGGTCCTCGGGCACATCCACCTGCTGCGGCGCACCCACGACGACATCGACCGCGGCGTAGCGTTCGGGGGCCAGCCCTCCGCGCATGCCGGATTCGACGAGCACGCCGAGCCCCGTCACCAGAGCGCTCGCGACGAACACCGCGACCGCCACTCCGACGAAGCTCCCGCGGTGGTGGCGGAGATCCGCCCGGACGAGTCGGCCCAGGCCCAGCGGCGCCGACATCACCACTCCCCCAGTGCGCTCATGCGTTCGTTGATCTGGGCGGGGTCGGCGCCGTCGAGGTAGCCGGCGAAGGCGCCGTCGGCGAGGAAGATCACCCGATCGGCGTGCGAGGCCACGACGGGATCGTGGGTCACGACCACGACCGTCTGGTTCAGCTCCCGCGCCGTGTGGGCGAGCAAGTCGAGCACCTGCTTGCCCGACCGGGAGTCGAGGGCGCCCGTCGGCTCGTCGCCGAACACCACGTGCGGCCGGGTGATGAGTGCGCGGGCGATGGCCACCCGCTGCTGCTGGCCTCCGGAGAGCTCGGAGGGGCGGCGGTGACGGAACTCCGCGAGTCCCACGGCGTCGAGCAGGTAGTCGAGCCAACGCGCCTCGAGGCTCCGGCCGCCGAGCCGCAGCGGGAGGGTGATGTTGTCTTCCACGTTCAGGGCCGGCAGCAGGTTGTACGCCTGGAACACGAAGCCCACGTGGTCGCGGCGGAACGACGTGAGCTGGCGCGCCTTCAGGCTCGAGATCTCGGTTCCCCCGAGGTGGACGGTGCCGCTGCTCGGCCGGTCGAGCCCCGCGGCGCTGTGCAGCAGCGTGCTCTTGCCCGAGCCGGAGGGGCCCATGATCGCGGTGAAGGTGCCCTTCGCGATGGCGAGGTTCACGCCACGGAGGGCGGTGACACGGCTGGCACCGGAGCCGTAGGTCTTCACGACGGACTGCAGGCGCAGGGCTTCGGTGGGTCCCGCTTCGACGGCGGGGGCGAGTGGTGTGGAGGTCATGATTCGACGCTAGGGACGGCCGATGCGGCATCCCATCCCGCCCGCTGCCGCATCGATGGTGGTGCTGGCTATACCGTGCTCGACCGACCGCTCCGGCAGACTGTGAGAGTGAAGGATGGACGGATGCGACGCTGGCTGCGGGCCTGGGGATACCTGGCCGTCGAGGCCCTCGTCTCGATCGTCTCGGTGGTGTT
>JAQZBG010000345.1 GCA_029239165.1 Microbacterium sp. | reverse complement strand
GCGGGCCGTGGTCGCCGTCCGCGCCGAAGATGGTCAGGACCTCCGCATCCTGCTCACCGTCGGCCCCGAACCAGTGCGGCGTGCGCGTGTCGAACTCGGCGACCTCGCCGGCTTCCAGAATCACGTCGCGGTCACCCACGACCAGTCGGATCCGGCCGCTGAGCACATACATCCACGACGATCCGTCGTGGGCGGTGAGCTTCGGTTCCGACGCGCCGTGCGGCACGAGGATCTTCCATGCATGCCGTTCTCCGGGCTGACGGGTGAGAGCCACGACGGTCCGACCGTTGACCCTCCGCGGGCGCAGCCGCACCCGGGGGTCACCGGTCTCCGGCGCTCCGACGAGGTCGTCGAGCGAGACGCGATACATCCGTGCGAGCGGCAGCAGCAGCTCGAGACTCGGACGTCGCTGACCGGTCTCGAGGCGCGACAGCGTGCTCTTCGATATCTCGGTCGCCGTCGCGACCTCGGCCAGCGTGAATCCCCGGCGAGCGCGCAGCGCCTGCAGCCGCGGGCCGACCCGGTCCAACGTGGTGCCGAGATCCGTCGTGTGCGCGTCCATGACCCCAGCCCATCACAGCATCCCGGTTTCGGCAACAGAAGTTGCTGAGCGGTGCCTGCGACACCACGCTGAGAGCATGACCGACAGCCTGACGACCACACCCCGCCTCGGGGCCGGGACTACCGGCCTCGCCCTCAGCGTGCTGGTCGCGTCGATCGGGACCAGCGCAGCCAACGTCGCACTCCCGACGATCGCCGCCGAGCTCGACGGCACCTTCGCACAGGCGCAGTGGGTGGCCCTCGCGTACCTGCTGGCGATGACGGCGACGAGCCTCGCGGTCGGGCACCTGGGCGATCTGATCGGGCGGCGTCGGGTGCTGCTCCTCGGCATCGGGGTCTTCACGATCGCGGCGGCGCTGAGCGCCGTGGCCCCGACGCTGTGGATGCTGATCGGCACCCGCGCGTTGCAGGGCATCGGCGCCGCCGTCATGATGGCACTCCCCCTGGCTCGCGCCCGCGACATGGTCCCTCCAGAGCGGTTGGGACGTGTCATGGGCCTGCTCGGCACCACTGCCGCGGTGGGGACCGCCTCCGGTCCGGCGCTCGGCGGGCTCCTGATCACGGTGGCCGGATGGCCGGCGATCTTCGCCGCCATGGTGCCGCTCGGGCTCATCGCCGCGGCGCTGGTGGGGACCACCGGCGCGGACGAGGGACAGACAGGCGGCCCCCGACGCGGTTTCGACCTGCCGGGCATGATCCTGCTGACGGTGGCCGTCGCCCTGTACACACTCGCTGTCACCTCGCCGGGCGATCAGGCCTCTTGGCCGACACTGCCCCTCCTCGGAGGAGCCGTCGTCGCCGCCGGGCTGTTCGCGATGCGTGAACGCCGCACGAGCCACCCGCTGCTGGCGCCTGTACTGCTCCGGAATCGCACCGTCTCGCTCGGCGCGATCCTCAACCTCATCGTCGGCACAGTCATGATGAGCACGCTCGTGGTCGGCCCCTTCTTCCTCGCGGGCGCGCTGCATCTGCCTCCGGCAGCGATCGGAGCCGTCATGGCGGCGGGGCCGATCGCCTCGATCTGCACCGGCGTGCTGGCCGGACGCACGGTCGACCGATTCGGCACACGTCTCATGACAGCGATCGGACTCAGCGGCATGCTCCTCGGGGCACTCGCGCTCGCCCTGCTGCCCGACTGGTGGGGTCTGCCGGGATACATCACCGGCACCGTGCTGCTCGCTCCCGGCTACCAGCTGTTCCTCGCCGCCAACAACACCGCCGTCCTGAACTCCACTCCCGTCGACCGTCGAGGCGCGGCATCGGGTCTGCTGGGCCTCTCCCGCAACCTCGGCCTCGTCACGGGGGCCTCCGTGCTCGCCGCGCTCTTCGCTGCGGCATCCGGCACCCCCGAGGTCGCAGCCGCTTCGCCCGACGCATTGACCGCAGCCTTGCGGACGACCTTCCTCATCACGGCCGTGCTCCTCGCCGCCGCCGTGCTGTTGTCCCTCGCGCCGACCCGCACCCGATCCATCGAGTCTGCGGGCGACGCGACGGGGGAACCTCCGGCTACGACTCGATGATCAGCTGCACGAGTCGCCCGAGCTGCTCACTGCCTGCTTGCCGCAACTGCGCGTCATCCTGGCCGGCCATGGCCCCGCGCACGGTCATGCCCTCCCAGAGGATCATGAGCATGCGCGCCGCGGTCTCGGCCGGGAGGCGCAGCTTCAACGCACTCACCGAGACGATGTCGTCGATGATCTGCGCGATGCTCGCGACCATCTCGCTCTCCTGCGCCAAATACGCCTCGCCGAACTTCGCGTCGCGCAGAGCCCGGATACGGATCTCGCTCAGCAGCATCACGCCCAGGCGGTCGTCGCCGCCGAGCTCCATGATCTGCTGCACGAGTTCGATCGGGTCGCACCCTTCGACCAGCGCGCCCTCGGCCGTCAGCTCCTCGACGCGGGTGCGCACTCCGCTCACGCGCACCTCGGAGACGCTCGCGGCGAGCATGAGGAACAGTTCGTCCTTGGATTCGAAGTTGGAGTAGAACGCGCCACGGGTGAAGCCGGCTCGCTCGCAGACGGCCTCGACCGAGGCGCCGTCGAGGCCGACCTCGGCGAAGACCTGCGCCGCCGCCTCGAGGAGACGGGCGCGCGTGTTCTCACGACTGCGGGTTGCGGGTGTCGACATCGAAACCTCCTGACCCTTCACTCTCGCACGATTCACACCCGGCACACAGACTCCAACGCGCCGGTCAATTTACGATACATGTATGTATCGGATACACCTGTGTATCCAATCAGCACCCCTCGGAGGAACGCGTGTCCACTCTCCTGTCCTCGCTCGGCCGCTGGTCCTTCCGGCACCCGTGGCGAGTCCTCGTGTCCTGGCTGCTCGCGCTCGGCATCGCCGGAGCCGGAGCACTCGTGCTGGGAGCGGGCACCGACAACACGTTCTCCATCCCCGGGACTGAGTCCCAGGCCGGCCTCGAGCAGCTCTCGCGCTCGTTCCCGCAGGTGAGCGGCACGAACGCCCAGTTCATCGTCGTGGCCGCCGACGGCGATGAGATCACCGCCGACGACTACCGCGACCACATCGAGGATGCCGTCGACGAACTCGGCGACCTCGACGGCGTGCTCGCCGCCACCTCGCCCTACGACGAGATGGTCGAGGGCATGATCAACGACGACGACACCGCGGCCATCGTGCGCGTGCAGTTCGACGGCGAATCCACCGACGTCTCGGACGAGACGAAGGACGCACTGCGCTCGGTCGTGAGCGACCTCGACGCGGAACTCCCCGACGGCGCACAGACCTCGCTCGGCGGAGACCTCTTCGCGATCTCGATCCCCGGCGTCACCCTCACCGAGGCGGTGGGCCTGCTGATCGCGCTGCTCGTGCTGATCGTCACCTTCCGTTCCTTCGTCGTGGCCGGTCTGCCGCTGCTCACCGCGATCCTCGGTGTCGGCATCTCGATGGCGGGCATCTTCACCGCGACCGCGTTCGCCACCGTGTCCTCCACCACTCCCCTGCTGGCGCTCATGCTCGGGCTCGCGGTCGGCATCGACTACGCGCTGTTCATCATGGCGCGACACCAAGACCAGGTCCGTGAGGGCGTCGATCCCGAAGAATCAGCCTCGCGTGCCGCCGTCGTGTTCGCCGGCGTCACGGTACTCATCGCGCTCATCGGCCTGGGCTTCGCCGGCATCCCGTTCCTGACGACCATGGGCATCGCGGCGTCCGTCTCGGTCGCGGTCGCCGTCGCGATCGCGGTCACGCTGACGCCGGCCTTCCTCGGTTTCATGAAGGGGAAGGTGGTCGGCCGCCCGAAGCGCGCCCCGAAGGCGAAGAAGACCGACAGCGACGATGCGCCTGCCGCTCCGGTACGCGCCAAGGGCAGCGCGCGGTGGGTGAACGGCGTCACCAAACGCCCCATCCTGGTCTCCCTCGCGGTCGTGATCGGCCTCGGTATCGTGGCGATCCCGGCACTCAGCCTCAACCTCGCCCTCCCGAACGCAGGCGTGCTGCCGAAGGACTCGGAGGCGCGTCAGACCTACGACCTGGTCGCCGAGGAGTTCGGCCCCGGATTCAACGGCCCGATGATCCTCACCGGCACGATCGTCACCTCCACCGACCCGCTCACGCTGATGGAAGACCTCGGGGATGCTGTCGCCGAGGTCCCCGGCGTGAAGGAGGTCGCGCTCGCGACCCCGAACGAGACCGCCGACACCGGGATCGTCCAGATCATCCCGGAGACCGCTCCGGACGACCCCGCGACGGCCGACCTCGTCCGTGAGCTGCGCAGCCACCACGACGAGTGGCTCGACGAGTTCGGGATCGACCTGAAGGTCACCGG
>JAQZBG010000344.1 GCA_029239165.1 Microbacterium sp. | reverse complement strand
ACCACCCGGCCCGCCCCCGCCGCATCGGCACGCAGCACCCGCTGCAGCAACTCGTTCATCGTGCGGCACCCGAACCGCCCGCAGAACGCCGGCTCACCCGACCCCGCCGGACGCTCATCGACCGACGCGACAGCCTCCACGACCACCGCCTCCACCCGCCGCTGCACCTCACCCGCGGCCCGCAGCACCTGCATCTTGGCGTCGTCCCCCAACCCCGCGATCACGTCCGAGCGCAGTACCGCCTCCAGGTCGGCGACGACCTGGCCGAGCAGTTCCACGGGGTTGTTCATACCCTCAAGTCAACCCGAGACCACCGACATTCAGACCCCGATAACCCCAGATCAGAGCGATATTCCAAAACACGCGACGCGACGACAATCCCTCCACAGAAACGACGACAGAGCCCTTATCCACCCGCGCCGCGAAACCCGCCGGACACCCCTACTCCTGCGTGTAGTCCTCGAAGATCAGCGTGGTCCGCGTCGACCGGATCGACGGGATCGCCTGGATGTCCTCGAGCACGATACGACGAAGGTCGCGGGCGTCGTTGGCGCGCACCAGCAGGATCACGTCGAAGTCACCACCGACGAGCGCCATGTGTTCGATCTCCGGGATCGCGCGCAGCCGGTCGCTCACCGCCTGCCAAGTCGCCTGCTCGATGGCGAGTGTCACGTAGGCGCTGGCATGGTGGCCGAGCAGCACGGGATCGGTGCGCACCGTGTAGCCCGTGATGACACCCGCATCCGTGAGGCGTTTGATCCTCGCGTGCGCGCCGGCGCGCGAGATGTGCACGGCATCCGCGATGGCCGTCATCGAGGATCGCGCGTCCCGGCGCAGTTCCGTGAGGATCGCTCGGTCCGTGTCGTCCAGCGCGACCATGGCACCCCTTCCCACAGGCCAGAAACTCTGACACTTCGATCAAGAATGCCGCATTGGACGCTGCTTCATCCAGTATTTCGCTGTTGATCTTGGATGAGTGTCATATCGAGAGGCATGCTTTCCCCATCGAGTTCGCCGAGGAGGACGAGCGCATGCTGCACACCGACATGCTTCCGCGAGACACCGCGGTGCAACTGATCGATGAGGACGGACAGCCTGTCGTGGACGAGCACTACGCGCTCCCCGACAGTGAAACGCTGCTCGCCGCCTACCGCGGCCTCGTCGAAGGCCGGCGTATCAACGACCAGGCCGGCGCGCTCGTGCGTCAGGGGCGCCTCGCGGTCTACCCGTCGTCCCATGGCCAGGAAGCCTGTCAGGTCGCCGCCGCGATGGTGCTCGGCGACGCGGACTGGCTGTTCCCGACCTACCGCGACTCGGTCGCCGTGATCGCACGGGGAGTCGAACCCGCCGACGCGATGGTGCTCCTCAAGGGCGACTGGCACTCGGGCTACGACGTGCGCGCCCACCGGGTCGCGCCGCAGGCCACTCCCCTCGCCACCCAGCTGCTGCACGCGGTCGGCTTCGCGCAGGCCGCCACGCACCGCGGCGAGGACACGGTCGTGCTCGCGCTCTGCGGTGACGGCGCCACCAGCGAGGGCGACTTCCACGAGGCGATGAACTTCGCGGCCGTGTTCCAGGTGCCCGTCGTGTTCTTCGTGCAGAACAACGGGTTCGCGATCTCGGTCCCGCTCTCCCGGCAGACCGCGGCTCCGTCCCTCGCCCACAAGGCTGTCGGCTACGGCATGCCGGGAGAGCGTGTCGACGGAAACGACGTCGCCGCGGTGCTCGCCGTGCTCGGCGAGGCGGTGAACCGCGCCCGCAACGGCGGCGGACCCTCGCTCATCGAGGCGCACACCTATCGGATGCAGGCGCACACCAACGCCGACGACGACACCCGCTACCGGGAACGCGATGAGGTGCAGGCCTGGATCGCCCGCGACCCGCTGCTCCGCCTGCGCACCCATCTCACACAGGCGGGCACGCTCGACGCCGATGCCGAGGAGCGGTTCGCCTCCGGAGCCGAGGAGATCGCCGCGGCCATGCGGACCGCCCTGAACACCGACGCCGACCTCGACCCCGAGGACCTGTTCCGCTTCGTCACCGCGACACGCTCGCCGCAGCTCGACGAGCAATGGCATCTGCTGCGCGGCGAGATCGAGCGCTCGCACCTCGCCGATGCGGGCGCAGGGACCACTCCGAACGGAGACCACCGATGACGATCGCACACGACGACACCCGGGCTGAGGTCGAAGCAGGCACAGTGACCACGATGACCATGGCCGCCGCGTTGAACCGCGCACTCGCCGACGCCATCGAATCCGATCCGGACGTCGTGGTCTTCGGCGAGGACGTGGGGGCGCTCGGCGGTGTCTTCCGCATCACAGACGGCCTCACCGCGCGGTTCGGCGAGGAGCGCTGCTTCGACACCCCCTTGGCCGAATCCGGCATCGTGGGCACCGCGGTCGGCATGGCCATGAACGGGATGCGACCTGTCGTCGAGCTGCAGTTCGACGCTTTCGCACTGCCCGCGTTCGAACAGATCGTCAGCCACGTCGCGAAGCTCGGCAACCGCACACGCGGAGGGATGCGGATGCCGCTGGTGATCCGGATCCCGTTCGGCGGCGGCATCGGCGGCGTGGAGCACCACTGCGACTCCTCCGAGGCCTACTACGCGCACACCCCCGGTCTCACGGTCGTCAGCCCGTCGACCCCACAGGACGCGTACTCGCTGCTGCGTGCGGCCATCGCATCGCCCGACCCGGTGATCTTCCTCGAGCCGAAGAAGCTGTATTGGTCGAAGGGCGAGGTCGACACGTCGATCGCCGCGGAGCTCGGCACCGCCCGCATCGCCCGCGACGGCACCGACGTGACGCTCCTCGCGTACGGCGCCTCCGTGCCGCTCGCGCTCGAAGTGGCCGAGGTCGCCGCCGCGGAAGGGCGCAGCGTCCAGGTGGTCGACGTGCGCTCGCTCTCCCCGTTCGACGATGCGACCGTGACGACCGCGGTGAAGTCCACCGGCCGCGCGGTGGTCATCGCAGAGGCGCCGGGCTACGTGAGCGTCGCCTCCGAGATCCAGGCCCGCGTGTTCGAGCGCTGCTTCGAATATCTCGCAGCCCCGGTACGACGAGTCACCGGCTTCGACACCCCCTACGCACCCCCGAAGCTCGAGCACTGGTACCTGCCCGACGTCGACCGCGTGCTCGACGCGATCGACACCCTGCACTGGGAGGACGACGTATGAGCGCCCCGCTGAAGCCGTCCACGCAGGTGTTCCGCCTGCCCGACCTCGGCGAGGGACTGACGGAAGCAGGCCTCGTGCAGTGGCTCGTCGCGGTCGGCGACACGATCACGACCGACCAGCCGATCGCCGAGGTCGAGACCGCGAAGAGTGTGGTCGAGCTGCCGTCGCCGTTCGCCGGCGTCGTCATCGCCCTCCACGGCGCCGTCGGCGACACGATCGACGTCGGCGCGCCGGTGCTCGAGGTCGCCGACCCCGGATCGGCATCGGACGACGAAGGCACGACGCCGGATGCCGCCGCCGAACGGACCGCCGCATCGAGCTCCCCCGAACACGAGGCGTACCGCGAAGAGGAACGAGCGGGATCCGGGAACGTGCTGATCGGCTACGGCACCTCGGCGCACACGACGAAGGGACGTCGCCGACCGGCCGCCACGTCGGTCCGAACCGACCGCCCGACCGCACCGGCATCGACACCCGCACC
>JAQZBG010000343.1 GCA_029239165.1 Microbacterium sp. | reverse complement strand
CCATTGAAGGGCGGCTGACTTGCTTCTCCCAATAGGCGGATCTGTCGCTGCGATCACGATCACGGTTGACAGCAGCATGTCTAGACGATCAGGGCGCACCTATGACGAAGCCAATTCGGTCATAACTGCGTGTGAAGGCAGTTGATCTCGGACCAGTTCAGGCGGGAGGTGGTCATGCCGGCCGCGCCAGCCCTGAGTACCTCGCGAGCAGCGTCACGAGTTGCTCGGTGGATCGTCTCTGTAATCGATGGCCCCGTGCTGAGCCTGCTCGCACCTGCTCGCGCGAGCGCTTGTGTGGTCAGAGTGTCGGAATCGAGGGCGACATTCAGCGCACCGAACACATCGCCGCACCCGACTTCTTCCCCCCACAGGTGGATCCCTCATGGAGCTCCGCCCAGCGACCTCGCTCAGATCAAGGACCTCCTCTCCGGATCGGCTGGCGCGTCCCTGATCAGCGTCTCCAAAGGCAAGACCATCATCACGACCGGAGAACTTCTCGAGCCATACAGATTGAACGTGGACGACGCGTTTGCGTGCCGCGCCGCTCGTTCATCTTGCCCCCCAACGTAAGAGACATCCCGCTGTTGACCAGCGGTTTGTCAAGACTATGTGGACTCCCTGCGACCCCGAGCGCCTCCCGGATGGCCGGTGTCGGAAACGGATTGAGATGACACCGAATGGCTCTCGACTGGACGAGTCTGGCCTTCTCTGATCGCGGTTTGTCGTGACAGTTTCTGATTCGGGTGCTTACAGTGCGCGGAGTGCTGCACCGGGGAGGTGTCACTCGCCGAAGGCCTTTCGGGAGAGGTAGCGGGATTCGGGTTCGTTCGTCGTCATGTGGGCGGCGGCGAGGAAATCCTCTCTCGCCGCCGTGGGGTCTCCCTCCGCTTCGCGGAGGTGGGCGCGGATCGCGTGGGCACGGTGCCGGGTCAGGGGATGTTGGAGCAGTCCGTGCTCGCGATCCAGTTCTTCGAGCAGGGCGGTGGCGCGCGCGGGCCCGAAGGCATGTGCCACGGCGACGACTCGTGCGAGCCTGACGGGTCCGCTGGGTTCGACCTGCTCGAGCGCCAGGTACAGGGCCGCGATCTGCGCCCAGTCGGTCTGCTCGGCGACGGGAGCGGAGGCATGGACGGCGGCGATCGCGGCCTGCAGCCGGTAGGTTCCCACGTTCCCCTGGGACCACGCCGCACGGATGAGGTCGGATCCTTCTCGGATGGACTCCTGATCCCATCGAGCGCGGTCCTGGTCACGCAGAGGGATGAGGTCGCCATTCGAGGCGGAGCGCGTCGCGCGTCGCGAATCGATCAGCAGCATGAGCGCGAGGAGTCCTGTCGATTCCGGGTCATCAGGAACGAGGGCGTGGAGGAGTCGCGCGAGTCGGATCGCCTCGCCGGTCAGGTCGGTCCGGGTGAGCTCGGTTCCGGTGGTCACCGTGTATCCCTCGTTGAAGATCAGGTACAGCACCCGCATCACCGCGGACAGGCGGCCCGAGAGATCGTCGTCGGCCGCGAACTCGAAGCGCGCACCGCTCTTGCGGATCTGCTGCTTCGCGCGGCTGATCCGCACGGCCATCGTCTGCTCGGTCACTCCGTAGGCATGCGCGATCTCCGCGGTGGTCAACCCGCCCACAGCGCGCAGCGTCAAGGCGATGCGGGAGGCGGACGACAGGGCGGGGTGACAGCACAGCAACAGCAGGTTCAGGCTGTCGTCGTGGTCGGCCGGGGCAGCGTGCGAGAAGGACGCGTGCGGTTCGGAGGCCACATACTGCTCTTCGCGGCGACGGTCAGCTGATTCGGCACGGAGGATGTCGATCATCCGGCGATAGGCGACGCGAATCAGCCAGGATCTGGGGTGTTCGGGGAGCGCATCCGTGCGCCACTGTTGGCTTGCTGCGAGGAGAGAGTCCTGTACTGCTTCTTCGGCGATGTCGAAGTGGCCGAAGCGGCGCACCAAAGCTCCGAGGACCTGCGGCGCTTCCGTGCGCAGCAGGTCCTCGATGGCGGCCGGTCGAGCCGTCACGCGAAGTCGTCACCCATGACGGGACGGATCTCCATCGGTTCGCCGAGCATCTCGACCATCCGTGCGACGATGTCCTTCGCGCGCTCCACGCTGGACACCTCGATGACAGCGAACGACGCAAGGACTTCCTTCAGCTCGACGAACGGACCGTCGGTCATCACGATGGTTCCGTCGACCTTGCGCACGGTCGTCGACACGGCTGGGTGTCCGAGCCCTTCGGTGCTGACGAACTCCCCGGTCGCGCGCAGTTCCGCTTCGAACTCCTGATACGCAGCGAATGCAGCGAGCGCATCCTCGGTGGGGGCATCCGCGGTAGCGGCGTCCCAACTGCTGCTCGGCGTGTAGCCGAGAATGAGGAACTTCACGATCTCATCTCCTTGAGTCGGCGAGTGTCCAGGCTAGCGAGACACGCGCGGTGATCTCAGCAAGGAGATGGCCGTCGCGGTGCACCATCCGAAGGCGAAGAGCCCCGTGATCACAACTTGGATGCTGGCGATGTCGGGGGCGACGGGAGCGAGGAGCGCGATCGCGACGATGCCGCTCCCGATCGCTGCGACCGCACGCCGCTCGCGGATGGCGCGGATGAGCGCGATGATGGCCGCCACGGCCAGGACGGTGAACGCGACGATCGCTGCCGCCATGTGGATGACAGCGTGCCAGGTGGGTTCGGCCGCGGGGCCGTCGGCCACGCCGAGCGGAAAACCGTTCGCGGGGTCCTGCGGGAAGAGGCCGGCGGCGATGAAGCCTGCCCCGCTGATGGTGATGAGGACCGGGATGGCGGCGCGGCCGAGCCCGTCGGTCACGACCCGTCGATGACCGACCGCCAGGCAGATCAGTCCCAGTCCGACCAGGACGAAGCTGAGGATCTGGATCCAGCCGAAGTCTCCCGTGGAGAGTTGGCTGAGGGGGTGGATGCGGATGTCGAATCCGGGGCGCGTGAGCATCTGCACGAGTGCGGACAGATAGAACAGCGGTCCCGCGAATGCGCCCGCGAGCAGCAAGGGGCGGGTCGAACGAGGGAGTGTGCTGATCTCCCTGTGCGCGAGGCGTGGTGCTGAGTTCGTGGTCACTGTGAGCTCCTCTTCTGGGTCGAGTGTTTCTGCGCTGGTACCTCGGAGCCGTGCAACGAATCTTGACATCGTGCGGTCGCGACGTCCGATGGGGCGACCGGCGGGTCGTTTCCGACGGATTCGAGCGCTGATGTCAATCCGCAGCGTTCGGCTCCGAGGTATCTGCAAGAGCGGCCCGCCGGGCTGCACGCGAAAGGACACCTCATGAACGAGAACACGCTGGAGAACGTCACCGCCGAGCAGATCGACGGCTACGGCCTCGGTGAGCAGCCCACGCCCAGCAGCGCCGTCACGGCGCTCGACAGGCTCGTCGGCGAATGGACGGTGACGGGTGGCGCCGAGGGAGTCGTCCGGTACGAGTGGATGGGGGGACGGTTCTTCCTGCTCCAGCACGTCGAGCTGGAGCAGTTCGGTCAGGCCATCACCGGCATCGAGGTCATCGGTCAGCTCCGCCCGTTCGGCGAGCCCGCCGGCACGGACATCGTCTCCCGGTTCTACGACTCGATGGGCAACACTCTCGACTACGTCTACGAGCTGGAAGGAGACACGCTCACCATCTGGGCCGGAGCCAAGGGAAGC
>JAQZBG010000342.1 GCA_029239165.1 Microbacterium sp. | reverse complement strand
CTCGAGGAACTCACCCGGCCCTGACCTGCCGACATGCACGAAAGAACGGGCGCCCCCGAGGGGACGCCCGTTCTTATTGATTCAGGTCAGACGTGACTCGAGTCAGCGCGCAGCGCTGCCGTCGACGTAGTCCTCGTCCTGCTGCTTCCAGGCGAAGAGCGAACGCAGCTCCTTGCCGGTGACCTCGATCGGGTGCTGCTCCTCCTTGGCGCGCAGCGCGAGGAACTCCTCCGCCCCGTTGTCCTGGTCGTCGATGAAGCGCTTCGCGAACGCGCCCGACTGGATGTCGGCCAGCACGCCCTGCATGCTCTCCTTGACGCGCTCGTCGATGACGCGCGGGCCCGAGACATAGTCGCCGAACTCGGCGGTGTCGGAGATCGACCAGCGCTGCTTGGCGATGCCGCCCTCCCACATCAGGTCGACGATGAGCTTGAGCTCGTGCAGCACCTCGAAGTACGCGATCTGGGGCTGGTATCCCGCCTCGGTGAGCGTCTCGAAGCCGGCCTGCACGAGGTGGCTGACGCCACCGCAGAGCACGGCCTGCTCACCGAACAGGTCGGTCTCGGTCTCTTCGGTGAACGTCGTCTTGATGACGCCGGCGCGGGTACCGCCGATGGCCTTGGCGTAGGAGAGGGCGAGGTCCCAGGCGTGGCCCGAGGCGTCGCGCTCGACCGCGATGATGTCCGGGATACCGCGACCGGCGACGAACTCGCGACGGACAGTGTGTCCCGGGGCCTTCGGGGCGACGAGGATCACGTCGACACCCTCGGGTGCGTCGATGTAGCCGAAGCGGATGTTGAAGCCGTGCGCGAAGGCGAGCGTCTTGCCGGCCGTGAGGTTCGGCGCGATGGACTCGCTGTAGATGATGCGCTGGTGCTGATCCGGCGCGAGGATCATGATGACGTCCGCCCACTCGGTGGCCTCGGCGACCGTCTTCACGGGGAAGCCGGCCTCTTCGGCCTTCGCGGCGGACTTGGAGCCCTCCTTCAGCGCGATGGCGACCTCGACGCCCGAGTCGCGCAGATTCTGCGCGTGGGCGTGGCCCTGCGAGCCGTAGCCGACGATCGCGACCTTCTTGCCCTGGATGAGGGACAGGTCTGCATCGGCGTCGTAGAAGATCTCGGTGCTCACTATGTGTTTCTCCTTGTTCTTTGCGTTTCGTCTGGATTCGCTCGCCTGAGGAGCGGCGAAAACTTGTTACAGGGGTGGTCAGCCGCGCAGGACGCGCTCGGTGATGCTCTTGCCACCGCGGCCGATGGCGAGAAGACCGGACTGCGCGATCTCCTTGATGCCGAAGGGCTCCAGCGCACGGAGCATCGCGTCGACCTTGCCCTTGTCGCCGGTCACCTCGATCACGAGCGCATCCGAGGCATAGTCGACCACGGCGGCGCGGAAGAGGTTCACCACCTCGATCACGTTCGATCGCGTGGCGTTGTCGGTGCGCACCTTCACGAGCATGTGCTCGCGCTGCACCGATGTCGAGAAGTCCAGCTCGACGATCTTGATCACGTTGATCAGCTTGTTGAGCTGCTTCGTGACCTGCTCGAGCGGCAGCTCATCGACGTCGACGACCACGGTGATGCGGGAGATCCCTGGCACCTCCGTCACGCCGACGGCGAGGGAGTCGATGTTGAAGCCGCGACGGGCGAACAGCCCGGCGACGCGGGTGAGGAGGCCGGGAGTGTTCTCCACCAACAGGCTCAGCACGTGGGTCGACATGGATCAGTCCTCCTCGTCGAAGGCGGGCGCGTGCTCGCGGGCGTACTGGACATAGCTGTTGCTGACGCCCTGCGGGACCATCGGCCACACCATGGAGTCGGCACTGACGACGAAGTCGATCACCACGGGGCGGTCGTTCGTCTCGAGCGCGAGCTTGATGGCGGCGTCCACCTCTTCTTCCTTCTCCACTCGGATCGCGAGGCAGCCATAGGCCTCGGCGAGCTTCACGAAGTCGGGGATGCGGACCGTGCCGTGACCCGTGTTGAGGTCGGTGTTCGAGTGGCGGCCGTCGTAGAACAGCGTCTGCCACTGGCGCACCATGCCCAGCGAGGAGTTGTTGATGATCGCGACCTTGATCGGGATGTTGTTGATCGTGCAGGTTGCGAGCTCCTGGTTGGTCATCTGGAAGCAGCCATCGCCGTCGATCGCCCAGACGTGGCGGTCGGGCTCTGCGACCTTCGCGCCCATCGCCGCAGGCACCGAATAACCCATCGTGCCGGCGCCGCCGGAGTTCAGCCAGGCATTCGGGCGCTCGTATTTGATGAACTGCGCCGCCCACATCTGGTGCTGGCCGACTCCCGAGGCATAGATGCCTTCCGGGCCGGTGAGCTCTCCGATGCGCTGGATCACGTACTGCGGAGCCAGCAGCCCGTCGGTCGTCGGCGCGTAGCCGAGCGGGAACTCGTTGCGCAGTCCGTCGAGGTACGACCACCACTCCTCGATGTCGGGCTTCACGCTCGCCGTCGCGCCGCGGAATGCGGCATCCAGGTCGGTCAGCACGTCGCGGACATCGCCGACGATCGGCACATCGGCGGTGCGGATCTTCGAGATCTCCGCGGGGTCGATGTCGACGTGCACCACCTTGGCGTTCGGGGCGAAGAGCGCGGCCTTGCCCGTCACGCGGTCGTCGAAGCGGGCTCCCAGCGACACGAGCAGGTCTGCCTCCTGCAGCGCCAGCACGGCCGGGACCGTTCCGTGCATACCCGGCATGCCGAGGTGCTGAGGGTGCGAGTCGGGGAAGGCGCCGCGGGCCATCAGCGTGGTGACGACCGGTGCTCCTGTGGACTCCGCGAGCTCGAGCAGCTCGGCCGCCGCCTTGCCACGGATCACTCCGCCACCGACGTACAGCACCGGCTTCTTGGCTTCGGCGAGCAGGGTGGCGGCGGCCTGGATCTGCTTGCCGTGCGCCTTGGTCACGGGCCGGTAGCCCGGGAGGTCGATCTTGGGCGGCCACACGAACGGCGCCGTCGCCTGCTGAGCGTCTTTCGTGATGTCGACCAGTACGGGACCGGGGCGACCGGTGCCGGCGATCTCGTAGGCTGCGGCGATCGCACCCGGGATGTCGGCGGCGTCTTTCACCAGGAACGAGTGCTTCGTGATCGGCATCGTGATGCCCACGATGTCGGCCTCCTGGAACGCGTCGGTTCCCATCAGCGTCGAGAACACCTGACCGGTGATGGCCAGCATCGGCACCGAGTCCATGTAGGCGTCGGCGATCGCAGTGACGAGGTTCGTCGCACCCGGGCCGGACGTCGCGATGCAGACGCCGACCTTGCCGGACGCCGAGGCGTATCCCTCGGCCGCGTGACCGGCGCCCTGCTCGTGCCGCACCAGGATGTGGCGCAGATCTTCGGCATCCATCAGCGGGTCGTACACCGGGAGGATCGCCCCGCCGGGAAGGCCGAAGACATCGGTGACGCCGAGCAGCTCGAGCGAGCGGACGACGGCTTCAGCGCCGGTGATCTCCGGAGCAGAGGATTGACGGGCGGGCGGCCTCGGCACAGCCGGGGCGGAGTCAGCAGTCATGACTTTCCTTCTGATGATCTGTGGAGGACACCGGACGTCGGAGCAGCCGGGTCAGCCGGTGGTCGCTCCCTCGGCGGCGGACCGCACGAGGCGCGAGTACTTGGCAAGAACGCCTCGGGTGTAGCGCGGGGGAAGCGGCTCCCAGCC
>JAQZBG010000341.1 GCA_029239165.1 Microbacterium sp. | reverse complement strand
CTAGGCTGGACCCATGCTCACGGTTCTCGCCGGCCTCGGACTCGGCCTCTCCCTCATCGTCGCGATCGGCGCCCAGAACGTCTTCGTCCTGCGCCAGGGGATCCGCCGCGAGCACGTGGTCGCCGTCGTAGTCATCTGCGCGTTGTCCGACGCGGCCCTCATCGCCGCCGGCGTCGCGGGACTCGGATTCGTGTTGTCCGCGGCACCGTGGCTCGTCGTCGTGGCCCGCTGGGCAGGGGCGCTGTTCCTGCTGAGCTACGGCATCCTGGCCGCGCGCCGTGCATGGCGCGGTGGCGAAGAGCTCCGGGTCGACGGGGCGGATGCTGCCGGCTCGGGATCAACGGCTTCGAGCGGCCCGACGGCCACCCTCACCCGCACCCGGCTGGCGCCCGTCATCCTGACCACGCTCGCCCTCACCTGGCTCAACCCGCACGTCTACCTCGACACGGTCCTGATGCTCGGCTCCATCGCGGCCACCCACGGCGACGAGCGCTGGCTGTTCGCCGGCGGTGCCATGGCCGCCAGCATCCTCTGGTTCACGGCGTTGGGATTCGGCGCGCGTTATCTGGGCCGCTGGCTCCGCACGCCGCGCTCCTGGCGCATCCTGGATGCGGTGATCGCCGTCATCATGATCGCCATCGCGATCAGCCTCGTGCTGCCGGTGCTGGTCGGCTGACGGATCAGCCGCCGTCGATCTGGGCCAGCCGGGCCCGGACCAGTCGCTCGATCACCTCGTCGGGGATCGGATGCTCGGGCTGGAACCGGATGGTCCCCTTGTCGACGCTGACGCCCGGATGCCCCGTCAGTGAGTCCGCGACCGCCGCGACCGCGTCCGGACTGAACGGATAGATTCCGATGTGCTTCTTGGCGCGCATCACCGACAGGAGCGGCTTTCCGCCGCTCACGAGCGCCGGCATGCCGTAGCCCTTGCCTTGCTCCGCCTCCGGCGCCTCGCGGCGCGCCACGGCGTAGACCCGGTCGATCGCGTCATGATCGGCGAGGTCGAGTTCTGCGAGATAGTCGTCGACAGTGCCCATCACGGCATCCTGCCACCGTTCGACGCGCAGGGCGAGGAGGGTCGAGGATCAGGCGCCGTCGAGCGGACGCATGATCCGGGTGAGGAATCGCTGCGTGCGCTCATGCTGCGGAGCGCGGAAGAGCTCGGCGGGAGGCCCCTGCTCGACGACGACGCCGGCATCCATGAACAGCACGTGGTCCGCGGCCTCGCGGGCGAAGCTCAGCTCGTGGGTCACGACTGCCATGGTCCAGTTCTCATCGGCCAGCTCCTTGATCACGAGGAGCACCTCCCCCACCAGCTCCGGGTCGAGGGCGCTGGTCGGCTCGTCGAAGAGCAGCAGGTCGGGCTTGAGCGCGAGCGCCCGCACGATGCCGACGCGCTGCTGCTGGCCACCGGAGAGCTGGTGCGGACGAGCATGAGCTTTGTCGGCCAGGCCCACCCGGTCGAGCAGAGCGAGCGCCTCGCTCACGACCTCCGCCTTCGGCCGCCCCTGCACCCGCCACGGTCCCTCGATCACATTCTCCAGGACCGTGAGATGCGGGAAGAGGTTGTGATGCTGGAACACCATCGCCGAACGATCACGCAGTGCGAGCCGCTTCTGCTTCTGCGCTCGGGGCTTGGACGCGGCATCGGGTGCGAAGTCGATCTCGGGCCCACCCGCGACGGCGATGGTTCCCGCATCGGGGGTTTCGAGGCCGTTGAGCGCGCGCAGCACGGTCGTCTTGCCCGAGCCGCTCGGCCCGATGAGCACCACGACCTCGCCGCGGTGCAGCGTCAGGTCGATGCCGCGCAGCACCTCGTTGTCGCCGAAGCTCTTGCGCAGCCCCCGTGCCGTGAGGAGTGCTTCGGGGACGTTCTCGGTTGACCTCTCAGTGGGCGACACGGCTGTCGAGCCTCCTCTCGAGGGCGCTCTGTCCGAACGACAGGACCAGGCAGAAGACCCAGTACACGAGCGCGGCGGCGAGGTAGACGACCATGAATTCGAGTGTCGTCGCGGCGACCTGCTGCGCCACCTTGAACAGCTCCGTCACCAGGATCAGCGACGTGAGAGATGTGTCCTTCACGAGCGAGATGAACGTGTTCGACAGCGGCGGCACCGACACCCGCGCCGCCTGCGGCAGGATGATGCGCGTCAGCGTGCGGGTGCGATTCATCCCGACCGTGTACGCCGCCTCCCACTGCCCCTTCGGAACGGAGAGGATCGCGGCGCGCACCACCTCGGCCCCGTACCCGCCCACGTTGAGCGAGAGGGCGATGATGGCGCTCGGCCACGGATCGAGCGTGATCCCGATAGACGGCATGCCGTAGAAGATGACGAACAGCTGCACGAGCATCGGCGTGCCGCGGATCACAGAGATGTAGAAGCGCGCGACGCCGGACACGACCGGATGTACCGAGATCCGCATCAGCGCGACGCCGACCGCGATGACGAGCCCGAGGACGAATGACACCAGAGCCAGCGGCACCGTCGCCGTGAGACCCGCCCAGGCGATCGGCCCGAGCGAATCGAAGAACAGCTGCCAGGGGCTCTCCATCGGCTACTGGGTGACGTCTTCGCCGAAGTACTTGTCGCTGATCTCGGCCAGCGTCCCGTCGGCGCGGAGCTCATCGAGAGCACCGTCGACCGCTTCGACGAGTGCTTCCTTGTCCTTCGTGAACACGAACGCCTGCTCGCCGGCTTCGTCGGTCTCGGCCGCGATCTTCAGTCCGGTCGGGCTGTTGGTGGTCTCGTAGTCGAGGAAGGTCAGCTTGTCGTTCACCGTCGCGTCGACACGGCCCTGGCGCAGCAGCTCGACAGCCTGGGCCCAGCCCTCGACCGCCTCGACCTTGGCACCGGAGTCGGTGGCCAGCTCGTACCAGTTGCTGGTGAGCGACTGCGCAGTGGTCTTGCCGTCGAGGTCATCGAACGACGAGATCGAATCGTCGTCCTCCGCCACGACGATGACGCCGGGCGAGACCGTGTACGGGGCACTGAAGAGGTACTTCGCCTCGCGCTCGTCGTTGATCGAGACCTGGTTGGCGATCACGTCGAACCGACCCGCATCGAGGCCGGCGAAGATCGCGTCCCACTGCGTCTCCTGGAACTTCACCTCGAGGCCGAGCTTGTCGGCGACCGCCTGGATGATCTCCACGTCGAAGCCCGTGAGGTCGCCAGAGCCGCCATCGCCGTGGAAGCTGAAGGGGCGGTAGGTGCCTTCTGTCGCGACCGTGAGGGTGCCGTCCTGGACGAGCCCGAAGTCGGAACCCTCCTCATCGCCGGCTGTGCTCGCGGGCGTGCTCGATCCGCTGCAGGCGGTGAGCGCCGCGACGGCGAAGACGAGTGCGGTGGCGGCGATGAGACGACGGGACATGGACCCTCCTGGGGTGAGAAGCGCGGGTGCGAGTTTACGCGACGGCCGCGGGAACTCCCTCACCGTACGCGTTGCCCCGTCGGTTCCCTGCATCGGATGACGTTGCGTTTCGGGGTGGTCGACGTCCCTGTTTCCGGTCGCACTCCCCGCCGCTGTGCGGCCGGAGGACGCAGAAACGCCCCCGGGCGGACCCGGGGGCGTTTCTGCGAGTCAGACTCAGATGGAGTTGACGTCCAGCGGGATGCCGGGGCCGAACGTGGTCGACACCGCACCCTTCTGGATGTAACGGCCCTTCGAGCTCGACGG
>JAQZBG010000340.1 GCA_029239165.1 Microbacterium sp. | reverse complement strand
CACGAACCCGAGGGGGCTGCGGCACCCTCGGGTTCGTCTTTTTTCACGATCGTGGAATACATTCGTGTGAATGGGAGTTTCCTCCCCGCAGGACGCCGAATCGGCTCCCCAGACCTCTAGGAGTGACATGACCGACACCACCACGCTCGAGATCCCCGGTTACAAGGCGGGCACCTGGGTGCTCGACCCCTCGCACAGCGAGGTGACCTTCACCGTCCGTCACATGATGATCTCCAAGGTGCGCGGCACCTTCGGCATGAAGAGCGCCACCCTCGTCGCCCCCGAGAACCCGCTTGAGGCCACCGTCGAGGCGTCCGTCGACGTCACCTCGGTCGACACCAAGGATGAGGGCCGCGACCAGCACCTGCGTTCGGCCGAGTTCTTCGACACCGAGACCTACCCGACGATGGACTTCCGCTCCACCGGCGTCCGCGTCGAGGACGGCGACTTCCTCGTTGACGGTGAGCTCACCATCCGCGGCGTCAGCAAGCCCGCCACCTTCTCCATCGACTTCGGCGGCTTCGGCACCGACCCGTGGGGCAACTACAAGGCCGGCGCGACCGCCAAGACGGTCATCAACCGTGAGGACTTCGGCCTCACCTGGAACGCCGCCCTCGAGACCGGCGGCGTCCTCGTCGGCAAGGACGTCACCATCGAGCTCGACCTGCAGTTCGCCCTGCAGGCCTGATCTCCTCGAAGGTCCCGGATGCCATGGCATCCGGGACCTTCGTCGTTTCCGGCCGAGCCGGGTGAGTCACACTTCGGAGCGGCGCGAGAGGCGCAGCCGCTGCTGCACGAGCAGGATGCCGAGGAACACGACCGCCGTGCCCACCGGCTCGTTCCACGAGATGCGCTCGCCGAGGATCAGGATGCCGAGCGCCACCCCGACCACCGGGGTGATGTACGTGACGGTAGAGGCGCGGGTCGGACCCCACGCCCGCAGGGTGTTCTGGTTCCACACGTAGGCGATCCCCGTGCCGAGCACGCCGAGAGCGATGATGCTGCCCACGACCGGGAGCGTGAGCTGCATCGGTTCAGCGAGGATCAGCGGCGACAGCAGCACCATGAACGCCGCGGCGGGCCCGATGTAGCCGAACGCGAACGCGATGCCCGAGAGGCCGGTGTCGCCGAGGAAGCGGCGCATGTAGGCGAGGCTGAAGCCGTAGCAGGCCGTCGCGCCGAGGAGGGCGAGCTGTGCGATCGTACTCCCGCCGATGTCGGCGATCGCTCCCGGCGCGATGATGACGACGACGCCGAGGATGCCGATCGCGATCCCGACGAGTTGGCCGACCTTGAGGCTTTCGACGCGGAACACCGCCCACGCCATGATCGCGGTCATGATCGGCGTGGTCGCGTTGAAGATACTGGCCAGTCCGGACGACACGTGCTGCTCCGCCCACGCGAACAGCAGGAACGGCACGACGCAGAAGCTGAGCGAGAGCACGCTCAGGTGGCCCCAGATGCGGCGGTCCCGCGGGAGGCGCTCGCGACGGATCGCGACGATCGCCGCCAGCGCCAGGGCGCCGAAGAGCAGGCGACCGCCCGCGACCTGCGCCGGGGTCATACCGGTGAGAGCGATCGCGATGAAGAGGAAGCTCGAGCCCCACACGATGCCGGTGAGCACGAACTGCACGGCGATCGACACGGGGGACGGGGAGGAAGAGGATGCCACGATCCCGACGATAGGGCCGAGGTGCGACACCGCGCGGCGTCGGGGAGTGCGACGGCGGAAATCCGCCGAGGTTCGGCAGCCGTGACGTCGGGTGCGGGCGCCCGGTGCCGGGCCTTGCTGGTCCCATCCATAAACGCGATCAGCGCACAGAAACACGAGCACACCGTGTTTCCGCGCGCGGATGGCGTTTATGCGGGGTCAGGCGGGCTCAGGGCTGGGGGTCGAGCGCGTCGTACTGCCGGAACCGCGGCGAGAAGCGGACGAGCGTGCCGACGAGCGCGAGGATCAGGATGCCGCCGAACAGCGGCGGCACCCAGAGCGCGGTCAGGGTCGCGAGGGTGCCGGCGTAGAGCGCTCCGACGCGGGGGCCACCGGCCACCACGACGATGAAGATGCCCTGGAGGCGTCCGCGCATGGCATCCGGGACCGCCGCCTGCATCATCGTCGAGCGGTAGATCGCGCTGACGTTGTCGGCCGCGCCGGAGATGGCGAGCGTGACCGCCGCCAGAACGATCAGCGCGACCGCAGCGTGGGTCTCGTCGACGACATCGGGACGGAGCCATCCGAGGCTCGCGGCGACGAGAACCAGGCCGAAGAGTCCGATGGACAGTCCGTAGACCTGGATCGCCCGCTCGATCCCGAGGCCCTGGCGGCGAACGCGCCCGATAGGGCCGGAGAAGAGACTGGAGAGGAAGGCGCCCGCGGCGACCGCCGCGGTGAGGACCCCGGTGGTGATGGCTCCGCCGCCGAGGAGCACGGCGCCGATCGCGGGGAAGAGGGTGACGGGCTGGCCGAACGTCATCGCCGTGATGTCGAGGATGTACTGCAGGCGGATGTTCGGGGCGCGGCGGAGGAAGCGGGCGCCGTCGCGGAGGGATTCGAGACCGGGGCGCACGACCTCGCCCTCGGGGCGCAGGCGCGGAAGCGACCAGAGCCCGAGGAACAGCGACGTCATCAGCAGCACGTCGAGCGAGTAGGTCCAGGCATAGCCCGCGACGGCGACGAGCACACCGGCCAGCGCGGGCCCGGCCATGACCATGATCCCGACGGTGACCCCCTGCAGAGCGGCAGCGGCCGGCAGCAGCTCGCGCGGGATCAGCCGTGGGGTGATCGCCGACTTGGTCGCCATGACGATGGAGTTCGCCGCGGAGTTCACGACGCTCAGGACGAACAGCCATCCGACCGTCTCGAGGCCCGTCCAGGCGAGAGCAGCCAGCAGCGCCGTCGAGACGAACGTGACCACCGCCGCGAGGAGCGCCACGGTGCGCCGGTCGAACGCGTCGGCGAGCATGCCGCCGTACAGTCCGGCGAGGATCATGGGGAGCAGCCCCGCCACAGCGATCATCGACACGGCGAAGGTGCTCTGCGTCAGCTCGAACACGTGCAGCATGACCGCCACGACCGTGAGCTGCCCGCCGAGGCCGGCGAGGGTCGATCCGATCCACAGGCGCGCGAATGCGGGTGACGTCGTCAGCGGGCGCAGGTCGATGAACGCGCTGCGGCGCGCGGTCACGCGTCGACCTCGACACGTTTGATGCGCGCCGTGTGTCCTCGCAGGATCTCGATGTCGCGGGGAGCGACGCCGAAGTGCGCGGCGAGCACCTTCACAACACCCGCGTTCGCTGCCCCGTCGACCGCGCGCTCGCGAACGTGCACCACGAGACCCTCGGCGGTGTCCTCGACGAGGGGGCCGCGTCGACTGCCGGGCTTGACGCGGACCGTGAGCTGCACGGATCGAGGCTACGCCAGGCCGCGGACGTCGGGGTGCCAGTGCCTAGGGAGCGCGGTGTGGTTCATTCGCATGACCCGTGAGGCAGGTGGTGAACCGGGGGCGTTTCTAGGCGACATCAGCCCCAGCCGTCATGCAGATGAACCACGCTGGTCCGCCGCGGCGGCCGCGTGTTCGTGCCGAATCCGGATGCTGGTAGACTCATGCGGTTGCCGTTCGATCGGCCGCGGATAAAGAGAGCCCACGCATCAGGCGTCGGGCGCCGCGCAACGAAGAGGAAGGGGATC
>JAQZBG010000339.1 GCA_029239165.1 Microbacterium sp. | reverse complement strand
CCGCGCGGGCTCGACTTCGCGGGCCGCAACTCGCAGATCCAGCTCGCGCTGTCGAACCTCGACGTCGACAGCATCCGCGCCTACCGGGCGAAGGTCCACGCTGCGGCCGCGGGACGCGGACGCGACGCCGCCGAGGTCAAGGTGCTGTTCGTCTTCAAACCCATCGTCGCTGCCAGCGTCGAGGAGGCGGACCGGATCGTCGAGGCGTCGCGGCATCCCGACGAGGCGACTCTCGTCGAGGTGGCGGAGGCGTGGTCCAGCGATCTCGAGACCGACCTCACCGCACTCGACCTCGATCGGCCGCTCGACCCCGCGATCTTCGGCGACCACGTGTCGAAGGGCACCATCCGCGGGCTGCTCGGCACGTTCGACGGCTTCGAGGGGGTGCCGCTGCGCGACATCCTCACCGGCAAGGCGCAACTCGGCCGCATCACCGACGGACGCGGCGGCACGGTGGGCACCGCCGACGAGATCGCCGACGTGATCCAGGCGCTCGGCGACGACGCCGGCAATGACGGACTGATCTTCTCCGGCGACCTGCACCCGGTCACTCTGCACCGCGCGCTCGACGAGCTGGTGCCGATCCTGCGCCGCCGCGGCATCCTCCGCTCGGAGTTCACCGACGGCGGCCTCCGCGCCAACCTCTCGTCGTTCTGATCGGAGCACCCATGTCGATAGTCATCCTCGTCGCAAACCCTCAGCCCGGCTCCCGCACCCGCCTCGTCGCCGAAGAGCTCGCGGCGCAACTCGCTGGGCGCAGTGGCGCGGCCGTCGCGCCCACCATAGAACTGGCAGACGTCGCGGGATCGCTTTTCACCTTCCCGGATGCCTCGATAGACGCGCTGCTCGCGCAGGTGGCCGCCGCCCACGTGCTGATCGTCGCGAGTCCCACGTACAAGGCGACGTATACGGGACTGCTCAAGGCGTTCGTCGACCGGTACCCCGCCGGCGCACTCGGAGGAGTCACGGCCATACCGCTGCTGACGATCGGCGGGCCATCGCACGCTCTCGCGGTCGAGCACGGTCTGCGACCCCTCCTCGTCGAGCTCGGGGCGTCCACGCCGACTGCCGGGATCGCCTTCCCAGCGGGCGACGTGGACCGCCGCACCGAGATCATCGGAACGTGGGTCGACGCGCAGTGGGCCCGTATCGCGCCGGCGCTGGACGCGACCGTCGTGCCCGCGTAGGGCGCCATGACGTTCACGGTCGGCGGTGACGAGCCCGTCGTGCATGTCCTGCACGACAATCCGGAATGGATCGGGGTGTTCGAGCGCGCGTTCGCCGCGGAGGGCGTGCCCCTGCGCGCGTGGCGGTGGGACGAACTCGTCCTCCGGCTGAACGAAGAACCGCCACCCGGGGTGTACTGGTCGCGCCTGAGCGCCTCAGCCCACACCCGTGGCGTGCCGAATGCGAAGGATGCCGCGCATGCGCTGCTCGCCTGGCTCGAGTCTTGGGATCGCCGCGTCGTCGGCGGGTCTTCCGTCGCCGCCCTCGAGGTGAGCAAAGTCGCGCAGCACGTGGCGCTCCGACGTGCGGGAATCGATGTGCCGCGCACGACCGCCATCACCGATCCGCACCGCCTCCTGGAGGCAGCTGCGGAGTATCCGGCGCCCTTCATCCTCAAACACAACCAGGGCGGAAAGGGCCTCGGCGTCCGGCGTATCGATGACCTCTGCGACCTCTCCGCGCTCGTCGACGCCGAGGTACTCGACATGTCGCCCGATGGCATCATGCTCGTGCAGGAGTACCTCCCATCGCGCGATGGTTCGATCACCCGCGCCGAATTCGTCGGCGGGCGCTTCGCGTACGCGGTGCGCGTCGACATCAGCGATGGCGGCTTCGAGCTCTGTCCGGCCGAGGCCTGCGCCGCACCGTCCGGCGCCGCCCCGCAGTTCACGCTGCGCGCGGACGTCGGGGCGCAGCACCCGCTCATCAGGGACTACGAGAGGTTCCTCCGCCGGCACCGCATCGAGATCGCCGGCATCGAGTTCGTCGAGACCCCCGACGGGCGCGTCGTCACGTACGACGTGAACACCAACACCAACTACCACCCCGGCGTCGAGGAGGCAGCCGATCAGCCCGCGACGCGTGGGGTCGCGCGATTCCTCGGGGGGCTGTTGACCGAGGCCATGGTCGAGCCGGGACGTCACACGACGCAACAGGCCGAAAGCAGGAGTTACGAACTCGCCGCGTTCACGAGCCCGCAATAGCGTCGGTGACATGAGCGGACTGCACGCGAACCCCGATGACAACGGCGCGACCACGCCACGCCGCACGTTCGGTCCTGCCGTTTCAGCGGATTCGTTCAAGGCACTCTTCCGTGGTCATCCGGGCGGCGTGGCAGTCATCACCGCACCGGGCGAGGACGGTCCCGTCGCGCTGACCGCTTCGTCGGTGTCGTCGGTGAGCGTCGACCCGCCGCTCCTCATCTTCTCGGTCTCGGCGCAGTCGTCCGCCGCTGCGGTGCTCACCGATGCGCGCACGATCGTCGTGCACCTGCTCGACGCCGATGACCTCGATGTTGCGCGACTCGGCGCGTCCAGCGGTGTCGACCGCTTCGCCGACCGCGACGCCTGGACCACCCTGGCGACAGGCGAGCCCGTGTACCACGGGGTTCGCGCGTGGGCACGGTGTGTTGTCGTCAGCAGAATGGATGCCGGTGGCTCGACCGTCATCGCGGCGCAGGCGATCCAGGCCAATATCCAGCGCGACGTCGAACCCGGCCACACCACCAACGCCCTGGTGTACCACAACCGCGAATGGCACCGCCTCGGTGCGCACTCGCTGCTCGCCTAGGCAACCGATCAGGCCAATGGTGCGGCACCCTCGTTGCCAGGCTGTCCCGTTCCGCGGAGATCGGCGCGCGCATTCCCTTTGTCCTGCGTTGGGCCGACAATGGCGGTACGACGCCCGCGAGTCCCATCCCGCCCGCAGCGGCCTGACGCCACGCGCTCGGCGCAGCCTCTCCCGGTCGCTGGTAGATCGACTTCTCGACGCTCACCAGCCGTCGATGTGCAGGACGTCCTCGAGCGGCGCACGGTGCGCGGGCCGGAAGTCCGTCCCGACCGTGTACGCGACAGGTAGCAGAACGCCTTGGCGCACGGTCGGCGGAATACCGAGGAGCTCTGCAATTTCGCGCTCGTACGCGAGATGGAGGGTCGTCCACGCGCTGCCGAGGCCGCGCGCCCGCAGCGCGAGCTGCAGGCTCCAGGCGGCCGGGAGAAGTGATCCCCACAGACCCGCCTGACTTCCGGGCTCGAATTCCTCGGCCCCGGCGAAGATCGCGCCGATCACGAGGACCGGGACCTCCCCCATGTGCTCGGCCAGATAGTCGGCGCTCGAGGAGACCCGCTGCTGCACCGCCTGGCGCGTCGGGTCGGCGTAGGTCCGACCCCCGGACGCCCGATACCGAGCGAACGATCGCGCATACAGCCCGGCGATCGCCGCGCGCTTCGCCGGGTCGGTGACGACGATCCAGTGCCATGTCTGAGCGTTGCTCCCGGTCGGCGCCTGGAGCGCGACCTCAAGCGCCTCTCGGACGACGTCGAGCGGCACGGGCCGTTCGAGGTCGAGCCGTCGCCGCACGGAGCGGGTTGTCGTCAGCAGCTCGTCGGGGCTCAATGGGAGTACGTCGCTCATGGCTCGACGCTATCGGGCGTTCGGGAACCTCCGGCGGTACTCCACCGCCGAGGT
>JAQZBG010000338.1 GCA_029239165.1 Microbacterium sp. | reverse complement strand
CCGGTGAGGCCGCGGGCGACACCATCGGGCTTGACGAGGACGAGGGTTTCTTCGGTGGCCATGTCATTCACTCTCTGTCTGAGTCTCGGTCGTGGGCTCCGCCGGGCGTCGTGCGTCCAGTCGGGCCCCTCCGATGGTCGCATACGCCCACATGCCGCCGAAAATCAACACGACGAGCAGGATGGCCGGAACGAAGAACGCCGACAGCGCGACGATGGCCTGAACGACCCAACCGGCGGTGAGGGCCCACGGTTTCGTGATCATCCCGGCGATGGCGATGCACGCGATGGCGAGGACCCCGCCGCCGACGATCCCCCACCACTGCTCGACGCCTTCGGGGAGCTGGCGCAGGCCGAAGATCGTGAGCCCGACGAGGAAGACCACGATCGCCTCGAACCCCAGCACGATGGGCGCGAGCTTCTGCACGAGCGTCCTCGGCGGCCGCGGTCGGCGCGCGGGAGCGGCATCCGCGCTCACGCGCGCCACCCCGACTTCCAGTCCTCTTCCTCGGCCAGGGCGATGGCCTCGCCGGCAAGCACGACCGAGCCGGCGATCACGACGGCACGACGATCGGACGACGCCGCCCACTCGCGCGCAGCGTCCGCTGCGTCGGCCAGGGAGTGGTGCACGGTCGCGCGCTGCCCCGTCTGCTCGACGAGGTCGGCGATCGCGTCGGCGTCGCTCGCGCGATCCGAGTCCGGAGCGGTCGCGAAGACGTGTGCGGCGGCGGGCGCGAGCCGATCGATGATGCCCGCGGCATCCTTGTCGGAGAGGACGCCCAGCACGAGGCCCCACTCGTCGAAGTCGAAGCTGTCGTCCAGCGCCTGAGCGAGAGCGGCAGCACCGTGCGGATTGTGCGCGGCGTCGACGATCACGGTGGGCGCGATGCCGAGAAGTTGCAGTCGTCCGGGAGACGTCGTGCCCTGGAGCCCGTCGGAGATGATGTCGCCCGCGATCGCCTGGGTCGCCCCGCCGATGAGCGACTCGACGGCAGCGACCGCGAGTGCCGCGTTATGCCCCTGGTGAGCGCCGTACAGCGGCAGGTACTCCTCGGAGTACTCCCCCGCGAGCCCCCGGATCGTCAGCAGTTGGCCTCCGACCGCGAGCTTCTGCTCCGTGATGCCGAACTCCTCGCCCTCGAAGGCGATGGTCGCGTTGCGCTCCGCCGCCACGCGACGCAGGACCTCGGCGGCCTCGGGGGGCTGCTGGGCGGACACCACCGCCGCACCCTCCTTGATGATGCCGGCCTTGACCTCTGCGATCGCGGCGATGGTGTCCCCGAGCCGATCCGCGTGGTCGATGTCGATCGGCGCGAAGACCGCGACATCTCCATCGGCCGTGTTCGTGGAGTCCCACTCCCCGCCCATGCCGACTTCGAGCACCAACACGTCGACCGGTGCATCCGCCACGGCGACGAAGGCGAGCACCGTCAGCAGTTCGAAGAATGTCAGCGGCGCATCCCCTGCGGCCTCGAACTCCGCGTCCACGATGTCGACGAACGGCTCGATCTCGTCCCACGCATCGGCGATCGCCTCGTCCGCAATCGGTTCGCCGTCGATCATGATGCGCTCCGTGAAGCGCTCCAGGTGGGGACTGGTGAACAGTCCGGTGCGCAGATCGTGCGCGCGCAGCAGACTCTCGATCATCCGCGCCGTCGAGGTCTTGCCGTTCGTACCCGTGATGTGCACGACGCGGTAGGTGCGCTGCGGGTCGTCGAGGAAGGCGAGGATGCGCGCTGTGCGCTCCTTGCGCGGCTGCACCCACCGCTCTCCCGCGCGACTCAGCAGCGCCTCGTAGACGGCATCCGCCCTCTCCCGCTCGCTCATGCTCCGCCCTTTCCGCTCGCGACCGCAGTCGCATCGATCGTGACGATGACCGGCGCCTTCGTCGCACCCAGCGCACGCGCTCCCGAACGGAAGACGCCATCGCCAGGACTCGTGACCTCGTCGACCAGCGTCTCGAGGTCCTCGGTCGACTGGACGGCGAAGGCGACAGAGAGCGTCTCCGCGGCGATCAACTCCGCATGCGCCTCCAGCGCTGCGGCGTCGTCGGGAGACACGTTCAGCGCCAGGACGATGCGGTCGCTGACATCGAGACCCGCATTCTTCCGAGCCTCCTGGACGACGCGGATGGCGTCACGGGCCAGCCCTTCTGCCTCGAGCTGCGGCGTGGTCTGCGTGTCGAGCAGCACGAACCCGCCCGACGGCACGATCGCCAACGCCTCGCCTTCCGGACGGCCCGTGGTCTCCAGTGCGAGGTCGTACTCGGCGGGCTCCAGGGCGATGCCGCCCGCGGTCACGACGCCGCCCGCCTCGGACCAGTCTCCCGCCTTCGCGGCCTTGATCACGGTCTGCACGTTCTTGCCGAGGCGCGGGCCCGCGGCGCGCGCGTTCACACTCAGGCGATGCGTGATGCCGTACTCGACGGCGGTGGAGTCCTGCAGGGCGACGAGCTCGACCGACTTGACGTTGAGCTCCTCCCGAAGGATGTCCTCGAACTGTCCGAGCGACCCGGCGAGCGGCGACACGACGGTCAGACGCGCGAGCGGGAGGCGCACGCGCAGCTTCTCCTTCTTGCGCAGCGCGTTGCCGACGCTCGAGAGCTCCCGCACCGCATCCATCGCGTCGCGGATCTCGTCAGCGGCGGGGAACTGCGTGTCATCCGGCCAGTCGGTCAGATGCACGCTGCGCCCACCCGTGAGGCCCTGCCACACGCGCTCGCTGATCAGCGGCACGAGCGGTGCCGCGACGCGGGTGAGCGTCTCGAGCACCGTGTAGAGCGTGTCGAACGCCTCACGGCTCTTCGGATCCTCCGTCACGCCGACCCAGAAGCGGTCGCGCGAGCGGCGGATGTACCAGTTCGTCAGCACCTCGGCGAAGTCGCGCAGACGCGCGGACGCCGTGGTCGAGTCGAGACCCTCCAGGTCGGCACGAACCTCGCGGACGAGGTCGCCGAGACGGGCCAGGATGTAGCGGTCGAGAACATCCGTGGAGTCCGTGCGCCATTCGGCCTGGTATCCGTCGGCGCCGGACGCGTTCGCGTAGGTCGCGAAGAAGTACCAGGAGTTCCACAGCGGCAGCAGGAACTCGCGCACGCCGGAGCGGATGCCCTCCTCGGTCACCGCGAGGTTGCCGCCGCGCAGCACGGAGCTCGACATCAGGAACCAGCGCATCGCGTCGGAGCCGTCGCGGTCGAGCACCTCGGACACGTCCGGGTAGTTGCGCAGCGACTTCGACATCTTGTACCCGTCGCTGCCGAGCACGATGCCGTGGCAGCTCACGCCGGTGAACGCCGGCCGGTCGAACAGGGCGGTCGACAGCACGTGCATGACGTAGAACCAGCCGCGGGTCTGACCGATGTACTCGACGATGAAGTCGGCCGGCGAGTGCGAGTCGAACCATTCCTGGTTCTCGAACGGGTAGTGCACCTGGGCGTAGGGCATCGATCCCGAGTCGAACCACACGTCGAAGACGTCTTCGATCCGGCGCATCGTGCTCGTGCCCGTGGGGTCGTCGGGGTTCGGGCGCGTCAGGTCGTCGATGTACGGGCGGTGCAGATCGATCTCGCCCTCGGGGTTGCGTGGCAGGGTGCCGAAGTCGCGCTCCAGGTCTTCGAGCGAACCGTAGGCGTCGACGCGCGGGTACTCCGGGTCGTCGCTCTTCCAGATCGGGATCGGCGAGCCCCAGTAGCGGTTGCGGCTGATCGACCAG
>JAQZBG010000337.1 GCA_029239165.1 Microbacterium sp. | reverse complement strand
CGAGAGGGAGGGTTCATGGCTCAACTAGGCTACTTGCTGATCCCCGCGCCCTCCGCCACCCCAAGGACCCTGTGACCCTTCGCCACCTCGCCGTCGTCATGCCCGCCTTCAACGAGGCCGAAGGCATCCAAGGCTTCATCGACGAGATCCGCGACTGCGTGTCTCCCTTGGCCGCCCGCGTCACCTTCCATGTCGCCGACGACCGCTCCACGGACGCCACTGCTTCGGCGTTCGACGGTGTCTCGGACGTGACCGTCGACGTGCAGCCCCTCAACCGCGGCCACGGACCGACAGCCCTCTCGGCCTACCGTGCCGGACTCGACGCCGACCCCGACGTGCTGGTGCATGTGGACGGCGACGGACAGTTCTACGGCAGCGACTTCGTTCGTCTCATCAACGCTCTCACGACCGAAGACGCGGACGTCGTCCACGGTGTACGCGACGGTCGCACCGACCCCTGGTACCGCAAGGTGCTCACGGGCGCGGTCGGCCTCCTGATCGCCCTCGCCGCCGGACGCCGCATCCCCGACGTCAACACGCCGCTGCGCGCCTACCGCCCCGACGCCCTGCGCCTGCTCGTCGACGCGACCCCGCTCGACGCCACGGTGCCGCACGTGCACTTCTCCCTCGCCGAGGCGCGCGCGGGCTTCGCCGTGCGCTACCTGCGGGTCGCCAGCATCCCGCGTCGAGGCGCCTCGACCACCGGCACCATGTGGGGGCGAGGGAACACCGTCACCCTGCCACCGAAACGTCTGCGCCAATTCGTGCGCGTCGCCCTGGTCGAAGCGTGGACACTCTCGCTGCGGCCGTCCGCTCCCCTGCGCAACATCCGGCGGCCGGAGACCGTCACGCGATGACCCGCGTACGCACGATCCTGTTCTGGGCTGCGGCGGCGGTCCTGCTGATCGGGCACGTCATCGTCGCATGGCACAGCCTCGTGGTGTGGCGCTTCTGGGAGGACGAGGCCTTCAACCTCACCGTCCCGCTCAACCTGTTGGAGGGTCTCGGATACTCCAGCGACGGCGCCCTCTCCGGCTCGACCATCACCCCGTTCGACCCCCGTATCTCGACCGGGCCGGTCGTGCTCCTACCGGTCGCCGCGCTCCTTGCGACCGGGATGGATCCGGTGCTGGCTGCCCGGCTGGTCCCCCTGGCCTTCTGGGTCGCGCTCCTTGCCGGGCTCGCCGTGCTCGGACGCCGTATCGGCGGACGCTGGGCCGCGCTCCTCGCCGTCGCCGTGCCCCTCGCGTTCACGGCAGATGCCGGCTTCTCCCCCATCCAGGGTCCTGCCGACCTCCTCGGGGAGATCCCTGCCGCCGCACTTCTCGTCTGGGCACTCACTCTCCTCCCCCGCCGCGCGTGGCTGGCGGGGCTCCTCGTGGGCCTCGCGATCCAGGCGAAGCTCATCGCCGCGCTCGCCCTGCCCGCCTTCGCCATCGCCCTGTGGGTGCTCTCCGACGGCACCGGATGGGCTCGTGTGCGCGACACGCTCCGGCGGTCGTGGCTGCCCCTCCTTCTGGCCGCCGTGCCGACACTGCTCCTCGAGCTCGGCGCACTGCTGTCGCTGGGGTTCTCCGGCTACGTGCAGCACCTGCGCGACTTCGCCCACTTCATCCGCACCGGAGGTCAGGGCGACGCCGCGACCACGGTGCTGCAGAAGCTCGGTACGCTGGCGGATTCCTGGTCGCTGCCGGGTGTCGTCGCCGTGATCGGGGCGGTCATCGCCCTCGGTCTCGCGATCATCGGGATCGTGCTGCGCTGGCGTGACGCGAGCGCGGCGGATCGGATCGTGATCGCCTACGCCCTGGCGGCCATCGTCGGCGCGCTCGCCTTCGTGGGCTGGTGGGCCACCGCGTCCCGCCTGCCGTTGTGGGTGCGTCACCCCGCGCCCGGCATCCTGGCGTTCTTCCCCGTCCTCGCCGCGGTCGCCCTGTGGGCCGTGGCCGCCCTGCCACGCCGCAACGGTGCCCGTGCTGTGGGCATCGCGGCCGCCACCGCCCTGGCCGCCGTCGTCGCCGGTGGCGGAGTCGGTCACGTCGTGTCGACGTACGAGCCCCACACGACCCTGGAGAGTCAGCGCGTCGCCATCGTGCCGCTCACTGCCTGGGTCGAAGCGAACGATGTCGAGTGGCTGGCCGCCGAGCCCTGGGGCTATGCGGTCGCGCCCATCGTGCTGACGGGCGCGCACGTCGGACTCCACGACGCCCCTGCCATGGCCGGTGTGCCCCGGCTGACCACGGAACCCTGCACGACCGAGACCCTCGCGCAGGGCGGTCAGTACCGCATCTGCGCGGCTCCCTGACCGGCTGCCGCACCCCCGGACACAGAGAACCGGCCGGTCGCTGGTTCAGCGACCGGCCGGTTCCGAGTTTCTGCCGTGTGTCAGAGTGCGAGGCGCTCCTGAACGACCTCGGCGAGGCGTCCGGCGTAAGCGTGCACCGACTCCGCATCGGCGGCTTCGACCATCACGCGCACCAGAGGCTCGGTGCCGGACTTGCGCAGCAGCACGCGACCGGAGTCGCCCAGCTCGCTCTCGATCTCGCGCACGGCCTGCTGCACGATCTCGTCGTCGGCGACCCGATCCTTGTCGACGTCGCGCACGTTGATGAGCACCTGCGGGTACACCGTCATGATCGACGCGAGCTCGGCGATCGACTTCTTCTGCCGCGCCATCTCGGCCACCAGGTGGAGGCCCGTCAGGATGCCGTCACCCGTGGTGGCGTACTCGCTCATGATCACGTGACCGGACTGCTCGCCCCCGAGCGCGTACCCGCCCTCGTTCATGTCTTCGAGCACGTAGCGGTCACCGACGGCCGTCTGGCGCACCGTGATGCCGTGCTCGCGCATGGCGACGTGCAGGCCGAGGTTGCTCATGACCGTCGCGACGAGGGTGTCGTCCGTGAGACGACCACGTTCTTTCATGGACACCGCGAGGATGGCCATGATCTGGTCGCCGTCGATGTGGTTGCCCTCGGCGTCCACCGCGAGGCAGCGGTCGGCGTCGCCGTCGTGGGCGATGCCGATGTCGGCACCCAGACGCACGACGGCCTCGGCGAGGTTGTCGAGGTGGGTCGAGCCGACGCCGTCGTTGATGTTCCAGCCGTCGGGGTCGGCCCCGATGACGGTCACCTCGGCGCCGGCGTCGCGGAAGGTCTCCGGCGAGACGCCCGAAGCAGCACCGTGAGCGCAGTCGAGCACCACGTGGATGCCCTCGAGACGGTTCGGCAACGAGCCGAGGAGGTGCACGACGTAGCGGTCCTCCGCATCGGAGAAGCGGTCGACACGGCCGACGCCGGCGCCGGTCGGGCGCAGCATCTCACCGTGCATCGCTTCTTCGATGCGCTGCTCGACCTCATCGGGCAGCTTGCGGCCGCCACGGGCGAAGATCTTGATGCCGTTGTCGGGAGCGGCGTTGTGCGAGGCCGAGATCATGACACCGAAATCGGCGTCGCGGTCGGCGACGAGGAACGCCAACGCCGGAGTCGGGATGACGCCCGCCTCGAGCACGTCGACTCCTGAGGAGGCGAGTCCAGCGGAGACCGCCGACGTCAGGAAGTGTCCGGAGACCCGAGGGTCCCGGGCGACCACTGCGGTGAGTCGCTTGCCTTCGGCTTTGCGAGCCTCCGCAGTACGGCCCTGGCCCAGGACGACAGCAGTCGCCTGGGCCAGGGTGAGCGCCAGGTCGGCGGTGAGGATGCCATTGGCAAGTCCT
>JAQZBG010000336.1 GCA_029239165.1 Microbacterium sp. | reverse complement strand
GACCCAGTCCGTCGCGGTCGCGAACAGCACCCGCTGCCCGTGCCTCGCGGCGACGATCCCGAGCGCGGTCGCCAGGTGCGTCTTTCCGGTCCCGGGAGGACCGAGTAGCACCACGTTGCGGGCCTCGAGCAGGAACGCCCCGGATGTTGACACGTGACAATTTGCTGTGATCTACTTCTGTTGACACGTGATAATGCCGTCACCACCCGACTCAACGGAGAGACCCATGTCAGAGCTCAGCCCCGGCGCCCCCCCAGCTCAGATTGCAGAACCGGAAGATCCGCAGACCGCCCTTCCGCGCGATACGAAGCTTCCTCCGTTCTTCTCGCTGCGCTTGGCCACCCGCGAGTTCGCCCTCCCGGGCTTCGCCAGCAAGGTCGGCCAGGGCATCATCCAAGCCGACCTCTCGGTAGGCGTTCACGCCGACACCAGCACGATCAAGATCTGACCCCCGCCTCGGCGGCGCGGCCAGCCCGCGCCGCCCACGCGGATTCACACCCTGCCTTCTGCCCAAAGGACCCGCAATGACCTACTTCCCCGAGGACTTTCTCTGGGGCGCCTCCACCGCTGCGCACCAGATCGAAGGCAACAACCTCAACAGCGACTGGTGGGCGCGGGAAAGCGTGATGCCGGGCATGGAGCTCAGCGGCGACGCCGACGACAGCTACCACCGATACGCCGAAGACATCGCTCTGCTCGCCGGCGCCGGGCTGAACGCGTACCGGTTCGGCATCGAATGGGCCCGGATCGAGCCACGGCAGGGGCACTTCTCCCGCGCCGAGCTCGCCCACTACAGGCGCATGATCGACGCCTGCCTGGCGGAGCGCGTCACCCCGGTCGTCACCCTCAACCACTTCAGCTTGCCGCTGTGGTTCGCGACCGAGGGCGGGTGGAGCTCACCCCACGCCGTCGAGCGGTTCGCGGCATATGTGGAGAAGGTCACCGACATCCTCGACGGTGTCGAGTGGGTTGTGACCATCAATGAGCCGAATATGATGGCGATGATCACGATGATGACCGAGGCGATGCGCTCCGGTCAGGCCTCGGAATGGCAGAGCCCCACCGTCGAGGGCGAGTCCGACCGGAACCGGATCGCTGCTGCCCTTCCGGTGCCGACAGTCGAGTACGCCCGTCCGATGATCGCCGCGCACCATGCGGCCCGCGACATCGTCCGCGCTCGCACCGGGGCCAAGGTCGGCTGGTCGATCGCCAACGGCGCGTTCTACGCGGACCCGGAGCACGCCGAAAAGCTCGCCGAAGTCCGCTACGCGTACGAGGACATCTATCTCGAGGCATCCCACGGCGATGACTTCGTCGGCGTGCAGTCCTACTCCACCCAACGCGTCGACGACAACGGGCTCGTGCCGCACCCGGAGCATCCCGACAACACCATGGTCGGGACCGCATACCGGCCGGACTCCCTCGCCGTCGCCGTCCGGCACGCCGCCGCCGTCGCAGGTGCGCCCGTGCTCATCACCGAGAACGGCATCGCCACCTCCGACGACGACCGCCGCATCGCGTTCACGAGCGAGGCGCTCGCGCACCTGGGTGGTGCCATCGAGGACGGCGTCGACGTGCGCGGATACCTGCACTGGTCACTCCTCGACAACTACGAGTGGGGGCACTGGGGCCCCACTTTCGGACTGATCGCGGTCGATCGCGAGACATTCGTGCGCGCACCCAAGCCCTCCCTTGCCTGGCTCGGCGACGTTGCCCAGAGCAACGGAGCCGGCACCCTCCGCACCGACGAAGTACAGATCTGAGATGAGCAGCACCCGGTTCCACGACGGCTGGACGTTCCGCCGCACCCCCGGATCAGAAGCGACCCCAGTGGCGCTGCCGCACGACGCCATGATCGGCGAGCCCCGGTCGGCGGATGCCGGCACCGGCAACCACGGCGGCTACTTCCCTGGCGGGAAGTACCGATACGAGAACGAGTGGACCGTGCCGTCGGATGCCGCGGGCGCGGAGTACCGGCTGTTCTTCGAGGGCGTCTACGGTGACACCACGGTCGTCGTCGACGATGTGGTCGTCGCCCGAAACGTCAGCGGCTACCGTGAGTTCCGTGCGCCTCTTGGCGTCCTCCAGCCCGGATCGACGCATCGCATCGTCGTCGACGTCGACAACAGCCGCACACCGAACAGCCGCTGGTACACGGGTGCCGGCATCTTCCGTCCGCTGTGGCTCGAGCAGGTCGGCACGACTCGCATCGCCGCCGACGGCATCCACCTCGATACCACTGCGATCACCCCGCGGGCGGCCCTGACCGCGACCGTCCGCGTCGATGGCGCAGCATCCGGTGACGTCGTCGAGATCGCGCTGGCAGGCGGCGCCGCAACGTCTGTGACGGGCACCGCGACCATCGCGGACGGCGTCGCGCAGCTCGAGCTCCTCGTTCCCGACGCCCGCCTGTGGTCAGCAGAGACACCTCACCTCTACGACGTGACGGCCACGGTTCGCCGCGGAACAGTGCCGCTCGACGAGCACCGTCTGCGGTTAGGCCTGCGTACCCTCTCGGTCGACGCCCGACACGGTGTGCGGATCAACGGAGTTCCGGTGCTCCTGCGCGGCGCCTGCATCCACCACGACAACGGCATCCTCGGCGCCGCCACGTTCGACGCCGCCGAGTACCGGCGCGCGCGCCTGCTGAAGGACGCGGGCTACAACGCCATCCGCAGCTCCCACAACCCGCTCTCCCGGGCCTTCCTCGATGCGTGCGACGAACTCGGCCTGTACGTCATGGATGAGCTCACCGACGTCTGGCTGCAGCACAAAACGCCGCACGATCTCGCCGACCGATTCGACGACGTGTGGACCGACGACGCACGGGCAATGGTCGCCAAGGATCGCAACCGGCCCTCTGTCATCATGTACTCGATCGGCAACGAGATCGCCGAGACGGCGACGCCCGATGGGCAGGATGCTGCGCGCCGCGTGAGTGCATTGTTCCGCGATCTCGATCCGAGCCGGCCGACCACCCTCGCCGTGAACCTGCTCCTGAACGTCATGGCCTCGAAAGGCAAGAACGCGCACGACCGCGAGCAGCCGAAGAACGCCGGAGACCGGAAGAAGGCGACGAGCACCGCGGCGAACATGCTCACCGCCAAGCTCGGGCGGGTCATGGAACTCGTCTCCCGACTCCCAATGGCAGACAAGGCGAGCAAGGACGCCTTCGCGGCCGTCGATGTCGCGGGCTACAACTACGCGTACGGGCGGTATGCGGGCGACCGCAAGCGCTACCCGAACCGCGTGATCGTCGGCAGCGAGTCGATGCCGGGAGACCTGCCGGCGATCTGGCGCCGCGTCGAATCCGTGCCCGGTGTCATGGGCGACTTCATGTGGACCGGATGGGACTACCTCGGCGAAGCCGGGATCGGAGTCTGGACGTACGGCGACGAACCGGGCGGGTTGAACAAGCCCTATCCCGCGCTCATCGCCGGTCCCGGTGCGTTCGACATCCTCGGCCGACCGGGCGCGCCTCTCTTCCTCGCCCAGGCGGTCTGGGGACTCCTCGACTCGCCGGCGATCGCGGTCCGACCCATGAATCGGGTCGGGCAGCGTGCGAATCGCACGCCCTGGCGCACCTCCGACGCGGTGCCGAGCTGGTCGTGGCGGGGAGCCGCGGGCACCGCCGAGATAGAGGTCTACTCCCACGCCGACCACGTGGAACTGCTCCTCAACGGCAGGTCGCTCGGCCGAAAACGCGCCGGCAAGA